>CAXGUG010000063.1:0-23225 GCA_964012715.1 uncultured Rhodospirillaceae bacterium | reverse complement strand
ACCGTTTCCACATAGCTTTCTTCCAGCATGGCCTTGGTGGCGTCGTCCATCCGGGTGCAACTCCTGTCTGCGTTGCGCCTTGCGTCCCAGGCGCGCATGCGCCGCCCGGTCGCGTCGTAACGCCTTCAGGATATTCGTAGTCTCATTGCTGAAATAAGTGAAAATTTCTAAATTCCGGCGGAAATCCACCACATATGCGGGGATGCACCGCCGGAATTTACACGTGATCACAGATTGTTAAGTCGCCCGCATACAACGGCAACCTGTGGACAAAATCGACTGATCAGCGGTTCTGGATACTTTTCCACTGGTCAAGCGTGCGACGGGCCTGATCGACGATCGGGTAATCAATGAAGTACCCGTCCAACTGGATCGAGGCCAAGCCCTGGGCCTCGGCCTCGTCGAATGCAGCGACCACTTTTTCGGCAAAGGCCACTTGCTCTTCGGTCGGGGTAAAGACCCCGTTGGTCGGGCCGATCTGATCCGGGTGGATGCAGAGCTTACCCTGGAAGCCCATGTCGCGGACCTTCTCGGCCGAACGGACAAGCCCATCCGTATCCTTGATGTGGATCCAAACGGAATCAACGGGCGGCTCCAGCCCTTCGGCGCGGGACGCCAGAACGACCTCGGCCCGGGCATGATCGATTTCGGTTTCGGCCAAGGTCCAGCGCATGGACATGTCCTTGGTGTAGTCGCCGGCGCCGAAGCTAAGCCGTCGCACGCGCGTGCCCGCCCCCGCGATGGCCCGCGCATTGGCGATGCCCTTACCGGTTTCCAGGATTGGCAACAGGTCGACGGAACCGACCTCCATGCCTTTATCCTTTTCGATCTGCGCCATGATCCAATCGACGGCGATGACTTGCGCGGCTTCTTCGACCTTGGGCAACACGATGCCGGTCAGCCATGGGCCCATTACAGCCAGGATATCGTTGAAACAGAAATCGGTATCCCAGGCGTTGACGCGGATATAGCCGCGCTTGCCGGGATTTTGTTTCAGGGCTTCGACCACCATGGCGCGGGTCGCGGGCTTCTCGGCCACGGCGACGGCGTCTTCCAGGTCGAGGATCACGGCGTCGCAATCAAGCATGAACGCCTTTTCGACCCGGCGGGGATGGTTGCCGGGGGCAAACAAATAGGTGCGATGAACGGCCATAGGATGTTCCGATATTTTGTTGATTGATTGGGAGGGTGTTCGAATTCGAAAGGCGGCTTGCCCGCTCCGGCTGAGGTTATGTCTTCAGGACTGCGGACGATCCGCCACGTCCGGACGCGGGTCCTTTTCGTCGTCTGCCGCGGGGCATTGCGACGGACCGCCAAAAGCATCGGTCGCCAGGGGGATTTCCGTCATGGCGCCCTGGCCTGTGTCACCAGAACCGGCGGCCCCGCCGTCCGCAAAAGACGAAAACGGAGCCATCGACAACAGCAGCATGCATAACCAAAACGCATGACGGGCCATGGCGGCGCCCTCCCAGAGAACCGTCGCCATCTTACCCTGCATACGCGATGAATGTCACCAATCCGGCGGCGTCCAGGTCGTATCCTGATCCAGCGGAAAGACAGGGCGGCACAGGTGCCCCCATTTGAAGTTGGTGAACACCGGTGACGTCAGGCCCGGGCAATCGACTTCGAAAATCTGTTCCGGGGGGAAATATTCATCGAAGCCGGCGCGGAAATGACCGCGCGATTTGACCACCAGCGTCCGGACCGTAGCAATGTCGATGCCGAACATCTCCAGCATCGCCGGGTCGGAGAGTTGTTTGCGGAACGTCCCAAGGGCGACACGAATGCCGCCGATCTCGATCAAGGCAGCCGGACCGACGCTCAACGCCCGCCCGCGCAGAATACCCCGTCGACCGACGAACGATCCGTCCGTCAACTTCAGCACTTTGGCCTTGGCCTCGAACGGCTCTTCGAAATCCGTCTTCGGCTTCTGATTGAAGCGCGCCGTGAACTCGGCCCCCTCACCTGCCGCATGGGCATCGGCGGCCAAGGCGGCATCGATCATGATCCCGATCACCACGCCTTCGGCCTGGGCCTCGACCAAGGCCTTCAGCATATAGGTCGTCGTGCCCGTACCGCCGCCGCCCGGGTTGTCAGCCACATCGGCGATAATCTTCGCCGGAACTGACGGGTCCTTTCCGCATTCGACGGCCATCGCAGCGGCCTCTGGGATCGGCGTCAGCGCCTTCTGATAACGCTCGTGATCGGCCCACAGCTTGCGGGACAACGCGCCTGCAAGTTTACGCGCCGCCGACATGTCTTCCCTTGCCGTGACGACAACCGTCATGCCGCACTTGGGGCTATCGGAATAGATAAAGCCCGCAGCGACTGACACGTTCAGGATCGCACCGTTAGATGCTTCCTGCGCCTTCTGACCTTCGTTGATGATATCGGCATAGGGGCCTGTCGCCGTCAGCAGCGTAACCGACGGGGCCGCGATCGGCACCTTGACGAAGGCGGTCTGCGGACGCATCCCTTCAAACATCTCGTTCATGGCCCGCGCCGCTTCGCTTGCGCGTTCGCGCTGATCGACGTGGGGGTTCGTCAGATAGGCAATCAGCACATCGGCATGATCGGCCATCGCCTGAGATATGTTTGTATGCAAGTCGAGCGTCGCCAACAACGGCACGTCCGGGCCGATGATCTCGCGCACCCGGCCATACAACAGCCCGTCGGGATCCATCTCGTGCTCGGCGCGCATCGCACCATGGCTGACGATATAAACACCATCCAAGGGTCCCGCCGCCTTCAGCCGCGTCTCAACCTCGGAAACCACCCAATCGAAGAAGCCTCGCTCTACCGGTCCGCCCGGCTCGGCATCGCCGACAAGGATCGGCACAAGTTCCCACGCATCGGGACGCAGCTTTTCCATTTGCTGGCAGAACGCATTGACCTCGGACGGAAGGCGGGGATTAGGGGCCGCCAGTTCAGCCGAGATTTCCGGCCCAACCAATAGGCAGCGTTTTTCGTAATCAGCCCGCGTCGTCACTGGCGCGAATGCATTGCTTTCCAACAGGAAACCCAGAACAGCGATGCGTTTGGTCATGACCGGTGTGTATCCTTTCTGCGTAGAGCGAACTCAATCCATATAACAGCGAAACCCCATAACAGAAAGGGCGGCCGAAGCCGCCCTTTCCAAAGTACTCTTTCGCTTTCGATCAGCGAGAGCGCAGTTTCGGATCCAGGGTATCGCGAACCGCGTCCCCGAACAGGTTGAAACCGAACACGCTGAGCGAGATCGCAACACCGGGATAGATGGCGACCCAAGGAGCGCCTTCGAAGAACTCGGAGGCGTTGGTCAGCATCAGGCCCCAGGCCGGAACCGGATCCTGCACACCCAGGCCCAGGAACGACAGCGAAGCTTCGAGCAAGATCGCCTGACCCAAGAAGGTGGTCAGCATGATCAGGTACGGAGCCATGACGTTCGGAACCATGTGGCGCAGAATGATACGAGCGTTCGAGAAGCCAAGGGCACGCGCGGCATCCACATAGGGGATTTCGCGAATGGCCAGGGCGTTCGAGCGAACGACACGAGCACACTGCGGGATGAACGGCAGGATAATCGCGATCATCACGTTCTGGAAACCCGGCCCAAGCGTCGCGACGACGGCCAGCGCCAGGATGATCAGCGGGAAGGCCATGAAGACGTCGAGAATACGCTGCAGGATCAGGTCGAACAGACCGCCGAAGTACGCACTGGCGACGCCGAGAACCAATCCAGCCGTGGCCCCGATGATGGCGCAGACGAAACCGACCAGAAGGGCGGTCCGCGAGCCGTAGATCAGACGCGACAGAATGTCGCGGCCGAATTCATCGGTACCCAGGAGGAAGCTGTCGGTACCCGGGGGCGCCAACATGGCTTCGTAGTGTTCCTGCAAGGGATCGTAGGGAGACACGATGTTGGCCAGAACGGCGGCCAAAATCATGGCGATGACGATAGCCAGACCGAAGACACCGAGAGGCTGCTTGCGGCACAGATCCATGAGGATCCGCGACCACGGCTTTTTCGGCGCGACTTCTTCGAATTCGGCTTCGGTTTGAATTTCGGAAACGGTAACCATCTTCTTCTTATCCCGTTACGAGTAGCGGATGCGCGGATCGAGCCACGCATAGGCCAAGTCGGTAAGGAGGTTGGTGAAGACGAAGATGATCACGACGAGCATCACCAGGTTCTGCGTCATGGTGAAGTCCTGGCGCTCGACGCCATCCACCATGAGGTTGCCCAAGCCGTTCAGGTTAAATACCTGTTCGGTGACCACCAGACCGCCCATCAAGAACGCGAACTCAAGCGCCAGGATGGTGACAACCGGAAGCAAGGCGTTTTTCAACGCGTGCCGGTTGATGACGATCTTTTCGACCATGCCCTTGGCGCGAGCGGTACGGACATAGTCCTCACGCAAGACTTCAAGCATGGCAGAGCGGGTCATACGAGTGGCGACAGCCGAGTACCGGTAACCGGTAGCAACCGCGGGCCAAACCAACTGAGCCAGGTTATGCGCCGGATCTTCCCAGATCGACTTGAACTGGATCGGTGGCATCCATGGTTCGCCGAACCATGATTGTGTCACGATCAATAGTCCTAGGATGATCATTAGACCTAACCAGAACGACGGGATCGCGATCCCGGCGATGGCGAAGCCTCGCACCAGATAATCCGTCATGGAGTTCTGCCGCACGGCGGACAGAATACCCAGCGGGATTGCGATCACCGTCGCGACGATCGTCGCCATGATCGCGACCTGCATGGAGAGTTCGAACCGGATGGCGATTTCATGGGTAACGGGCTGACCCGTCCACATGGAGTTGCCAAGGTCGAAGATGAAGTAACCCCACACAAAGTCGAAGAATTGGATGATTTGAGGTTTGTCCAGCCCCAACTGCTCGCGGCACAACTGGATCTGATCCTCGGCAACGGCCATGCCGGTACCCAGGAAACGAACGGCGCAGATATCGCCCGGCGCCATGCGGAGCAGCAAGAATACCAGGATCGCGGCGCCGAGCAGCGTCGGGATCATCAGGAGAACTCGCTTAAGGATATACTTACCCATGTCTTCCTCTATCCGGGGTTACCACCCGCCACCCCAATGGCGGCGGGCGGTTCCCGTTTGTCGTTAACGCTGCGTCAGGCGCAACTTATTTGTCGAGCCAAACCTGGTCCAAGGACTGGTTCAGATAGTGACTCGGCGCGATCTTCCAGCCCTTCACATAGGAACGGTGCGGGTTGATCTTGTACCACCACAGCGTGATGCCTTCGTGAGCCATGTCAGACAGGGCCCGCTTTTCGAAGACACGGATGATTTCACGCTGCTTGGCTTCGTCGCCTTCCTGAACGAGCTTGGCGTAGATGTCTTCCAGCTCCTGGTCCTGGCCTTTGTAGTTGGCGTAGTTGTTGCCGGCCGAACCGATGTACTTCGAGACGTCGCCGATCGGGTTAATGACCGACTGGCAGTTGAAGTCCATGGAGACGTCGAAGTTCTTCGTCTTACGCAGGGAGTTGTAGAAGCTCTTGGTCGGCTCGACGCGCTGGGTCACTTTCATGCCCACCTGACGCCACTGGCCGATCAGCCAGGTGCCGACGATCTTATACGGCTGGTCCGTACCGCGGTTCAGCAGTTCGAATTCCAGACCGGCTTTACCGGCTTCGGCCAGCAGCTTCTTCGCTTTTTCGCGGGAAGCCTTCAGGTCCGTGCCATAGCCGTCCAGACGAACGAGCTCAGCCTTGGTCGCAGCCATCGGGTGCTTCGGATAAACGACGCCGCCGACGGTTTTGACGATGGCGATACGGCTCAGGTGCTGCGATCCGCCCCAACGGTCGACCGCCAGGGTCAGAGCACGACGAACGCGCGGGTCCTGCATGATCGGACGGCCGTGGTTCGGCGTGTACAGCAGCACGCAGTTCCAATCGCTTTCCTGAACGGTGATTTCGTTGCCCAGGGCGGCGACCAGGTCGTCACGCTGTTTCGGCGGGAAACCACGGAATTCGATGGCGGCGCGGTCACCACGGATGGCCTGAACGCGGATGGCCATTTTGCGCGAAATCAGCGCTTTGTAGCCGTCCAGGTAGGGCAGACCCTTGACGTGGTAGTTGTCGAAACGAACGCCTTCGACGTGCGAACCAGCGACGGCTTCTTTGAACTTGAAGGCACCGGTGCCGTTCACGTTCTTTTCATGCCAGTCGTAACCGTGTTCTTTCAGGTCCTTGGCGGAATAGGTGTAGTTGAACGGGGTGGCCAGAGCCGGGATGAAGGCCCCCGAGGGGAACTTCAGCTTGAAGACGATGGTTTCATCGTCCGGCGCGGTCACGCTTTCGACCATCGTAAAGAACGACTTACGGGCCGAAGACACACCTTCCGGCGGGAAGATGATCTTTTTGTAGGTCGCGACGAGATCCTGAGCGGACAGGACCTGACCGTCGTGGAACTGCACACCCTTCTTCACTTTGAAGGTGTAGACAGTGCCGCCATCGGTCGGCTTCGGCACGGAACCCTCGCAGAGATCGCAGATGAAGTCGGTCGGCGAGCTCGGGTTTTCCGGGTTGACGCGGATCAGCAGGCTGTAGAACGGCCGCGTCGGGTGAACCATCGCAAAGGTCGATTCTTTATGGCCGTCATAGGACGGGGCTTCGGCTGCGACGATGAAGTTGAGGATTCCCCCCTTCTTCGGCGTCTCCGCCTTTGCCGGTCCGCTGGCACCCATGGCCAGGCCAGTGCCCAGCGCAAGAGCCGCAGCGAAACGTGCGTACTTACTCATGTGAAGTCTCCTTACCCAATTTGGTTCGAGGGGTGTTCTTCCACCCCCCACTCTTCTGTGTCCTCCCGATTAAGGGGGAGATCACACCTCCGTGCAGGCCACCCAGTGACCTTTTCGCACCTCTCTGAAGTCTGGAATATTTTTCTTGCACGAGTCCACCGCTAAAGGACAGCGCGGGTGAAACACACAGCCGGACGGAGGATTGATCGGGCTGGGGATTTCTCCCTTGATGATCTGGTGCTCACGGGTTTTTTCCAATTCCGGATCCGGAATGGGAACCGCATTAAGAAGCGCCTGGGAATAGGGATGCAGCGGATGGTCGAACAGCTCGTCGCAGTCCGCCAGTTCCACCATGTGCCCCAGGTACATAACGGCGACCCGATGACAGATGTGACGCACGACCGAGAGATCGTGGCTGATGAACAGGTAGGTCAGGTTGAACTCTTCGCGCAGTTCTTCGAGCAGGTTGATAACCTGCGCCTGAATCGACACGTCGAGGGCCGAGACCGCCTCGTCACAAATAATGAATTCCGGCTCCATGGCGAGCGCGCGGGCGATGCCGACGCGCTGACGCTGACCGCCAGACATTTCGTGCGGATAGCGATCCGCGAAATCCGGATGCAGACCGCAGCGGCCCAACAAGTAGCCGATACGCTCGCGACGCTTCGCTTCATCGGTGATGATGCCGTGCACACGCAGCGGCTCGCCGATGATATCGCCGATCTTCATACGCGGATTGAGGGAGCTGAACGGATCCTGGAAGATCACCTGGACCTTCCGGCGGATGTCGATCATTTCCTTGCCGTTCAGCTGGCAGATATCCTTGCCGTCATAGATGATCTGACCGCCGGTCGGATCTTCCAGACGCAGGATGCAACGGCCCGTGGTCGTCTTGCCGCAACCCGATTCGCCGACCAGACCGAGGGTTTCACCCCGACGGATGTAGAAGTCCAGGCCGTCAACGGCCTTAACTTCGGCAACCTTACGCGGGATCAGGACGCCTTCCGTGATCGGGAAGTGCATCTTCAGGTCCTTTACCGTGACGAGGATTTCGTCCGAAACCTCGCCGCGGAACTGGGAGCCGTAATCCTTGCCGGCGCTTGCTTGTGCTTCACTCATAGTTCGATCTCCGCCAACTCTTCTTTCGACCGGAAGCACGCGCTGAAGTGCAGATCGCCCATTTGCTCCAACGGCGGATAGGATTCCGCACACTTGGCGACGGCGAACTTACAACGCGGCCGGAACGAACAACCACCATCAAGCCGGGTCAAATCCGGCGGCTGACCATCGACAGGATCAAGCTTCTCCTGACGCGGACGGTCCATACGCGGCACCGACTTCAGCAGAGCCAGCGTATAGGGGTGGCGGGGACGGTGATAGATATCGGTCGCCGTGCCGGTTTCGACGATGCGACCGGCATACATGACGTTGACCCGGTCGGCATAACGCGCGACCACGCCCAGGTTGTGCGTGATGATGATCATCGCCACACCCAGATCGCGGGTGAGGTTCTTCATCAGCTCAAGGATCTGGGCCTGAATGGTCACGTCGAGAGCCGTCGTCGGCTCGTCGGCGATGATCAACTTCGGCTCACAGGCCAGCGACATGGCGATCATGACGCGCTGACGCATACCGCCCGAAAGGTGGTGCGGGAACTGGTCGACACGGCGACGCGGTTCGTTGATGCCCACCATTTCCAGCAGCTTGACCGCACGTTCGCGGGCGTCGGCTTCGGACATGTCCATGTGCGCCAGCATCGGCTCGGTCAACTGCATACCGATCGACAGGACCGGGTTCAGCGACGTCATCGGCTCCTGGAAGATCATCGAAATATCCTTACCGCGGATACTGCGAATCTCGTCTTCGGAGCAGAAGGCCAGGTTCTTGCCCTGGAACCGAATTTCACCGCCGACGATTTCGCCGGGCGGCTTCGGGATCAGGCGCAGGATGCTGAGAGCGGTGACGGATTTGCCCGATCCGGACTCACCCACCACGGCAACGGTTTCACCGGCGTTGACGTCGTAAGAGACGCCGTCAACAGCTTTAACGGTTCCTCCAGACGTATGAAAATGCGTCTGGAGATTATCAATCTCGAGGAGTGCCCCCACAGAAGGTTTCCTTCCCATTGTTTATTGACGCGGGAGTTTCTTAATTTTTCTCCCTGGGTTCCGCGTGAAAACTAGAAGCCCCCCCGGCCGTTGTCAACGGGTTCACAAGACGAAAATGATTTTTCACATCGGGCATTTATTCCCAGCACGTCGGCCTTGCGAAAAAACTTCCCGCCCCCCCTAGGCATTCTGATATATCGCTGCTGCGTCACGAATGTATACAAAGTGGCATCCATCACTTCTCAGGGAGACCATCCAAAATGGCCAATTCCACCAAAATGCACGACATGGGCATGAAGTACCGGCGCGAAGTTCTGGGCGACGCCTATGTAGATAAATCCATGGGCGGCGCCGACGACTTCAACCGCGGCTTCCAGGAATTCGTTACCGAATATTGCTGGGGCGGCAGTTGGGGCCGGGGCATCTTGTCCAAACGCGACCGGTCGATTCTCAACCTCGGCATGCTGGCCGCGTTGAACCGTCCGCACGAATTCAAGCTGCATTTCAAAGGCGCCATCAACAACGGCCTGACCGTTGCCGACCTTCGTGAAATCTGCACCCAGGTCGCGATCTACTGCGGCATTCCGGCGGGTATCGAAGCCTTCCGTCTGGCGCGCGAAGTCTTCAACGCCGAAGGCATCGACATCTCCAAGATCGACGCCAAGCACGACCTGGAGGACTAACCCAATGGCCGAACAACGCACCTACGGTTTCATCGGCCTCGGCCAAATGGGCGGCCCGATGGCCGACAACATCGCCAAATCGGGCCTGCCGATTCACGTTTTCGATGCCGCCGGCACCAAGGACCGCGCCCATGAAAACGCCATCGCGCACGACAGCCTGGCCGGTGTCCTGGCGAATGCCGACACGGTATTCCTGTCCCTGCCTGACGGCCCGATCTGCACTGCCGTCGCCAAGGAAATCGTACAGGTCAACGACCGCAAGACGAAGGTCGTGATCGACCTTTCGACCATCGGCCTTGTCGCCGCGCAGGACATTGACGGCATCCTCAAGGACGCCGACATCACCTATATCGACGCGCCCGTCTCCGGTGGCCGCAAAGGCGCCATCGCCGGGACCATCGCAATCATGGTCGGCGGCCCGAAGGAAATTTTCGACGAGCACATGGACGTCTTCAAGACGTTCGCCAAGAACCCGTTCCACGTCGGCAACGTCGCCGGTCAGGGGCAGGTCGTGAAGATGCTGAACAATTTCCTGTCGGCAACGGCCATGGCCGCGACCTCCGAAGCCGTTCTGTTCGGCCTGTCGCAGGGTGTCGAAATGAAGGCGATTCTCGACGTCGTCAACGTGTCCACGGGCATGAATACGGCGACCCTCGACAAGTTCCCGAATCAGGTTATGACCGAGAACTTCAACGCCGGTTTCTTTACCAAACTGCTGGCCAAGGACGTTCGCCTGTTCCGCGAAAATACGGACAAGGCCGGAACGCCGAACGCCATCGGCACCATGATCTCCAAGATCTATGACGGTTGCGAGGAAGCCCTGCCCGGCTCCGACTTCACCAACGTCTACAAGTTCATTTGCGACGGCGGCGAGAAGAAGACGCTCGGCTGAGCTCCTTCCTCGGACAAAAAGAAAAAGGCGGGCCCTGCGGCCCGCCTTTTCTCTTGTTCTCAACCTTGCGCGCTCACTATCCTCAATTCCGACGGGGAGACCATTGATGAACCTTTTGAAACAAGGATTGCTCCTTGTCGCCATCTGCATCGCTTTGAATGGGTGCCAAACTCAACGCCCCTACCCTCATTCAAATACCACGACTGACAACGTGGAATTGGTCGCCCTGCGTATGGATGCGCATAACGACATTCAGTCCGGGAACGGTTCACCTCTCGTACAAGTGCGTGATCTCAATATTGTCGGCCCGATACAGTCAGCGATCATCGGTGAGACCGAAGTGACGTCTCGAACCGAAACGCTAAAGAGCGCGGACGTTCCAGCTCCTTCCGGCACCTATTGGTTCGGAAATGAAAGGCTGATTAGCCGAACAGAAAATTTCACCAGACATAAAATTCAGTACAAGCTCACTGAAAGCATGGCGGATGCAACCGCCTTGGCATTCGGCAGAATATTTACTGCTGCGCCAACGAGCAAAATCACTGGCACGATCAGACTGCGGCCCTCGTTTTCCAACAACATTGGGTATGGGATTTTCGGGAAGTACGAATATCGGAGAATCTTTTTCGAAATATTTGTGTCGATAGAGAAAGACGGGAAAGAAGTGCTCAATGAGGTCTATGCGGGCGCTGCCGACGAACGTTCCAGTTTTGGAAGCCTCGATGGCGATGGCTTTTCATCCTTGTTGAGCAAGGCGTTTATCAGCGCCTTCAACAAATTCGCGCAATCTTTCCCTACCGCCTACAAAAGAAGCCAGTTCTGACCCATTCAAGATCTCGCACGATGAATTTGCAGTACGTGCCCGAATTCTTTGATGGGCAAAAAAAGGCGGACCGTTCGGCCCGCCTTTTTTAATGCCCCAGATTCGACTAGCGGAATGCTTAGTAGCCTTCGGCGATCAACGGGAACGCCGAGAACTGATGCGGCGGATAGGCCGGCAGTTCCTTGTGAACGTATTCCGGGCCCAGCTCGTCATAGCCCGTGACGCCGGACAGCATCAGGGCGATCTGCACTTCACGTTCCAGGATGTCGAGCATGCGGACCAGGGCGTCCTCGCCCCCGGCCGCCAGGGCCAGGGCTTGCAGGCGGCCCAGGCCGACCATGTCGGCGCCCAGGGCCATCGCCTTGACGATGTCCGTGCCGCGCATGAAGCCGCCATCGACCCAGACCTTGGCCTTGCCGTTCACCGCCTCGACGCATTCCGGCAGCACATCGAGCGAGCCGCGACCATGGTCGAGTTGCCGTCCGCCGTGGTTCGAGACGTAGACGACCTCGACCCCGTGTTCGACCGCCATCTTGGAATCTTCCGCCGTGGCGATCCCCTTCAGGATAAAGGGAAGGTCGCAGAACTTCTTGATGCGATCGACGTCCGACCAATCGAACCGCGCCTGATGGGTTTCGCCCACGGCCGACCGGCGACCGTTGGTGACGAAACGCTTGGACAGGTCGCGTTCGCGGCGCGAATAGGCATCCAGGTCGATGGTCACGGCAAACGCCTTGTAGCCCAGGTCCATGGCCTGACGGACCTTGTCATCGACCCAGTCATTGTCGCCACGGACATAAAGCTGAAACACCCGGCAGGCATCCGGCGCGGCCTCGGCCACGGCATCCATGCCCGGCTCGCACACGCTGGACAGCATATGGGCGCAGCCGAATCGACCAGCAGCCCGCGCCGCGGCGGCCCCGCCACCCGACGAAATCTGCTGCAACGAGCCGATCGGCGCCAAGCAGACCGGCAGCTTCAACCGCATGCCGAACAGGTCCTTGCCCGCGTTCATCTTGGACACGTCGCGCATCACACGCGGCCGTAGGGCATAGGTCTCGATGGCCATGCGGTTCCGCCGGACCGTGGTTTCCGTTTCCGAACCACCGAACACATAGTCGTAGATGTTCTTGTCCAGGTTTTCCTTCGCCGCCTTGGCGAATTCGTGCAACACCTGGAATTTCTCGATGATGTCGTCGGGCAGTTCGTTCGCTTGATCAGTCATGTAGTTTCTTCTCCGACACGATGACGCCGTCCAAATCGGCGTACAGCCATTCCCCGGGGCGGATCACGATTCCGCCAAAATTAACGTCCACGTCACGCAGACCGATTCCATCGACACGCGGGCGCATCGGCGTGGTGGCGATGGCCTTCACACCCAGGTCCAGGTCGGTGAATTCATGTTGGTCGCGGATGCATCCGTTGTAGACCAGTCCCTCCCAGCCGTATTGCTCGGCCTCGGCGGCGATGTTGCCGCCGGTCAGGGCGCGGCGGCGCGAGCCACGGCCATCGACCACCAGCACCCGGCCCTTGCCGCCTTCGGCAAGAATTTCGCGGATTCCCTGGTTGTCTTCGAATGTGGAAAAGGTCGTTATTTGCCCGTGGAAGTGGGTTCGTTTGGCGAAATCGGTAAATGTCAGCTGACAAACGCGGACGTCCGGGTGGTCGTCGCAAAGATCAGCCGTCAATAACGGCTTGTCGGTCATGCCTGGGGTTCCTCCGGATGGGTTTGGTTTATTGTTGCTTGAGTTAGGGGCCGCATATTGGGAAATTGTGCACAATCTGTCACCCACATAATCCAACGCGTCGGCTGAACGGCGCCAGATCGAAACAGGGAGGAACCTTCGGAATGGCTGGAAAATTCGCCATCATCGTCACCATCACATGCAAGCCCGGCAAGGGTAAGGATTTCATGCCGATCATCATGGAAAACGCCGTCGCCGCCATGCGGGATGAGCCCAATTGCCACGAGTTCCGCGTCATGACCGACCCGGATAACCCAGACATCTTCTTCTTTTACGAGGTCTATACGGACGCGGCCGCGCTGGATAACCACCGCGAACAACCGCATTACATCAAGTTCCGTGATGCCGGTGCCGATCTGATCGCAGACCGTCAGATCCAGATGACGACCGTCCACATCTAGTTCGAAAATAGCCGACCGGAAGGCCCGCCTAACGGCGGGCTTTTTTCGCATCCGCGCTCAGAAAAATGCTGCACTGCAATGTTTCTGTAAGCATAACATTGTACACAATCTAATATATCGTCTCTCTCCCCCTATTCCCCAAAGTCGGGGACAAAAAACTCCCGGAGATAAAAAGTGAACCGTTTCAGCAATCTCGCCATCGGCGCGAAGCTCGCGCTGATCATTCCGCTGGTCATTCTCGGCAACGTGGCGCTGACCGCCTTTAACCTCGTCGAATTCAGATCGAAGCTTTTCGAACTGAAATCTCAAGACATTCAACATTCCGTCGAATTGGCCGACGGGATCGTCAAAAGCGCCTATGACAAAAGCCGCAGCGGCGCCATGACCGAGACTGAGGCCCAGACCTTCGCCAAGGAAGAGATTCGCAAACTCCGCTATGGGGGTAACGAATACATCTGGATCAACGACATGAACGGCGTGATGTTGATGCATCCGTTCAAGCCCAAGCTCGAAGGCAAGGACCTGATCGGCTTCAAGGACCCCAACGGTGTAGCCTTGTTCAAGGAAATGGTCGATGTCGTCGCGGCCCACGGTTCCGGCGCCGTTAACTACCACTGGCCGAAACCGGGCTTCGATGCCCCGGTCGCCAAGATTTCCTATGTCATGGGCTTCAAACCCTGGGGTTGGGTGTTGGGCTCCGGCGTTTATGTCGACGACATCGAAGCCGCCTTCACTCGCCAATTGATGATCCTGTGCGGTGCCGGTGTCCTGGTGATCGGCGTCGTGGTTCTGCTGGTCGTGTTCCTGTCCCGCTCGATCTCGCGGCCTATTTCCGCGATGACCGACTTCATGGGTTCGCTGGCCCAGGGCGATATGGACAAGCCTGTCCCCGCGACCGAGCGCGGCGATGAGATCGGGCACATGGCCCGTGCCGTCGAGGTCTTCAAGCAAGGCATGATGAAGGCCGAACAATTGGCCAAGGAACAAGGCCTGGAGCGCGAAGCCCGTGAACGCCGGACGCTTTTGCTCGACCAGTTGACCCAAGACTTCGATTCCTCGATCTCGTCGGTCCTGACCATCGTTACTGATTCGACCGTGGATATGGAAAACACCGCGAAGACGATGTCATCGACCGCCGAAACCACCGCCAACCAGGCGGGTACCGTGGCCTCGGCCTCGCAGCAGACGGCCGACAATGTCACCACCGTCGCCAGCGCGGCCGAGGAACTGACCAGTTCCATTCAGGAAATCAGCCGCCAGGTGTCTCGCTCGAACATCATCACCCAGGACGCCGTCACCCAGACCCGGACGACCCGGGAAACGGTCGAAGACCTGGCGACGTCGACGCAGCGAATCGGTGAAGTTCTGGCCCTGATTACCGACATCGCCGATCAGACCAACCTGCTGGCCCTGAACGCGACGATCGAAGCCGCCCGGGCCGGCGAAGCTGGCAAGGGTTTTGCCGTCGTGGCCGGCGAGGTCAAGAACCTGGCCAACCAGACGGCCAAGGCGACCGAAGAGATCTCTCAGCAGATCGGAAGCATTCAGCAGACGACCGACCGCGCCGTGGCGGCGACCGAGGCCGTCAGCAATGTGATTGCCGAAATCAACGACATCTCGACCGGCATCGCCGCCGCCATCGAAGAACAGATGGCCGCGACCCAGGAAATCGCCCGCAACGTCGAACAGGCCGCGCAGGGCACCCAGGAAATGAACGCCAGCGTCGTTGCCGTTAATCAGGCGGCTAACGATACCGGCAGTGCCTCTGAACGGGTGTTGGGCGTGTCCCGTGACCTGTCGGAAAAGGCCGCGAACCTTAAAAGCGTGGTCGAACGCTTCCTCAACGACGTCCGCGCGGCTTAAGCCGCGCGGACCCCCCGTTCGTTCGAGTGTCCATCAGTTCTGGTTGTACTGCCGCCGCTGCGGACCGGTTTTCATCAGCGCGAACAGCACGCCCGTGCCGGCGATCACGCAACCGGTCGTGACCAGCCAACCACTGGTGAACCCGCCGAAATGATCCACGGCATAGCCGAACACGATCGGCGCCAAGGTGGCGCAGGTATGGGTCCAGAGCATGTTGTAGCCAACGGCTGACCCGGCCAGATGCGGGGCGACCATTTCGACCTGAATCGCCTGGGCCACGGGTGCGAACGACGCAATCGTCAGGCCCAGGCAGAGAGCCAGGCCAAAGCCTAGGAACACGCCCCAGCCATCGTTGACGAGCGGCATCAGGGCCAGAAAAACGATCGCAGCGCAGCAGATCACGATCATCGTCACCAAACGGCGGCCTCGGAACGCCTTGTCCGACACCGCGCCCCAGCCCATGCGGCCCATGGCGCTGCTGGCCTGGGCCACGGCCATCGCGGTCGAAACACTCTGCTGTCCCATGCGGGCGGCTTCGCTCAGGAACAAGGTCAGGAAGCCGAAGAAATTGGTCTGCCCCATGTTGACCACGGCGCCGCCGATGGCAAAGGCATTGACCCGACCGTCCTTGACCACGGCGGCGATGTTTTTGCCGGCCCCAGCGCCCCGCGTCGATACGGGAACAAGGGTTAGACAGGCCAGACCGTTGGCCGCGATCATCCCGCCCACGACCAGCATCAACAATTGCCAGTTCACACTTGCCGCCAAGAAACCGCAGGCTGCGCCGATCAACCCGCCGATCGGCACGCCGACCTGCTTAATCCCCATCGCCGCCCCGCGCCGGTGCGCCGGAAACCATTCGAACACACCCTTGGCGGTCGAAGGGTTGGTCATGGAATAGCCGATGCCCATGACAAAAGCGGCGAGGATGCAGATGTTGAAATCCGGGGCCATGCTGATCAACACCGCGGCGGCGGCCATGATCGCGTGGCCGATGACCAGGGTCCAGCCGACGCCCAACCGGTCCGTCACGCCACCGGCGGGAACGGACCAGATTGCCTGCCCCCCGTAATAACAGGACACGAACAAACCGAACTGGGTCGCGCTCAGACCGAACGCCGCGCTGATCACCGGAGCCATGGACAGGACGGCGACGCTGTTCGAGGTCCCGGCCGCGTGGGCCCCGACCAATAGGGGCAATCGGGTTTTCCAGGGATTGATTCCGCTCATGTCGGGCGGCGGCGGCGGCGGGGCGCCAGCCATATCGGCTTTATCGGTCATTTCGTTCTATTTCGCTCGAATAGCGGCTGAAAAATCGGATGCCAGGCGCCATGGCCAAACGATCAGGGCAGCGGCGCCCCGTCCACATCGTCATATGCCAGGCCGAGATGACGCAGGATCGTCGGCGCCAGATCGATGGTGCACGTCGGATCGAGGGTTTCCGTCCCGCCCTGATACAACGGTCCTCGGGCCATGGCGAACGGGCTTTGCTCGAACGTGCCCAAGCCGCCGTGTTGACCGCAGCCGGTATTGTTGGAGATCTTCAGCGTCCCCTGGAACGCCACCGAGCCGCCTTTGACGCCGAATTCATTCGGCGCTTCCGTGGCCGCGCCCGTGACCGCGATGCGGGGGGCTTCTTCGTCCACCGGCATGCCCAGGTTGGCCAGGTCCGCGCCATGCACGACACCGCCGACATAGGGCTGCGCGCGTAGGAATTCGACGATGGCCCCTTCCCGGTCCATGGCCTCGGGCGCCAGATAGATGGTCGCCGAAGTACCCTGGGGTGCGATCGCGACCTCGCGGCTGTCGGCGCTGTCCTTCAAGCCCGCGGCGACCAGCATGTCGTCCAGATCGACGATCTCGGTCGTCGTCTCATGACCATGGTCCGAACCGATCAGCAGCAGGATATTCTCGCCCGATGGATCCAGTTCCTCGATCCGCGCGGCGATGCGCCCGGCGTTGGCATCCGCAACCGCCATGACCTCCAGATGCTCTGGCGAGCCGAGCTTGACCGCATGCTGGGTATGGTCCGGTTCGCACTGCCAGATCAGGGAATACATCGGGCCACCCGGGACCAGCACTTCGTCCAGGAAGCGATCGGTCATCACCGTATCGCCCTCCGCCGAATGGCCCGTGCCCAGGGATTCGATCTCGGACCGCCCCGGCCCCTGACCAAAGGCGCGGTGATAAATATGCCCATGCCCGTCGGGGTCGTGGAACATCGCGGCCCCCGGCGAGACGTTGGAATAGACCACGGCGTTGCCGCCCGCGTTCTTCACCCGCTCTGCCAAGGTCGGCATCTTCAACGTGCGGCCACGGGCCTTTTCCAGCCGATCACGGAACGAGGGCGGGCCGACGCTCAGCACCTCGAACCGGCCGTTTTCTTCCAGCGCCATGGCGTTGCCTTCCAGCCCATGGCGGGCCGGATAGCAGCCGGTGGCGATGGACGCGGCATTGGTCCGGGTGGTCGATGGGAACACGCTGCGGTGATTGGCGAAAAACCGGAACCGGTCCTTCAGCCGCCACAGATTGGGGGTCCATTCGGGATTGATCAGGTCGGAGCGCAGGCCATCGCAGATGACCAGTACGGCACGTTTCTCATTCGACATGGGGGCTGTGTCTCTTAAAGCTTTAAGTTGGCACTAGATTTGATCGGTAAATGAAAAAGGCGGCACCGTTATCGATGCCGCCTCGGAACGGAACCTCAGCGGGCCGCCGTCACCATGATTTCGACTTTCCAGTCGGGCGAGGCCAAGGCCCCTTGGACGCAGGCCCGAACCGGCGTCGCCTGGGGGTCGACCCAGGCGTCCCACACTTCGTTCATTTCGGCGAAGGTGGACATGTCGGACAACCAAATCTGCGCCTGCAGAATCCGGCTTTTGTCGGTCCCCATTTCAGCCAGATAGCCGTCGATCGCCTGCAGGATTTCCTTGGTCTGTTCGGCAACGCCCGCCCCCCGGGCATCGCCGACAGCGACCTGACCCGCCAGGTAGACGGTATCGGCAGTAGCGGCAATCTGGCTCATGCGCGGGCTGGAATGCCGGCGCTCAATCTGGTTGTTCTGAGTGGTCATGGTGTTCTCCCGGCGTTGGACGCCCGATCGGTCTTGTTGTTGTAGTCGCCGATTAGGATACGCCCAACCCGTGAACGTTCAAAGTCCCCTTATGATGATTTCAACCGCAACAGGGCATCGACGGCGACAACGCCTTGCCCTTCGCCGCGAATCATCATCGGGTTGATTTCCGCCTCCAGCACCGGCGCGTCGAGGGTCGCCAGCTTGGACAAGGCCACGACCGCCTGGGCCAAAGCCTTTACGTCGCCCGGCGGCTTGCCGCGGAAACCGCGGATCGGGGCCAAGCCCTTGACCTCTTCGATCATCGCCATGGCCTCGGCTTCGTCGACCGGCGCGGTGCGCACGGCGGCGTCGTCATAGACCTCGGCCATGATGCCGCCGGGACCAACCAGAACAATCGGACCGGCTTCCTGATCCAGGCGATATCCGGCGATGACCTCGCCCATCACGCCCTGGGCCATGGATTGCACCAAGATGCCCTCGGCTTCCGGTGCGGCAGCCAAAAGTTCCTCGGCGGCGGCCCAAACGCCTTCGGGCGTATCGATGCCCAGGCGTACGAGGCCGCGTTCGGTCTTGTGCTGAATGTCGCGGGCCAGAACTTTGACCGCGACCGGGAACGCCACGCCGATCGGCTCGCCCGGTTCCTTGATGACCTGGGCCGGGGCGATGGGCAGGCCCAGCGCCTCGAACACCATCGAGGCTTCGCGTTCGTTCAGCGTCGGCGAGGGGGCGCGGGCCAGCATGGCGTCGGCCTGATCCTTGGCGTTGCCGTCGGTCGCCGGGATCGGGCGCGGCGCGCGCCGGTTGAGGAATGCCATCAACGCGTCGGCGCAGGCTTCCGGCGTGCGGAAGTTGGCGATGCCCGCCTCCTGCAACAAGGCCAGGGACTTGTCGGCCTGCGGTGCGATGAAGGCCGCGACCGGCTTGGACGATCCCGCCGCCTTTTCGACGATGGGGGCCACGGCCAGTTCCGGTTTAAACTGACCGGACGATCCGACGACCGTGACCACGGCATCGATCTCGTCCGCCGCAAGCAGATTTTCCAAGGCCGCGCCGTACACGCCTTCGCGCGTTCCGGCCATGGTCAGATCGACCAGCGGCCCCCGGCCGATTTCCAAGCCGTGTTCGCGCAACGCGGTGCGCACGCTTTCCGGCGCGGGCACCAGCGTCGCGCCCAGCATGCCCAGGCGGTCAGCGACCGAAGCCGCCCCGCCGCCCGTGGTGGTCACGACGGCGACGCGTTTGCCCTTGGGCGGCGGATGACCGATGAACAACGGCGAGGCTTCCAACAGCCCTTCCAACATTTCCAGGCGCGCGATGGCGTTGGCCTGGAAGAACGCATCGGCGGCCTTGGCCGGACCGGCAATGGCGCCGGAATGGCTGAGCGCCAATTCGCGACCGGCTTCGGACCGGCCCAGCTTATAGGCCAGCACAGGCTTGCCCGCGTCATAGGCCCGGCGGGCGGCGGCGGCCAGTTTGTCGCCGTCACGCACGGCTTCCAGGAACAACAGGATCGACTTGGTGTCCGGATCATCGACCAGCAGATCGACCAATTCCCCGACGCCCAGGTCGCTTTCGTTGCCGACGCCGATCATCCGGGCGAAGCCGACGCCGCGGGCGGCGCCGCGCGACAACAGGGTGCCCAGGATGGTGCCGCTCTGCGAGATCAGGGACATGCCGCCCGGCTTGATCCCTTCCATTTCCAACACGGCGTTGACCGACAGGGTCAGGCTCGATGCCGGATGGATCACGCCCATGGAGTTCGGGCCGATCAGACGCACGCCGACCTTGCGGGCGGTGGCGACCAGGCGTTCTTGCATCTTGCGTCCGTCGTCGCCCGTTTCGGCGAAGCCGTCGGAATAGATCGTCGCGACCGGCACGCCTTTTTCGCCGCATTCGCGGATGGCATCCTCGACGAACTTGGCCGGAACCATGACGAAGGCATGGTCGACCGGGCCCGGAACGTCGAGCACGGATTTGTACGCCTTGACGCCCTGAACCTCGTCGCGGCCCGGGTTGATGGGATAGACCTCGCCGGTGAAGCCGTGCGCCTTAAGGAAGCGCTGCGGCCGTCCGGAGTTCTTGTTGGGGTCCGCCGAAGCGCCGATAAGCGCCACGGCCCGGGGCGTGAACAGCGCCCGGACCAAGGTCGAATGATCGCTCATGTTTCCGTCCGATCTTGTTGGTTATTTGGCGCGCGGCGGACGCTGCGAGAAGCGCCGGTCGAACACGCCTTCGGCGATGCGGTTTTTGAGGATTTCCAGGGAACCGCCCGCGATCATCCAGCCGCGCGTGCGGCGGAAGCAATATTCGATCAGGCTTTCCTGGCTGTAGCCGGTGCCGCCCATGACCTGCAGGGCTTCCGACGAAATCCAGTGACCGGCTTCGTTGCAGAACGCCTTGGCGATGGCCGTTTCCTGGGCCGAGGGGAAGCCGTTATCGGCATTCACCGCCGCCCGGTACAGAAGCATCTGACCGGCGTCGAGCTTGATCTGCATCTCGGCGAACTTCCACTGAAGGCCCTGGAATTCGGCCAGCGGACGGTCGAACTGCTTACGGGTCAGGGCGTGTTCGCGCGCGGTCTCAAAAGCCAAGCGGCCCAGCGCGATGGAACGCGCGGTATTGCCGATACGCTCGACGTTGAAGCCCGCGATCTGCTTCTTGAAGCCACCTTCGCGCAGCAGGATGTTTTCCGGCGGCACGTAGACGTCGGTGAAGAACAGCGGGGCCCAGTCGTCACCGCCCAGGAACGCCGTCGGCTTGCCGAATTCCAAGCCCTCGGCATCGCGCGGGATCAGGACCGAGCCGATCCCGTCGACGCCCGGGCCGAACCGCACGTAGACCAGGAACACGTCGGCTTCCGGCGAGTGGCTGGTGAAGCACTTCTGACCATTGATGCGCAGGCCCTCGCCGTCCGGCGTGGCGGTGGTCCGCAGGTCGGTCACGGCGGAACCGGCATCCGGCTCGGTCATGCCGACGGCGATCAGGGTTTCACCTGCCAGCAACGGCTTCAGATAACGTTCCTTCTGATCTTCGGTGCCATAGGCCGCGAGAACGCGGATCGCGCCGAAGCTGCCGGCCTGAATCACGTCCGCCGAACGCGGACAATGCATCGCCACTTCCTGAATCGCGATGACCGCGTCCATCAGGCTGCCGCCCTGGCCGCCGTCTTCTTCCGGAATGGTGATGCCGAGAAGGCCGTTTTCGGCCATCAGCTTAGCCACGTCGCGGGGATATTCGCCCGCATGGGCGCGCTCGACGGCGCCTTCGGCCAGGTTGTCACGGGCAAAGGCGCGCACGGCGTCCTGGAAAAGACGCTGTTCTTCAGTCAGTTCGAAGTTCATGTCGGTTCTTGTTCTTTAGCCGTCAGTTAATGGGAAAGTCGGTTTGCGGGTGATCCCGCCGTCGCCTGCCACAGGCTCCATCGCGGGACACCGATGGTTTTGGTTCTGCATTGTTCTTCGGTGCTTCCGAAAACGAGGATTGTATACAATCCCGACCATCGGATTGGAAGCGCAACCTTGTCGAAAAGGCGGATTTTCGGCAGATTTTTTTATCCGCCATGCAGCGGTTTTCAAGGCCCGAATTGGAAAATGCGCGATGCCTCAGGCGGCGTCGACGAAGCTATCGTAGCGCGTGGCGATTTCGTCGATGGCGGAATTGTACAGGCGCTCGCCGATTTCGACCGTCGCCTTGCGCGGGTCGGATCCGATCCGCCCGTCGGGGAAGCGACGGCGATAGTCGTCGCTGTCGAAGATCGGCCCGTCCCCGGCCCGGCCCGGCGTCATGTCGGCACCGCGCACGCGGGCACCATCCTTCTGGTACCCATAATAAGTCAGCGAGACCTCGCCACAGGTCGCATGCGAGCCGTCATCGTCGCCGAATTCATCGGCGCAGATTTTCATCACCCCCGACAGGGTGAACCAGTTGACCAAGGTACAGCGCACGGGGGGGCGGTTGTCCCCGGCCCGGCCAAAGCTGTGCTCGGCATAGATTTCCGAAAACGCCGCGTTCAGGGTCGCGATGTTGCCGCCGTGGCCGTTGAGGAAGAAGAACCGCTCGAATCCATGCTTGGCCAGGGAGTTCACGATATCCTGGACCATCGCGATCATCGTCGTCGGCCGCAGGGTCACCGAGCCCGCGAAGCCCAGATGATGCTGCGCCATGCCGATGGACAGCGTCGGCGCGACCATGATCGGGCTGCCTGCAGCCGCCCGCTTTTCCGCCAGGCCGAAGGCCAGCAACTCAGGACACAAGGCGTCGGTGCCGATAAACCCGGTCGGCCCGTGCTGTTCCGTAGAACCGATGGGGATGATGATCCCCTTCGACGCGCCGAGATAGGTTTCGACTTCGGGCCAGGTGCTGAGTTGCAAGCGCATGCGCGGTCCTTTGTCTCGTCTCTGCGACCGGTCAGGCCGCTTTCTGAAGTTGCAGACGCATCCAGACTTCCTTCAGCGCCGCGACCAGTTCGTCCATCACATCGTCGCCATGGAATGGCGTCGGCGTGATCCGCAGGCGCTCGGTCCCGACCGGCACGGTGGGATAGTTGATCGGCTGGATATAGACGCCGTATTCGTCCAACAGCATGTCGGTCGCCTGTTTGCAGCGCACGGCATCGCCAACCATCAACGGCACGATATGGGTCGTCGACGGCATGACCGGAAGACCGGCCTCGACCAACAGGTCCTTCAGGCGCTGGGCCCGTTCCTGATGGCGGACGCGCAGATCGTTGGTCGCCCGCACGTGCCGGATCGAGGTAATCGCCCCGGCGACCAATGGCGGCGGAAGGGTCGTGGTGAAGATGAAGCCCGGAGCCGCGCAGCGCACCGCATCGACCATCGCGGTCGAGCCCGAGATATACCCGCCCATCAAGCCGAAGGCCTTGGC
>CAXGUG010000062.1:0-23365 GCA_964012715.1 uncultured Rhodospirillaceae bacterium | reverse complement strand
CGATTGGGGCCAATTGCGAAACGTTCGAAATCGACCCGTGCCATTCGCCGGGGGGCTAAGAGCACCTTAAGCAACATCCATCACACCCAAGTTACCTAGGAAGGAATGACTACAATGAAACTCCTGAGCAGATTTGCTGTTTTGGGACTGACCGGCGCGCTTGTCGCCGCGTGCTCCAGCATCGACCTGGATTCCACCCGCACGATGCAGCTGCAGGGTGACAACTTCCAGAAAGCCTTGTTCAAGGAATATGTTGAACTGGCTCGCCTCGAAAACGACGAAATGGACCGTGAAGACGCCATCTATTTCAACAACCGCGCGAAAATCGCGGCTGAAGGCAAAGACACCGGCCCGCAGGCCATCGCCGAACGCAAAATCGCTTCTTCGGCCATGGGTGACCTGACCGCCGCCCGCAAAGCCCTGACCGCGGCCCTGGCTGGCGGCGCCGGCAAGAGCAAGCCGGAACAGGCTGCCAAGGCGCAGGCCATGTTTGATTGCTGGCTGCAGGAACAGGAAGAAGGCGATCAGCCGGAAGACATCGCTGCCTGCCGTTCCGCTTTCGAAGCGGCCATGAAGGGCCTGGGTGGCAAGGCTGCCGCCAAGCCGAAAGGCAAAGCCGCGAAAGACTTCGTGATCTACTTCGATCACAACACCGCCCAGTTGGGTGAAGAAGCCACCACCGTTGCCTACAAGGTGATGGCCGAAACCATGGGCGGCTACAAGGCTGTCATCCTGACCGGTCACGCCGACACGTCCGGCGACAAGGCCTACAACCGGAAACTGTCCGAACAGCGCGTCGACGCTGTGAAGCAGATCTTCTCGGAAATCGGCCTGGACGCCGACAAGATCGTCACGCAGTTCTACGGTGAAGACGAGCCGGCCGAAAAGACGGCTGACGGCGTCAAGAACGCCAAGAACCGCCGCGTGACCGTGACCCTGCAGTTCTAATTCGAACTCAGGTCAAACGATCAAGGCAAGGGGCGGCACCGCAAGGTGCCGCCCCTTCGCTTTTCCGGGCTGCATCATCACCGGAAAGCAAAAAAAAAGCCGCCCAACAGAGCGGCTTTAAGTTTCGAGGGTGAGCCGCCGCAAATCGTTTTGATCTGCGACGGTACGGTGAATATGTAAGAGTGGTGAACGATCAGTCCGATCCGAGGCCCACCGCATCCGAGGGAGGCCAGCATCGCCCTCAACCCCGAAGTGAATTCGTAGGTTCGAGTGTCCGCCATAAAGCTGACCACTACCTGACAATCGGTACATAATTGAGACAAACGGCCGAGGGTGCCGTTCCCGTTAGGTGAAACGGATGAAGAAGTCGGCGCCGCCGCCTGATGCATCCTCAACGCCAACCTGGGCGCCGTGCACATCGGCAATCCGTTTGACGATCGCCAGCCCAAGGCCGGCCCCCTCACCTCTGCGGTCGGCGCGATCGAACCGCTCAAAGATGGTTTCCCGCCGTTCTTGGGGCACGCCGCGCCCCTTGTCGATGACGTGAACTGCAGGTTCCGGCGTAACCCGGACCGTTACCGTCGAGCCCACGGGCGAATGCCGCAAAGCATTTTCGACCAGGTTCCGCACGGCCTGCTCCAAGGCCTGCGGCGACCCTTGCACCAATGCCGGAGCGCCATCAATCACGACTTCTATCGATCGGTCTTCGTTGATCGCCAGCGGCGCCAAATGCGTCGCGACAGATGTGCAGACCTCATTCAGATCGGCGGATTCGTCCATCCCCGGGCGAAACAACTCATACCGCGCGAACGCCAGCATCTGCGACACCAGCCGGGTCATACCATCGACCTCGTCACGCAATGCGGTCGCCGCGGTCTCATCGCGCAAGGTATCCAGCTTGGTCCGTAGAATGGCCAGCGGGGTCCGCAGTTCATGCGCGACATCAGCGACGAATGCGCGCTGGCGTTCTTCCTGTTCGGCGCGGATCACTTCGGCGCGGAAGATCTCGGTGACGTCACGAGCAGTTCCCCGAACGCCAGAGAAGCTCCCGCTTTCCGGGTCGAAGAACGGCAAACCACTGATCAGGAGCCGATGCGTTGCACCGGCGGCATCCGTCATCAGGAACGTCAACTCACGGAACGGCTTCATGAAATCGACCGTCAGCGGATTGCCCGCCTCGTCGATGAATTGCCCCAATTCCTTGAACGACTTGCCTTCGAGCTGAAGCGGCAGAAAGCCAAGGGCTTCATAGGCATGTTCGGAAACGAACGTCAGGCGGAAGTCCGCGTCGGCTTCCCAAACAAGATCGGACACCAAGCGGGTGATGTCCTCCAGCCGCGTCAGTGCTTCGGCGGCGCGGGTTTCCGGCGCAGCTGCCAAGGAAGGCCAGCGACGGGGCTTGCGCTCACGCATTTCGCCGGGTTGCCGACTGAATCTGGCGAATTGCCGCCAAATAGCCTGTGTTTCGACGCCAGGTCTTCAGCACGCCGGCGGCGGCTTCTCGGGACATATCCTCATAAATCCAAATGACGTCGGCCAGGGCTTCCTCAACCCGATCACTGCGTCGCGCCCGAACCAATTGGGAATACCGGAAGATTTGGGCGAACTCGTCCTTGGTCAGGCCAACCGCCTTGCAGCAAATCGCCAATCCCTCGCCGCCCGGTTCGAACAGAATGCGTTTGGCCAGATATTCACGAATCCCGGTCAGGCGCGAGAACAGTGCCAGGAACAACGAGACCTCGCCCTGCCCCAATGCCGTAATCAGCATTTCCGGCGAAACCATTCCCTCGCGTTCCAGGTTGGCCGCAAGCTCGTTGACCTTGAGATGGTTCGACAATTCCGGTGCTGCGCCAGATTCACGCGCGGCGATCTGCTCCAACATGTCATCGAGAACAGACTGGTCCAGCTTGAAGTTCTCCATGATGAATTCACGGAGAGCGGCCGACACCCACATGAACATGCGCTGCGCCAAATCAGGGCGCAGTTCTTCACGGTGCAGGATCGGTTCTTGGAAGGTATCGACGCGTTTCGACTGCTCGACCAGATATTCCATCGTGCTTTGCGAGATTTTGGCGTTCTCGTTTTTCAACAAGGTCACCACGACGCGTTCGTTGCCAGTCTCAACCAATGCCTGGGACACCGCCTCGCTGATGTTCTGGCGAATGGCGACGGCCAGCTGATGTTCCAACGTCCGGTGGCGGATGATCTCGATCAGGTCGGAATCCTTCAACAACCCCGATTCCGTCAGCACCGGATAGGCGACTTCGATTTCATCGTTGGCGAGGATACGGATCAGGTCTTCCGGGATATCTTCAAAACCGGCCAGTTGCTGCGCCACGCCGCGGCGGACCGACATTTCGATTTCGCGCACGACGCTGCGCAAAATACCGAACATCAGGGCCCGTTCCCGATCGGTCAGGGCATCGCCCTTGTTTTCGAACAGGTCCAAGATGGTTTCGGTCAACTTTGCCCGACCCATCGTCGACTTTTCGCGCGCGAGGTTCAGAAGAAACTCGTGGTCGACCGTGGGTTCGCCGTTATCCTGATTTTCGTTCATCGTCTATTTCAAGCTGGTCAATTGTTTAAGGCGCCTTCGGACAGCAGATAGCCCACACCACGAAGGGTATGAACGCTGACGTTAGCTCCGTTTTTTGAAAGTCTTTTTCGCAGTCTGGACACGTGGACTTCGACGGAATTCGAGGAAACCTCTTCGTCAAAGCCATAAATTTTGTCTTCCAGGACCGATTTGGGCACGACCCGCCCGTATCGGCGCATAAGCTGTTCTAACACGCCCATCTCCCGCCGGGAAATGGAGATCGGCTGATCGTCAATTCGAACCTCGCGGGCCGTCGTATCGAACGAAACGTTGCCCGCGGTCATGACCAAGCCCAAAACACCGCCGGGACGGCGCAGCAAGGCCCGAATGCGCGCCACCAGTTCTTCCATCTCGAACGGCTTCAACAGGTAATCGTCGGCACCGGTGTTCAGGCCCTTCACCCGGTCATCCAGGCCGTCGCGCGCCGTCAGAATGATGACCGGCACCATATTCCCCTGCTCCCGCCACTGCTTCAGCAGCGTCAAACCATCGGTATCCGGCAGGCCTAGATCTAGAATGATCGCGTCATACTGAATGCTGGCGACCGCCGCATCGGCAGCGCCACCCGAATCCACCGAATCGACGGCAAAAGATTCGTGCTCGAGCCCCAATTTAATGGACTCGGCAAACCGATGGTGATCTTCAACTAGGAGTAGGCGCATCGTCTCTGGTCTCTGACATGGGCGAATAGTGCTCCCGCCCGATCTGTTTCTGCAAGCACGCAATACCCATGCCAAATAGTTGCGTTCGGAGCAACCGATGCGCTCCAGACAAAGGCAATTCTGCATACAATGCAATGATAGAATTCATGAACATTCCACCCTTGGGGTATGAAGTTCCTGTTCAGCGGGGCTTCGCCCCTTGTTTTCTCCCCTACTCCTCGAAAAGCTCGTCGGCTTCCCCATCCGTCGAAAAACCCAATGTTTTCCACAATTCCTTCATATGGGGAGGCAACGGCGCCTTTACATCCACCACGCCACCGCCGGGCCTGCTGATCACAATCCGTCGGGCATGCAGTTGCAACATACGAAGTTTGAAAGGCAGGTCCAGAAACGCAGCGGCACCCCCGTATTTACCATCCCCCAGGATAGGCGTACCCATGGCCTGCGCATGGGCGCGCAATTGGTGCGTGCGCCCTGTAACTGGCTCCATAGCCAGCCAAGAGGCCTTTTTCCCAGCTTTGTCGACGACGCGATAAAGGGTTTCGGCCCGCTTTGCGTCCTCGGCCTCGGCATCCATTTTTTCCTGACCACCGGCCCCCCGACGCTTCCCCAGGTCCAACCGGATGCGCCCCGTGTAGATCTCCGGAACCCCGGCAACGGCGGCCCAATAGAGCTTCTTGATGGTTTTGCGGCGGAACCCCTCGGTCAGCCATTGCGCGGCCTTACGGGTCCGGGCCAAGACCAAAACGCCCGAGGTGTCTTTATCCAGGCGATGGGTCAGCCGGGGCCGCTCGGCGGCATCGAACTGCAAACCATCCAGCATCGCATCAAGATGGCGACCGATACCCGAACCGCCCTGCACTGCCAGCCCTGCAGGCTTGTCGATCACCAGGATGTCTTTGTCCCGATACAGGACGCGGGCCTGAATATCCTTGATCTCACCGCTGGAAACCTTGGCCTGCGGCTTTTCTTTCGGCTTTGGGCGGCTGGCGGCGGTCGGGGCTGCCCCCTCGCCGCGAAGGCTCGGCGGCATGCGGACTTCCTGTCCGGCCTCGATGCGGGTGTTACTTTTGGCGCGATGCCCATCGACCCGGATCTGCCCGGTCCGAAGAAGCTTCTGCACCTGCCCGAACGGCAGGTCCGGGTAATGCTGCTTCAGCCATCGGTCGAGGCGCAGACCATCCTCGTCGGCGGTTACTTTGCGGCCTTTGGCATCGGTCTTCGATTCGGGCATCACAATACCTGCCGAAACAGGCTCATGCCCGCCCATAGGCCGAGCACGCCCATAACCACCGATCCGGCGATATAGGCGGCAACCGGACCGAACTGTCCCCGCTCAATCAGGGTGTAGGAATCCAGCGAGAAGGTGGAGAACGTCGTGAATGCCCCCAACATACCGACGACCAGGAAGGCCCGGACCTCGGGCGACGGCGACCAGTGCAAGGCGCTGACCTCAATCAATGCGCCGAGGATGAAAGAGCCGATCAGGTTCACCGCGAAGGTGCCCCAAGGGAAACCATGGCCCATCGCACTGCCGACGGCATTCATCACCAGAAAACGGCCCATTGCCCCGACGGCGCCGCCCATGGCCACGGCGAACAGCAATTTCATCCCTCAGTCCTCATTTCGCGGTAACGACAGCCTCGACCGCATTTCACACATTTTAGTCGGAAGAAGAGCCGCCGTCGTCCCTATTGCTCTTTTCGCGGCGTAATTTTTCCCAATAAGCCAATCGCTTACCGACCTCTCGTTCGAATCCGATGTCTTTGGGTGAATACAGTTTAGTGCGCCCCATACCATCCGGGAAATAGTTCTGTCCGGAAAAGCCATCTTCCGCGTCGTGGTCATAGGCATAGCCTTTGCCGTAGTCCAATTCCTGCATCAGCTTGGTCGGCGCGTTCAAAATATGTTTCGGCGGCATCAGCGAGCCGGTCTGCCTTGCCGTACGGCGGGCGGCGCTCTGCGCCTTGTACAGCGCGTTGGATTTAGGTGCGGTCGCCAGGTAGACAGTGGCCTGAACCAGGGCCAACTCGCCTTCCGGCGAGCCCAGCCGCTCGAACGTGTCCCAGGCGGCCAAGGTCTGCACCAGGGCCTGCGGATCGGCCATTCCGATGTCTTCCGAAGCGAATCGCGTAAGCCGCCGGGCGATGTACAAAGGATCCTCGCCGCCATCCAACATCCGCGACAGCCAATACAGGGCCGCGTCGACGTCTGAACCGCGCAGTGACTTGTGCAAGGCGCTGATCAGGTTGTAGTGGCTTTCCTGGCCTTTGTCATAGAGCGGCATGCGCTTTTGCACCGCCTCGGCCAGGCCCGCCGGATTCAGGGGTTCTTCCAGCCCCATCGCATCCAGGTTCTCGACCAGGTTCAAAAGGTACCGGCCATCCCCATCGGCCATGGCCGCCATGGCTTGGCGGGCATCGGCATCCAGCGGCAGCGGGTGCCCCAACTCCGCCTCGGCCCTGGACATCAATTCCTCCAGGGCGGCGGCATCCAACCGGTTCAGGACCAAGACCTGACAGCGCGACAGCAGCGCAGGATTGAGTTCGAACGACGGATTCTCTGTCGTCGCCCCGATCAGCACGACCGTACCGTCTTCGACATAAGGCAGGAATCCGTCCTGCTGCGCCCGGTTGAAACGATGGATTTCGTCGATGAACAGCAACGTCCCCTGCCCGATCCGTCGCCGCTCTTTGGCCCGATCGAACACCTTGCGCAAGTCGGCCACGCCGGAGAACACCGCCGACAACGGCTCAAAATGCAGCGACACATGATCCGCCAGCAAGCGAGCCATGGTCGTCTTGCCGGTGCCCGGCGGCCCCCAGAAGATGATCGAATTGAGCTTTCCGGATTTGACCACCCGCCCGATGAACCCCTCGGGGCCGGTCAGATGCCCTTGTCCGACAACGTCGGCAATGGTCTTTGGCCGCAGGCGGTCCGCCAGCGGGCGTTCTGCTTTGTTTTCGAAAAGCGTGCTCAACCTTCGAACCGTTCTGTGAGCTCCCGCCCTTGGCGAACGATCGTCACGTCCCAGGCGGGCGACGGGCTGGAAAACACGGTTTCTAGATCACGAACGAGGTTGATATCCGTCGAATTGATCTTTTTGACGAAATCGCCGGGCCGCAGGCCGATCTTGTCCGCGGGCGAGCCGCGCCGGACCTGAAACACCATCACGCCCCGCTTGAACGGGTCGACCCCCAACTCATCCCCCAAGGCCGGAGACATGTTGACCACGACGGCACCGGTCAGCGGGTGACGCCCGCCCAGTTCCTTTTTATTGCGGGCCGGCTTTTCCGGGGCGGCCTCGACCATGAGCTTCAGGGTCGTTTCCTTACCTTGGCGCAGGACCTTAAGGGGAACCACGTCGCCCATGGGGGTTGTCGCGACGCGAAACCGCAGGGCCGTGGTGTCACGGACTTCATGTCCGTCGACGGCCAGGATGACGTCCCCCCGTTTCAAACCGGCGCGCTCGGCGGCGGATCCATCGTAGACGTCTTCGATGATCACCCCTCCCGGTCGATCAAGGCCAAGGGAATTGGCGATATCGGCGGACACGCCCCGACCGGCCGCACCGACCCAGGGTCGCACCAGACGCCCGCCCTCGACCACGCCGTTGACCACCGCGCGCACCATGTTGGACGGAATCGCGAAGCCAATACCGAGCGAGCCGCCGGACTTGGAATAAATCGCCGTGTTGATCCCGACCAATTGCCCGTTCAGGCCGACCAGCGCCCCGCCGGAGTTTCCGGGATTGATCGCCGCATCGGTCTGAATGAAGAAGTTCAGGTCCGATCCATTGCCCGCCATCTGCGTCCGCGCCAAGGCCGAGACGATCCCGCTGGTCACCGTTTGGCCGACCCCAAACGGGTTACCGATGGCCAAGACCATGTCGCCAACCAAAACTGAATCCGAATCCGCCAACTCAAGCACCGGCAGGTCCTTGGGCGCTTCCAACAGGCGCAACACCGCAAGGTCGGTGCGCTCATCCGTCCCGACGATTTTGGCCGCGAATTCCCGCCTGTCGTGCAGCACGACCTTGATTTCATCGGCGCCCTCGATGACGTGGTTATTGGTAACGATAATTCCGTCCTCGCGAACGATCACGCCCGAGCCCAGCGAGTTCTGCACCTTTTCCCGCTGCTGCGGGCCGAATTGCTGGCCGACGTTGGGACCGAAGAAACGCTGAAAGAACGGATCGTCGAACAGGGTCGGACGGCGACGTTGAATGACCTTCTTCGCCGTGAAGATGTTGACCACCGCGGGGGCCGCCTGATGCACCACAGGCGCGTAGGAGAGCGTCACCTGTTCACGCGATTGCGGAACCTCGCGGTCGGCCATCTGTGCCTGTGCCGGGCCGACTATCGTCGCCCAAGACAGCAGGACTGCACCAAGGATTGCCGGTCTGCGGAAGGTCGAAAACTGCATCGGTGGGGGCTCCGAAACTGTGGTGGCGGGAACATCGGTCGGGAATGCGCTCCCAGGACCGTGTTCTTAGCAAGATTTAGCCCGTTTGTGGCAAGGTCAAGGCCTCGCCAATGTAGGTTAGAAACGAAAAAGCGCGGCCGAAGCCGCGCTTTTCCTAATCCTTGGTCACCAGTCGTCTTATTCGACGGCTTCAGCGGCTTCCATTTCCGCTTCGTGACGCGCTTTGTCGTCGGCGCCCTTGGCGTCCGGATCGCGATCGACCAGTTCGATAACGGCCATCGGCGCGGCGTCGCCATAACGGAAGCCGGCTTTCAGGACGCGGGTGTAACCACCCGGGCGTTCCTTGTAGCGCTCGGCGATCGGGCCGAACAGCTTGGCCAACGCGGCGTCATCACGCAGGAACGACGCGGCCTGACGGCGATGGTGCAGCGAACCCTTCTTGCCCAGGGTGATCATGCGGTCGACGACGCGACGCAGTTCCTTGGCTTTCGGCAGGGTCGTGGTGATCTGTTCGTGGGTCAGCAGCGACACGGTCATGTTCGAGAACATGGCCTTACGGTGGCTGGCGGTACGGTTGAGTTTACGATAACCGCTACGGTGTCTCATATCAGGCTCCTATCTGTTGTTTCGCCCGGGCGTGCCATTTTACCCCCGGAGGCGCCCCGATTTTTCGGGGTGGTTCTTCACTTAAAGGCTCGGGGCACCGATTGTTGCGGCGCCCCGACAGATCAAAACGGATCTTCCAGCTTCTTGGCCAGTTCCTCGATGTTCTCGGGCGGCCAAGCAGCGATTTCCATGCCCAGGTGCAAGCCCATGGAGGCCAACACTTCCTTGATCTCGTTCAAGGACTTGCGGCCGAAGTTCGGCGTGCGCAGCATGTCGGCTTCGGTCTTTTGGACCAGATCGCCGATATAGATGATGTTGTCGTTCTTCAGGCAGTTGGCCGAACGGACGGACAGTTCCAGTTCGTCGACCTTGCGCAGAAGATTCTTGTTGAACGGCAGGTCTTCCTGCTGCTGCTCTTCGCGGGCGTGTTCCGGCTCGTCGAAGTTGATGAACAGCTGCAACTGGTCCTGCAGGATACGCGCGGCCAGGGCCACGGCGTCTTCCGGCGTGACCGCGCCGTTGGTGGTGATCATCAGCGACAGCTTGTCGTGGTCGGTAACCTGGCCGACGCGGGTGTTGTCGACCTTGTAGGCAACCTTGCGGACCGGCGAGAAGATGGCGTCGATCGGGATCAAGCCGATCGGGCTGTCTTCGGCGCGGTTCTGGGTGGCGGGAACGTAGCCCTTACCCATTTCCACGGTGAATTCCATGTTCAGCTTGCCGTCACGGTCCAGGTGGCAGATCACCAGGTCCGGGTCCATGACTTCGATATCGGCACCGGTGTCGATCATGCCGGCGGTCACGGCGCAGGGGCCTTCGGCCTTGAGCGTCATGCGCTTCGGCCCCTGAGCCTGCATGCGCAGGCCCATGGACTTGATGTTCAACACGATGTCGGTAACGTCTTCGCGCACGCCGGGAATCGACGAGAACTCGTGCAGCACGCCGTCGATCTGGATCGACGTCACGGCGGCACCCTGCAGCGACGACAGCAGAATGCGGCGCAGCGCATTGCCCAGGGTCAGGCCAAAGCCGCGTTCCAGCGGTTCGGCGACGATGGTCGCCTGACGCGCGGGATCAACGCCCGGGTTGATGTCGAGCTTGTTCGGTTTAATCAGTTCTTGCCAGTTTTTCTGAATCACGTCAGTGACCTCGCGTTCACTTGAACCTTTGTCAGGGACCGTCGCCCGGCGGCCCCGATTGCTTTGCGTCCCCGCGTATGGATCGGCCCATGAAAAGCAGGCCGATCGAGGGCGGCCGAAAGGCCGCCCAATCGCAGGCGGATCAGACCCGGCGGCGCTTCCGCGGACGGCAGCCGTTGTGAGGAATCGGCGTCACGTCGCGAATGGCGGTGATGGTGAAACCGATCGCCTGCAACGCACGCAGAGCGGATTCACGTCCGGAACCGGGGCCTTTGACCTCGACTTCCAGGGTTTTCATGCCATGTTCCTGCGCCTTTTTACCGGCGTCTTCACCGGCCACCTGGGCCGCATAAGGGGTCGACTTACGCGACCCCTTGAACCCCATGGAACCAGCCGACGACCAGGCAATCGCATTGCCCTGCGCATCGGAGATGGTGATCATGGTGTTGTTGAACGTGGAGTTGATATGGGCCACACCCGAGGCAATGTTCTTGCGCTCGCGGCGGCGCGGACGGGCTGCTGCTGCCTTAGCCATAACTTAAAATCCTTGCCCTTAACCGTTATTTCTTCTTGCCCGCAATGGCCTTAGCAGGGCCCTTGCGAGTGCGCGCGTTGGTGTGGGTCCGCTGGCCGCGCACCGGCAGGCCGCGGCGATGCCGCAGACCGCGATAGCAACCCAGGTCCATCAGGCGCTTGATGTTCATCGCCGTTTCACGACGCAGATCACCTTCGACCTGGAAGTCGCGGTCGATGACTTCGCGAACGCGCGCGATTTCGTCTTCGGTCAGTTCGTTGACCCGCCGTTCCAGGGGGATTCCAACACTTTCACAGATTTTCCGGGACGAGGTGTGACCAATGCCATGAATATAGGTCAAGGCAATCACCAACCGTTTCGCCGTCGGAATATTAACACCCGCAATACGCGCCAAGGCTTTCGCTCCTCACGTTCGACACAAAACTCAAGAGCAAGCCGCTGCGTCGATACCAGTGCAGGCTTGCTCTAACTCGTTGTTTTCAAGGCAAAAACGTCGCAACGAACGATTTCCGTGCGTCCGAAATTGCCTTTAATTTCAAAAAACCGCCGGGCCTGAAAAGAGGCGCGATTATAGGCACTTGCGCTTTCAAGTCAACCTGAAGTCAAGGCCTTTTTCGCCTTCTTTACGCCCCGGCGATCACTCCTTTCAACTGTTCCGTCACATCGTCGATGTCGGCCATGCCGTCGACGCTCTGCAGAACACCTTGATCTTTGTAGTACGCCAGGATCGGCGCCGTCTGGGCGTGATAGGCATCCAGACGATTCCGCACCGTATCGGCGTTGTCGTCGGCGCGACGGGTAAACTCCGTCCCACCGCACTTGTCACACTTCCCTTCCACAACGGGCTTTTGGAACTCGTCATGGTAGCCCTGACCGCAAGCGGCGCAGGTGTAGCGACCGGTCACACGTTTGACCATCGCTTCGTCATCAACGGCCAGCTCAATCACGTGATCAAGCGAGAAACCTTTGTCCGACAGCATCGCCGTCAAGGCTTCGGCCTGCGGAACCGTCCGCGGGAACCCGTCCAGAATGAACCCTTTGGCGCAATCGTCCTGGTCGATTCGGGCAGAGATCATGTCAATGATCAGGTCGTCCGGAACAAGGGCACCCTTGTCCATCAGTTCCTTCGCCTTAATCCCAAGGTCACTGCCCGAGGCGACGGCGGCGCGCAGCATGTCCCCGGTGGACAACTGAACGACACCGTAGGCGTCCTCAAGCCGTTTCGACTGCGTGCCCTTGCCGGCCCCCGGCGGCCCCATGAGCAACAGGTTCATTAACGCCTCCCCCGCAAACGCTGTTTCTTGATCAAGCCTTCATATTGGTGGGCGATCAAATGCGACTGCACTTGCGTGACCGTATCCATGGTCACCGTCACGACAATCAGCAAAGACGTGCCACCGAAATAGAACGGTACCCCGAAGTTGGAGATCAGCAGCTCAGGAATGGCGCAGATGATCGCCAGGTACGCGGCACCGACCACAGTCAGGCGGGTCAATACGCGATCGAGGTATTCGGCCGTATTCTTGCCCGGACGAATGCCCGGAATGAAGCCACCGTACTTCTTCAGATTATCGGCCGTGTCGTTCACGTTGAACACGACAGCCGTATAGAAGAAGGCGAAGAACAGGATCAGGCCGATATAAATCGCCATGTAGATTGGGGAGCCACGGCCCAGATAGGCAGCAGCGGCAGTCATCCATTCCGGTCCCTGCCCGGCCGATAGCGTGATCACCGTAATCGGCATCAGCAGCAGCGACGAAGCGAAGATCGGCGGAATAACGCCGGCGGTGTTCAGCTTCAACGGCAGGTGCGAGGTTTCGCCGCCCATCATCTTGTTGCCGCGCTGGCGCTTGGGATACTGGATCAGAAGCCGGCGCTGGGCACGTTCGACGAACACGACCAGAGCAATAACCGCAACGGCCATCAACATCATGCCGATGATCAACGCCGTCGGCAGCGCGCCGGTACGACCCATCTCAAACGTTCCGGCCAAGGCCGAGGGCAGACCCGCGACGATACCGGTAAAGATGATCAGCGAAATACCGTTGCCGACACCACGGGCAGTGATCTGTTCGCCCAGCCACATCAGGAACATGGTGCCGCCGGTCAGCGTCACGACGACCGAAAAACGGAAGAAATAGCCCGGCTCATGCACGGCAGGTCCCTGCGACCCGGTCATGCCTTCGATACCGACAGCGATACCGTAAGCCTGCAACAGACAGATCAGAACCGTCAGATAACGCGTGTACTGGTTGATCCGCTTGCGGCCCGACTCGCCTTCTTTCTTCATCTGCTCCAACGACGGCGAGATCGACGTCATGAGCTGCATGATGATCGAGGCCGAGATGTACGGCATGATGTTGAGCGCGAAGATGGTCATACGGCCCAACGCGCCGCCGGCGAACATGTTGAACATGCCCAGAACGCCGCCCTGGTTGGCGCGGAAGATCTCGTCCAGCACCACAGGGTCGATACCCGGCAGCGGGATAAAAGTGCCAAGCCTGTAAACGATGAGCGCACCCAGGGTAAACCAGATGCGCTTCTTCAGTTCGGTCGCCTTGGAAAATGCGCCGAGATTTACGTTCGAGGCCAGTTGTTCGGCAGCGGATGCCATTCAGTCGTCTCCGGCGGCGGGGCCCCGAAGGCCCCCGCCCGTTTTATCTGTTCGGCTTATTCGCCCTGTTCCATCATCCGGCGCTTATTCTTGCCCCGGATACCTTTTTTGGAAGCGGCTTCGTCTTTGACTTCGATCGGCTGGGTAATGGTCAGCTGACCACCGGCCTTTTCGACCGCGGCAACGGCACCCTTGCTGGCGCCTTCGACTTCGATCGTGACCTTGGCGGACAATTCGCCCTGCCCCAGGAGACGGATGCCGTCTTTTTTCTTCTTCGCAACACCGGCTTCGACAAGCATGGCCGACGTGATGGTCTGCTTGGCATCGATGCGCTTGGCGTCGATCGCCTCTTGCAGGCGGCCAACGTTAACGACGGCGTATTCACGAGCGAACGGGTTGGTGAAGCCACGCTTCGGCAGGCGCCGATAGATCGGCATCTGGCCACCTTCGAAGCCCAGCAGGCTCACGCCGGAGCGCGCCTTCTGGCCTTTCATGCCCTTGCCGGACGTCTTGCCCGTGCCGGACGCGATGCCGCGGCCAACCCGCTTACGCGGCCGGGTCGCACCCGGGTTATCGCTGATTTCGTTCAAACGCATGGCGGTATTCCTTATGTGTGTATTTAGTCGCCTTGCTCGACACGCACCAGGTGGCTGACTTTATTAATCATGCCACGAACGGCGGGCGTGTCTTCCAGCACGCGGGAGCGATGCAACTTGTTCAGGCCCAGGCCCTTCAACGTTGCATGTTGATCCTTCGGGCGGCCAATCGGGCTGCCGATCTGGGTGACGGTGACGGTCTTCTTGTCTGCCATTGTCAGGGTTCCAATCAGGCCTGTTCGGTCGCGGACGACGAGTCGTCACGGCGCTGCACGATGTCACCGACCTTTTTGGAGCGGCGGGCCGCAACGGAACGCGGCGACTGAATTTCCTGCAGAGCGGCGAACGTCGCCTTGACCATGTTGTAGGGGTTGGCGCTGCCCATGGATTTGGCAACGACGTCCTGAACGCCCATGGTTTCGAACACGGCGCGCATCGGACCACCGGAGATGATGCCCGTGCCCGGAGGGGCCGAACGCATGATCACCCGACCGGCGCCGAAACGACCGGCAACATCATGATGGAGGGTCCGGCCTTCGCGCAGCGGCACACGAATCATGCTGCGCTTGGCGGCGTCCGTGGCTTTACGGATGGCTTCCGGCACTTCACGCGCCTTACCCGAACCGTAGCCCACGCGGCCTTTGCCGTCGCCGACCACAACGAGGGCAGCGAACGAGAAGCGCCGACCACCCTTGACGACCTTGGCCACACGGTTGATGTAGACCAGCTTGTCGATCAGTTCCGAATCTTCGCGCTGCTCGGGCGCGCGATCACGATCACGGTCACCCCGCCGGCCGCGCTGGCCCCGTCCCTGACCTTGTTCGTTGCGTTGCTCTGCCATCTGGCTGTTCCTGACTTTCTACAAATAGTTTGAATTAGAAGGACAAACCGGCTTCACGCGCGGCTTCCGCCAGCGCCTTCACCCGACCGTGGAACTTGTAGCCGCCGCGGTCGAAAACCACTTCCTTGACGCCTTCCTTGACGGCGCGGGTCGCAAGCAGCTTGCCCACTTCGGAAGCAGCGGCAATGTTGCAGCCCTTGGCCAACTTGCCCTTGAGTTCCTTGTCCATGGACGAAGCCGCAGCAATGGTCTTGCCAGCCGTGTCGTCGATAACCTGCGCATAGATGTGCAGGCCGGAGCGGTACACGGCGAGACGCAGGCGATCGCCGGCCAACTTGCGGACCTGACGACGAACGCGCGACTGCCGCTTGTAGAATTTTTCGCGAGCGTTTGCCATGGCTTACTTCTTCTTTCCTTCTTTGCGGAGGATGTACTCACCCGCATATCTGACACCTTTGCCCTTGTAGGGTTCCGGCGGACGGTAACCGCGAATTTCAGCAGCCACCTGGCCGACAAGCTGCTTGTCGATGCCTTCGATGATGATCTGCGTCTGTTCCGGGCAGGAAATCTTGATGCCATCCGGCGCCGGGTATTCGACGTCGTGGCTGAAGCCCAGCTGCAGAACCAGTTTGGTGCCCTGCATGGACGCACGATAACCAACACCCGAGATTTCCAGCTTCTTAGAGAAGCCTTGGCTGACGCCCTCGACCAGGTTCGCAACCTTGGTGCGGCTCATGCCCCACATCTGGCGAGCACGCTGGGTGTCATTCGCCGGTGCGATTTTGATCAGGTTGTCTTCCTGGGTCACGACAACATCGTCGACCAGGGTCTCGCTAATTTCGCCCAGCTTGCCCTTGGCCTTGACCGTCATGCCGTCGATTTCGACGGTGACGCCATCAGGCACCTGAACCGGGTTTTTTCCAATACGCGACATCTTGGTGTACCGCCTTCTAACCTTGCGCCGGGTGCCTTAGAACACCTGGCAGAGAATTTCACCGCCGACGTTTTGCTCGCGGCACTCATGGTCGGACAGCACGCCCCGCGGGGTCGACAGGATGGAGATACCCAACCCGTTGTACACGCGCGGCAGATCGCCGATGCCCGAATAGACACGCCGGCCCGGGGTCGAAACGCGCTGAATTTCGCGGATCACCGGTTCACCTTCGTGATACTTCAGTTCAATTTCCAGCTCGGCCATACCCGGCTTGCCTTCGGTCTTCTGGTAGCCGCGGATATACCCTTCCCGCTTCAGCACTTCCAGAACGTTGGTCCGCAGGTTCGAGCACGGCGACAGCACAACAGACTTGCGCGCCTGCTGGCCGTTGCGGATGCGGGTGAGCATATCACCCAGGGGATCGGTCATAGACATACCTAAGCTTTCCCTTCTTACCAGCTCGACTTGACCATGCCGGGGATCATCCCGTCAGAGGCCAGATCCCGCAGGGACACGCGGGACAGCTTGAATTTGCGATAATTACCACGCGGACGGCCGGTCATTTCACACCGCAGACGGAATCGTACCGGTGCCGAGTTACGAGGCAGTTCAGCCAGCTTCAGATGCGCGGTAAAGCGCTCTTCCGGAGAGGCGGACTCGTCCTTGGTCAAGGCCTTGAGGCGCGCACGCTTCGCTGCGTACTGCTTGGCCAGCCGGGCCCGCTTGTTGTTCTTTTCGATCGCGCTTTTCTTCGCCATTACTCGATCTCCATCGTCCGCTGGGGTTACTTGCCGGCCAGCGGCATGTTGAAGGCCTTCAAAAGAGCCTTCGCTTCGTCATCGGTGTCGGCCGACGTGCAGATAACAATGTCCATACCGCGAACACGATCGACCTGATCGTAATCGATTTCGGGGAACACGATCTGCTCCTTCAGCCCCATGGCAAAGTTGCCACGGCCGTCGAAACACTTGCCCTGAATGCCGCGGAAGTCGCGAACACGCGGCAGCGCGATGTTCACCAGGCGGTCCAGGAATTCGTACATACGGTCCTTGCGCAGCGTGACTTTGGCGCCGATGACCATGCCTTCGCGCAGCTTGAAGCCGGCGATGGATTTCTTGGCGCGGGTCGCGACCGGCTTCTGACCGGTGATACGGGTCAGATCTTCGATCGCGCCGTCAACGCGCTTGCGGTCTTCGGTCGCTTCGCCGACGCCCATGTTGAGGACGATTTTCTCAAGCTTCGGGACCTGCAGAGCGTTCGCATAGCCGAACTCCTGCATCATCGCGGGCTTGATTTCCTTTTCGTAGACTTCTTTGAGCCGTGCAGCCATCGTCAGGCCCTCGCTTAATCAATCTGCTCGCCGGACCGCTTCGCGAAGCGGACCTTGCGGCCGTCATTCAGGATCTTGGTACCGACGCGGGTCGGCTTGCCGTCCTTGGGGTCCAAATGGGCCAGGTTCGACATATGAATGGGGGCTTCGCGCTCGATGATGCCACCGGCCGACGTTTGGGTCGGGCGCTGATGGCGCTTCACGCGGTTGACACCCTGGACGACGGCGCGGTCATCGGAGGGAAGCACTTTCAGCACTTCGCCTTCCTTACCCTTGTCGCGGCCGGTCAGAACGACGACCTTATCGCCCTTTTTGATTCTCGCTACCATTTCTCTGCGTTCCTCGTCAGATCACTTCGGGAGCCAAGGACACGATCTTCATGTAGGCCTTGGCGCGAAGTTCACGGGTCACCGGGCCGAAGATACGGGTACCGATCGGCTCGCCGGAGTTGTTGATGAGCACCGCGGCGTTGTTGTCGAAGCGGATCGTCGATCCGTCCGGGCGGCGGATGTCCTTCGCCGTACGCACGACGACGGCTTTCACGACTTCGCCCTTCTTCACGCGGCCCCGCGGGATCGCTTCTTTGACGGAGCAGACGATCACGTCACCCACCGAGGCGTACTTGCGCTTCGATCCACCCAGCACCTTGATGCACTGGATCCGGCGGGCGCCGGAGTTGTCGGCGACGTCCAAATTGGTTTCAGCCTGGATCATTGTTCTTGTCCTTGACTAATGGGGTTGACCAAATCGGCCTTTCGGCCGGTTCCGGCGTCAGCCCGCCTCGTTAACCACTTCCCAGGTCTTGCGCCGCGAAATCGGGCGGCATTCCCGGATTTGAACCGTGTCGCCAACCTTGCACGCGTTGCTTTCGTCGTGCGCGGCGTACTTCTTGGTCCGCTTAATGAACTTGCCGTACAGCGGATGCTTGAACCGGCGTTCGACCTGAACGGTCACGGTCTTATCCATCTTGTCGCTGGTGACGACGCCCTGGAGAATACGTTTCGGCATCTTTCGCTACCTCTATATCGTCAGGACGCGGCAGCGGTCGTACCGCGCTCGCCCAGGATGGTCTTGATGCGCGCGATGTCACGGCGAACCGTCTTAACCCGCGCGGTGTTTTCCAGAGCACCCGACGCCTGCTGGAAGCGCAGATTGAAGGCTTCCTTGCGAAGGTCCAACAACTGGTCCTTCAGCTCGTCGTCGGTCTTGGTCTTGAGATCAATAGCTTTGGTCATGATCAACCCTCCTCACCCAAGCGGGTGACGAACCGCGTTTCGATGGGCAGCTTGGCTGCGGCCAATTCCATCGCCTGTTTGGCGACTTCCAACGGCACACCGTCGATTTCGAACATGATACGACCCGGCTTCACACGGCAGGCCCAGTATTCGGGCGAACCCTTACCTTTACCCTGGCGGACTTCGGCCGGCTTCTGCGAGACCGGGACGTCAGGGAAGATACGGATCCACACGCGACCGGCACGCTTCATGTGACGGGTCATCGCACGACGCGCGGCTTCGATCTGCCGAGACGTGATGCGGTTCGGAGACGTGGCTTTCAGGCCGAAGGCACCGAAGTTCAACGTCGTGCCACCCTTGGCGTTGCCATGGATGCGGCCCTTATGGGCCTTGCGGTATTTCATTCTTTTCGGGGCCAGCATTTTCCGTCGCCTATCCCAGTTACCTTAAATTCCGACCGGGTCCGCGTTAGCGGGCCGGTTGTTGTTCCTGCGCAAGCTTGTCCAGCGCCATCGGATCGTGGGCCATGATATCGCCCTTGTAGATCCAGACTTTGACGCCGCAGGCGCCGTAGGTCGTGTTGGCGGTGGCTTCACCGTAATCGATGTTGGCGCGCAGCGTGTGCAGCGGCACACGGCCTTCGCGATACCACTGCATCCGCGCGATTTCCGCGCCGCCCAAACGGCCCGAGCAGTTGATCCGGATGCCTTCGGCGCCGAGACGCAGGGCCGACTGCACCGCACGCTTCATGGCGCGACGGATCGAAACGCGACGTTCCATCTGCTGGGCGACGTTTTCGGCGACCAGCTGGGCGTCGATTTCCGGCTTGCGGATTTCGACGATGTTCAGATGCACTTCCGAAGACGTCATGTTGGCGACTTCACGGCGCAGCTTTTCGATATCCGCACCCTTCTTGCCGATGACCACACCCGGACGGGCCGTATGAATGGTCACGCGGGCCTTCTTGGCCGGACGCTCGATGATGATCTTGGAAACGCCGGCCTGTTGCAGGCGATCCTTCAGCATCTTGCGGATCTTGATGTCTTCGTGCAGCAGGGTCGCATAGTCGCCGTCATTAGCGAACCAACGCGAGTCCCACGTGCGGTTGATGCCGAGGCGCAGCCCGACCGGATTAACTTTCTGACCCATTACGCGGTCTCCTCACGTTCGCGCACGACGACCCTCAAGTTGGAAAACGGCTTTTCAATGCGGCCCACACGGCCACGGGCGCGCGCTTTCCAACGTTTCATCACCATGCTGCGACCAACAGTGGCCTCGGACACGACCAGACGGTCGACATCCAGCTGGTGGTTGTTTTCCGCGTTCGCGATCGCGCTTTCCAGCACCTTCTTCACCTCGACGGCGATACGCCGCTTGGAGAAGGTCAGTTCAGACAACGCACGCTCGCAGGACAGACCGCGGATGCTCTCGGCAACCAGGTTCAGCTTGCGAGGGCTGGTCCGGATGTGCCGGGAATAGGCCATCGCTTCGTTGTCCTTCAACGGACGTTCAGCAGCAGACTTACCCATGGTTAGCCTCTCTTCGCCTTCTTGTCGGCCGCATGGCCGTAGTAGGTGCGGCTCGGCGAGAATTCACCGAACTTGTGGCCGATCATTTCCTCGGTCACCAGAACCGGGATGAACTTCTGGCCGTTATAGACACCAAAGTTCAGACCCACGAACTGGGGAAGGATGGTCGACCGGCGCGACCAGGTCTTGATAACCGTGTTGCGTCCGGACGCACGGACTTCTTCTGCTTTCTTCAGCAGATAGCCGTCGACGAAGGGACCTTTCCAAACGGAACGCGACATCGATCGCTCCTTTACCGCTTCTTACGGACGTGGCGCGACCGCATGATCAGCTTGTCCGTCTTCTTGTTGTTTCTCGTCTTCTTGCCCTTGGTCGGCTTACCCCACGGGGTAACCGGGTGACGACCACCCGAGGTCCGGCCTTCACCACCACCATGCGGGTGATCGATCGGGTTCATGGCAACACCACGAACCGCAGGGCGTTTGCCGAGCCAGCGAGCACGACCGGCCTTGCCGATCTTGGTGTTCTGCTGATCCGGGTTCGACACGGCGCCGATGGTGGCCATGCATTCGGCCCGCACCATGCGCAGTTCACCGGAAGACAGACGCAGCTGGGCGTAGCCCTGGTCCTTACCGATGATCTGGGCGTAGGTCCCGGCGGAACGCGCCATCTGACCACCCTTCCCGGCCTTCATCTCCACGTTGTGGACGATGGTGCCGACCGGGATGTTCTTCATCGGCATGGCGTTGCCCGGCTTGATGTCGCAGGCTTCGCCCGCAACCACCTTGTCGCCAGCGCCAATGCGCTGCGGCGCCAGGATGTAAGCCAGTTCGCCGTCTTCGTACTTGATCAGCGCAATGAACGCGGTCCGGTTCGGATCGTATTCCAGACGCTCGACGGTCGCTTCGACGTCGAACTTCTGACGCTTGAAGTCGATAACGCGGTAGCGCTGCTTGTGACCGCCGCCACGACGACGCGCGGTGATGCGGCCGTTGTTGTTGCGGCCGCCCTTTTTGCGCAGGCCTTCGGTCAGCGTCTTCTCGGGCTTGCCCTTATGAAGGTCGCTGCGATCCACCAGAATGAGGCCTCGGCGGCCCGGCGTGGTCGGATTAAATGTTGTCAGAGCCATTGGTCTCTGCCCTTTTTCTTCTCAAATCCCTGGACGTCTCGGACTTAGATGCCCGTGGTGACGTCGATGGTGTTGCCTTCGGCGAGCGTAACAACCGCCTTCTTGGCGTCGTTGCGCTTACCCGGGCGGCCACGGAACCGCTTGGTCTTGCCTTTGGAGATCAGCGTATTCACCGCCGTCACCTTGACTTTGAACAGCTCTTCAACGGCTGCCTTGACCTCGAACTTGTTGGCGTCCATCGGCACGAAGAAGCAAACCTGATTGTGTTCGCCAATCAGAGTGGCCTTTTCGGTGATCACCGGACGGCGCAGGATTTCCATCATGCGCTCTTTCGAGACCGTTTCCTTGTTGGGGCTGTAGCGGCTCATTTCAAGCGCTCCATCAGCTTGTCCACGCCGGCCTGGGTAATCACCAGGGTATCCCGACGCAGGATGTCGTACACGTTGGCACCACCGGACGGCAGCACATCGATGCCGATGATGTTGGCGGCAGCCTTGGCAAAGTTGACGTCAACCTGTTCGCCGTCGATCACCAGCGTGCGGCCCCAGCCCAGTTTCGCCAGCTGTTTGGCCAACTCACCAGTCTTCGGCGCTTTCATCGCAGCAGTGTCGAGGATGACAAGCTTGCCTTCCTTCTGCTTAGAGCTGATCGCCGACTTCAGAGCCAGACGACGCACCTTCTTCGGCAGATCGTGGCCGTGGTCCCGAACGAGCGGGCCGAACACGACGCCACCACCACGCATCTGGGTCACGTACTTGGAACCCTGACGGGCGCGGCCCGTACCCTTCTGCTTGAAGGGTTTCGCCTTGGTACCGTTGATTTCCGAACGGCCCTTGGTCTTGTGGGTGCCGGCGCGGCGCTTGGCGAGCTGCCAATTGACCGCACGGGCCATCAGGTCGCCGCGGACGTCGATCCCGAAGATCGCGTCGTCCAGGTCGATATCACCGACCTTCTTGTTGGCGAGCGAGATAATGTCCTGCTTCATCGCTCTTATTCCTTGTTCTCGCCGTCGGCTTCAGCCGCAGGCGCTTCGGCGACGGCGTCTTCGGCCGGCGCTTCAACGGGGGCTTCTGCTTCGGCAGCTTCAACCGGCGCTTCTTCCTTCTCCGCGACAGGCGCGCTCTTCAGCGCGGCCGGCAGCGGCACATCGGCCGGAAGAGCCTTCTTCACCGCGTCACGAACCAGGACGAAACCGCCCTTCGAACCCGGCACGGCGCCCTCGATGAGGATCAGGCCGCGCTCGGCGTCGGTCGCGACAATGGCCAGGTTCTGGACGGTGCAACGCTTGTTACCAAGCTGACCGGCCATCTTCTTGCCTTTGAACACACGGCCCGGGTCCTGACAGTGACCGGTCGAACCATGCGAACGGTGCGAGATGGACACACCGTGCGAGGCCCGCAGACCACCGAAGCCGTGGCGCTTCATGCCACCGGCGAAACCCTTACCGATCGAGGTGCCGGTGACGTCGACTTTCTGGCCGTTGATGAAGTGCTCGGCCGACAGTTCGGCACCGACTTCAACCAGGTTGTCTTCGGTCACGCGGAATTCCCGCAGACGCTTGCCCGGCTCCACCTTGGCCTTCGCATAGTGGCCACGCAGCGCCTTGGACATGTTCTTCGGCTTGCCTTTACCCCAGGAAAGCTGGACCGCCGAGTAGCCGTCCTTTTCCATCGTGCGCTGAGCGACGACATGCACGCTGTCCACCTTCAGGACGGTCACCGGAAGGTGCCGGCCGTCTTCTTGGAAGACACGGGTCATGCCCAGCTTCTGTGCGATCAATCCAGTCCGCATCGTCAGGGCCCTCTTAGAGCTTGATCTCGACGTCGACGCCGGCGGCCAGGTCGAGCTTCATGAGCGCGTCCACGGTCTGCGGCGTCGGATCGACGATGTCGAGCACCCGCTTATGGGTGCGGATTTCAAACTGTTCCCGCGACTTTTTGTCCACGTGCGGCGACTTCAGCACGGTGAACTTCTCGATGCGGGTCGGCAAAGGGATGGGGCCGCGCACCGAGGCGCCGGTCCGCTGGGCCGTGTTGACGATCTCGCGCGCGGATTGGTCCAGCACACGATGGTCAAACGCCTTCAGCCGAATTCTTATGTTCTGTTGGTCCATGGCTCTTGCCTTAAATTCCTTGGCCCCAAATGTTGACCGGCCCCCATGGAATTATGGGGGCCGGAAAACCGGTTACCCTATTCGATGATTTTGGAAACGACGCCGGCGCCGACGGTGCGGCCACCTTCGCGGA
>CAXGUG010000061.1:0-23407 GCA_964012715.1 uncultured Rhodospirillaceae bacterium | reverse complement strand
ATCCCCGTGCTGCAGGAATACGAGACGGAGGAAGGGCGCAGCGTATTCGCGGTCTACCCGCCCGGGCGGCATCAGGCCCCGAAGGTGCGGGCGTTCATCGATTGGCTGGTGGAACGGTTCGTCAAGAACCCGCCGTGGCAGGATATGGCGGGCTAGGCGTCAGCTGTAGACATCAAAAATCTGATCGTCGACTTGCGCGTTGAACGAAAAGGAACGGCGTTCGCCGGGGCCGGTGAACGGGTTCACTGAATGGTTCAGGTAATGGGGGAACAGGAACATGTGCCCCTGTTGCGGCTCCAGGGCGATGTGCCCTTGGCTGCCGAACTGTTGTACCCCGTGGGTGAAATTGATGAAGCCGGACGACCGCATGTGCTTGCGCGATCCTTCTTCCGATCCGATCTGCGGGGGAACCATCAAGTAACCAGCCCCGGAGACATGCCCGCGGTGGTTATGCGGCGGGTTAAAATCCCCGGCGAAGGACCGAACGATCCAACAGTTCAACAGCTTGAACGAGGTGATTTGTTTGCCGGTCGCGCCCTGAACGTAGGTCGCGGTGACGTTCATCAGAAACTGCGCCACGTCGCCTTGCAGGACTTCGGGCGGGACCATGAACTCTTGCGCCACTTCACCGGCAAGGTGATTCCCTAGGTCCAGTTCCTTAAAGCGCTGCGGATTGGCCGCGACGCCATCTGCGAACGCGTTCAGTTTGTCGACGACGCCCTTTGGGATCGTGAAGTCGCCAATGAACGGGCCGAAAGGCTTGAACAGTTCGTAGCTGATTTCGTTGGTTCCGGACATGGCGGTTTTTCTACCGACCGCGGCCCGAGCGGTCCACTATTTTCACCCGGGCCACAGGGAAATGGCGGAAATCAAGGCAATATATCGGGTTGATATATCACAAAACTGCATGTACTTTTCACTCGAATTTCGGGGTGCAGGTTACCCCTGGTCGAAAGTGCTCAAGGCTCAACGAAAATCATGGACGCAAAGACGCTCTGCCTGGGCGTGCTCATGACGGGTGCGGCCTCGGGCTATGAAATCCGCAAGATGTTCGACGAAGGGCCGTTCGCCCATTTTCAGGATGTCGGCTATGGCTCGATCTATCCCGCCCTGGCTAAGTTGCTGGACGAGGGGGCGGTCGAAATCGTCGGTTCGTCCGGCGAGGGCAACCGGGAACGCAAGGTTTATCAGGTTACCGAGGCCGGCCGCGGGGCATTTCGCGAAACGCTGTCCAAACCGCCGGCGCGGGACAAAATCCGATCCGACACGGCGTTTCTGTTGTTCTTCGCCGAGTTCCTGGACCCCGACCATCTTCGGGACGTTTACGACGACTATTTGAACTATTACCGCGAGCGGGCTGACGTATTGGAAGGCCTGGACGCGGAAGGCATTTCCGACGGGCGCCTGTTCGTCCGCGGCTTGGGCCTGTCGTTCTATCGGGCCTTGGCTGACTACATGACTGAAAATCGTGACCGCATGCTGCGTGGCTCCGCCGAGGCAGCGGACTGAATTCCGGGAAAAGACATTCCATGAAACGCTTTCTGAAGCCCTCTTACATTGCCGCCGCCGTGCTGTCGCTGGGCGCGCTGATCTGGATTTTTTCCGGCGACCTGGATCAGGCGAAACGCCACTACGGCATGGGCGACGGCACGCCGCTGCCTGCCGCAGTCGCATCGACGGGCGACGAGCAGGGCCAGGCGAAGAAATCCGAAGAACTGCCCATGGTGCGGGTGCGTCACATGCTGGCCACGGAGCGGGTGCGGGAATTCAGCGTGACCGGTCGGACGGACGTCATCTACGACGCCGAGGTCTCGGCCGAGACCTCCGGACGCATTACGGAAATTTCGGCTGAAAAGGGCGCCTGGCTGAACAAGGGGGATGTGATCCTCAAACTCGCCATGGACGACCGTCAGGCCAAGCTGCGCGAGGCCGAAGCCCGCGTGGTCTATGAGCGGATCGGCTACGACGCCGCCAAGAAACTTAGCAAGAAGGGCTTCCAGTCCGAGGTCAAACTCGCCCAGGAGGAATCCGAACTTGAGGAAGCCAAGGCGACCCTGGCCGCGATCAAGCTGGACATCGAGCGGACGACCGTCCGCGCCCCCATTTCGGGCTATCTGGAAACCCTGCCGGTAACCACGGGCGATTACCTGAAGTCCGGCGACAAGATCGTGGTCATGATCAACCCCGATCCGATCCGCGTCGTCGCCCAGGTGTCCGAACGTGACGTGACGCATCTGAAGGTCGGTGACATTGCGGTCGCCCGCACGGTCGAAGGTCAGGTCTTCACCGGAACCATTCAGTACATCGCCCAGCGCGCCGACGAGCAGACCCGAACCTTCCGTGTCGATGCGATTCTGGCCAATCCCCAGCACCTGCTGCGCGACGGCCAGACCATGGAGGTTCTGTTGCAGGCCGGGCGCGAGAAAGCGCACAAGGTTTCCGCCGCTGTCCTGACCCTGAACGACGACGGCGAGATCGGCGTCAAATACGTGGGCGCCGACAACAAGGTGAAGTTTCAAAAGGTGCGGATCATCGCCCATACGCCGGATGGTATCTGGCTGGGTGGGCTGCCCGAAGACGTGACCCTGATTACGGTCGGACAGGAATTCGTGTCCGAAGGTCAGGCGGTCAATCCGGTCGATGGTGCGTCCCTGACGGCCAAGAAGGATAGCGCCGGATCATGAACGCTCTGATCGATGCGGCCCTGAGCCATTCCCGCACGGTAATCCTGACCCTGGTCCTGATCCTGGTCGCGGGCACGGTCGCCTATGTGGAAATCCCCAAGGAAGCCGACCCGGACATCAACATCCCGATCATCTATGTCTCGATGACCCACGAGGGCATTTCGCCGGAGGACTCGGAACGCCTGTTGATCCGCCCGATGGAAAAAGAAATGCGCGGGATCGAAGGCGTCAAGAAAATGACAGCCAAGGGCTATGAAGGCGGGGCCAACGTGACCTTGGAATTCGAAGCCGGGTTCGACGCCGACAAAGCTCTGACGGACGTGCGCGAAAAGGTCGATCTGGCGAAGCCGGAATTGCCCGAGGACACGGACGAGCCCGCCGTGCACGAGGTCAATTTCTCCCTGTTTCCGGTGGTCGCGGTGACCTTGTCCGGCAACGTGCCGGAGCGTCTGTTGCTGAAGCTTGGACGCGACCTGCGCGACAAGATCGAAGCCCAGTCGTCGGTTCTATCGGTCAACATTGCGGGCGACCGCGAAGAGCTTTTGGAGATCTTGATCGATCCGATCAAGCTGGAAAGCTACAACCTGTCGCCGGTCGATACCGTGCAGTTGGTCGAAGCGTCGAACAAGCTGGTCGCGGCGGGCGCGCAGGATACGGGGCAGGGACGGTTCTCGCTCAAGGTGCCTGGGCTGTTCGAATCCCTGTCCGATATCGTGACCATGCCGGTCGCCTTCAACGGCGACGCGGTCGTGACCTTTGGCGACATCGGCGAGGTCCGTCGCGGGTTCAAGGACCCGGAAGGTTTCGCCCGCATCCATGGCGAGCGCGCGATCGTGCTCGAGGTCGTCAAGCGTACCGGCGAAAACATCATCGACACCATCGAGGGCGTGCGGAAGATCGTCGCCCACGAGCGCGAGGCCTGGTCCGACGAAGTGCGCCGCGCCGTCAGCGTCGATTTCATTCAGGATAAATCGACCCAGATCCGCAACATGCTGTTGGACCTGCAGAACAACGTGACCAGCGCGATCCTGCTGGTCATGATCGTGGTGGTTGCGGCGCTTGGTTTGCGCTCGGCGGGTTTGGTCGGTCTGGCCATTCCCGGCTCGTTCCTGGCGGCGATCCTGGCCCTGTCGGCGATGGGCCTGACGGTCAATATCGTTGTGCTGTTCTCGTTGATCCTGGCGGTCGGGATGCTGGTCGACGGCGCCATCGTCATCACCGAATACGCCGACCGTAAAATGACTGAGGGGGCCTCGCCCAAGCTGGCATACGGCTTGGCGGCAAAGCGCATGGCTTGGCCGATCACAGCCTCGACCGCGACGACGTTGGCGGCGTTCCTGCCCCTGTTGTTCTGGCCCGGCGTGGTCGGCGAGTTCATGAAATTCCTGCCGCTGACCCTGTTGGTCACCCTGACCGCATCCTTGTTCATGGCGCTGATCTTCGTGCCGACCTTGGGGGCCGCGTTCGGCCGTCCGGGCGGAACGGGCGACGGCGAGACCGCACGCCGCCTTGCCGCCGCGTCCGAGGACGAGGACGACGAAGGCAGCAGCAGCCTGGAAGGTCTGAGTGGGATCACGGGGGCCTACCTGAAGGTCTTGCGGGGGGCGTTGAACCACCCCGCCAAGGTGTTGATCGGGTCGGTCCTGCTGCTGATCGGGGTGCAGGGCGGCTACGCGGTGTTCGGCCATGGGGTTGAGTTCTTCCCCGATGTCGAACCGGAATTGGCGCAGTTGCAGGTCCGGGCGCGGGGCAACCTGTCGACTTGGGAAAAGGACAAGCTGATGCGCGAGGTCGAAGACAAGATCCTCGACATGCGCGAGTTCAAAAGCATCTACACCCGCACCGGCACCAATCAGCAATCCCAGGAAGCCGAAGACATCATCGGCACCATTACCCTGGAGTTCGCCGATTGGACGACCCGCCGCACCGCCGACGAAATCCTGACCGATGTCGAGGCCCGCACCCATGGCTTGGCCGGTATTCACGTCGACCGTCGCAAGCAGGAAAAGGGCCCGCCGGTCGGCAAGCCGATCAACGTTGAATTGACATCGCGCTATCCGGAACTGCTGCCGGCCGCGACGCAACGCCTGCTTGAAGGGCTGGAGACGATCGGCGGCTTGATCAATATCGAAGACGGGCGCCAATTGCCCGGCATCGATTGGGAAATTCAGGTCGACCGCGCCCAGGCCGCCAAGTTCGGCGCCAACGTGCAATTGATCGGACGCATGGTTCAGGCCGTTTCGACCGGGATCAAGGTCGGGGAATACCGGCCCGACGATTCCGACGACGAGATCGATATTCGCGTTCGCTATCCGGCGGAATATCGAACCCTGGAACAACTGCACGCCATCAAGGTCAATACGGCCAAGGGGCCGGTGCCGATCCGTAACTTCGTGACCATCACACCGAAGCCGAAGATCGGTACCTTGTCGCGTTCCGACAGCAAGCGGGTGATCGCGGTCAAGGCCGACGTCGCGCCGGGCGTGCAGGCCACGCAAAAGGTCGCGGCGCTGAAGGCCTGGATCGCCCAGGCTGGGTTGGATCCGCATATCGGGATCGAGTTCAAGGGCGAGGATGAGGAACAAGCCAAGGCCGAGGCCTTCCTGTCCAAGGCATTCTCAACCGCCATGTTCATCATGGCGATCATCCTGGTGACCCAGTTCAACAGCTTCTATTCGGCGTTTCTGATCCTGTCCGCGGTCATCATGTCGACCATCGGTGTGTTCATCGGTCTGATGGTCACGGCGCAGCCGTTCGGGATCGTCATGTCGGGGATCGGTGTGATCGCCCTGGCCGGGATCGTGGTCAACAACAACATCGTGCTGATCGATACCTACGACCGACTGGCCAAAACTGCGACGGACATGAAGGAAGCGATCCTGCGGACCGGCGCGCAGCGTCTGCGCCCCGTGCTGTTGACCTCGGTCACGACGGTGCTCGGGTTGATGCCGATGGTGTTGGGCATGAACATCGATTTCGTGAACCATGCGGTCACTGTCGGCGCGCCCTCGACCCAATGGTGGCGGTCGCTGGCCACGGCGATCGTGTTCGGGTTGGCTTTCGCCACGGTGCTGACGCTGATCTTCACCCCGGCGGCGCTGATGGCGCGCGCGAACTTCAAGGCTTGGCGGGCGCGGCGACGCGCCGACAAAGCGGAAGACCCGGCCTTGCCGCGGGCGGCGGAATAAGCGTTCGGATTAGGCGTCGGGGCTGGCGGGTAGTTCCGGCTCCGAGCGCTTCTTGTGCCAAAGGTACGAGCGGATCGAGAGCGGAAAGCTGATCAGGTATGCGGTCAAAATGGCCGTCAACGCCAGCCACGGGTCGGACACGGCGAAGGCCGCAAGAACCGCGACGGCGATCATCAAGGGCATCATCCAGGCCCGCGCCATCTTCATGTTCTTGAACGAGAACGTCGGCAGGGTCGAAACGAATAGGCCGCCGCAGACGATCAAGACCACGGATACCAGATAGGGGTTCTGCAGGTAGGGGACGACGTTGTCCGGCACCTGAAACGACAGGATCAGCGGCAGCAGGACCAGACCCGCACCCGCGGGGGCGGGCACGCCGGTAAAGAAGCGACCAGCCCAAACAGGCTTTTTACCGTCGTCCAGCATGGTGTTGAAGCGGGCCAGACGCATGGCGCAGCACATGGCGAACATCACGACCAGGAACCAGCCGAAGCGACCGGCATCTTCCAGAGCCCAATGATAGAGAATCATTGCCGGGGCGACGCCGAAACAGATGAAGTCGGACAGGGAATCCAATTCCGCGCCGAACTTGCTGGAGCCCTTCAATAGGCGCGCGACCCGACCGTCCAAGGTGTCCAGGATCGCGGCGACCAGGATCGAAAAGGCCGCGGCTTCCCAGCGCGCTTCGATGGCGAAACGCATGCCGGTCATCCCGGCCGCCAATGCTCCCAGGGTCAGCATGTTGGGGATCATCTTGTTGATCGGCATGACGCGCAGGCCACGGCGGCGCTGGCGCTGCGTGGTCTCGGTCGTGGGCTCGTTCTCGGGGGTGACGTCGCTCATGGGTCCGCGATCCTTTGGTTAGCGGCGTTGCGCCTGGCGGGCTTCGGCGCCGATCTCGGCGATCACGGTTTCGCCGGCGATGGCGGTTTGCCCGACGGAAACCAGCGGCTCGCAATCTTCGGGAAGATAGACATCGACCCGCGATCCGAAACGGATCAAGCCGATCCGGTCCCCGGCGCTCAGTTTGTCGCCTTCGGTAAGGTCGCAGAGAATCCGCCGCGCCACCAAGCCCGCGATCTGGACCATGGCGATTTCGTTCTTCTTGGGCGAGCGGCTGCGCACACCGGCGATCTTCAGGCGTACGCTCTGGCGTTCGTTCTCGGTGCTGGCCTTGTCCAACGAGGCGTCCAGGAATGCGCCCGGCCGATAGGCCAGCTTGGTCACCGTGCCGGACACCGGGGTGCGGTTCACGTGGACGTTGAAGACGTTCATGAACACCGCGATGCGGGTGCGTTCTTCGTCGCCCATTTCCAATTCGGGCGGCGGCGGTGCGCGGTCGATCAACTGAACCACGCCGTCGGCGGGCGAGATGATCAGCTTGTCTCCCAGCGGGGTCATCCGGTCCGGATCGCGGAAGAAATAGGCGCACCAAGCCGTCAGGATAACGCCGATCCAGCCCAGGGGCTCGGCGATGAAAAACAATACGATGGTGACCGCCGCAAATAGCGCGATAAACGGCCAACCCGCCCGATGGATGGGGAACATGACCGCGTTCTGGATGGTGTTCAACGACATACGCCGCGCCTTCCTTTGTTCTTCCCTACGTTTGCCGCGCCGAAACGCCTTCGGGGCGGCTAGCGCGCTTACATAACATATTTTGTGGCCGATGCCCGGTTGAAATGGCTTCTTCAACGCTTGTCAGGAAATGGTTCAGCGGGGATAATCCGACCCAGAGAATAGGGAGCAGCCAACCGTGGCCGTCAGTTCTTCAGCCGAAAAGACCAAAGCCCTCGTTAACGCCGCCGGTGATTCCTCGGCTTCGCTGCCCTTGGGCGCGGTTGGCCTGGACGACGCGGGGCAACTTGTCCGCAAGAACCAGGATGGGTTGGTCGAATTTACGTTCCAATACATGGGCTATCAGTTCGCGGTGAAGGCGGAGGTTGCAACCGGCCACACGCGGATGCGAATTCACGCGGTTCTTGGCCATCTCCCCTATACCGCCGAAGCGCCGGAACTGCGCCACAACATGCGCGCGGTCGTGCTGGAGGCCGGACGTGCCCTGGGCGGGCGAATCCATATCAACGGCGAACAACGAATTCTGTTCCTCGACGAATTCAATTTCAACGAGACGCTGACGCCGACGTCGCTGCTCAGCAAGACCGTTGCCTTCCTACTGTCGGCCAAGCCGTATTTGGAATTGCTGTCGCTGATCGCAGGGGCGAGCAAGGCCGTTTACGCCATGCTGCCGGCGCCTTCTCCAGCGGAATAAGCCGCCCGGCCAATTTGGCCGATTACTTCGTTTCTTTGGGAACCTGGAAGACCTGACCCGGATAGATCAAATCCGGGTTGGAAATCTGCTGTTTATTGGCGCTGTAGATGATCGTGTATTGCACGCCTTCGCCATAAACGCGGCGGGCGATCCGCCACAACGAATTACCCGGTTGCACCACAACAACCTGACCGTCGGCCAGATTGGGCATGGTTTCATCCTGTCGGAACGGGATCGAAACCTCGGCCAAGACCTTTCCGGCGGAATCCAAGCGTTCCGCCTTCAGCGTATGAACGCCGGGCGCAACTTTGTCTTTCAGGGTCAGGGACCAATGGTTCTTGTCGTCGCCTTTGGATTGGCCCAGGGGCGCTTTGTCCAGATACAACTTCACGCTGTCGCCGGCGGGAACGCGACCGCTGACGATCACCCGCCCGGTCGGCGTGTAATCCACGGCGCTGATGTCGAAATCGATCTTTTGCGGGCCATCGCCTTGGATCAGGCGCGACGGGCCTTCGCCCATGCGCGGCATTTGGATGGCCAGGGGCTCGGTCGTCCGTTCCTGGGCGACCAACGGCCCGGTGTCGGTGTGTTCCGGCACGGCAAGCACGACGACATCCGGCGAGGTCAGGGTTTCGCCGTTGGGGCCGACGGTTTCGAGCGAGAGGTAGCGGTTACCCGGCGGCAGCGGATCGCTCGGCAGATAGACCCATTCGCCCTTGTCGTCGGCGACGATGCGTCCGATCTCGGTCTGGCCGTCTTTGATGATCACGGTGGCGCCCGGTGCGGCACGGCCGGCAATCACGGCGTCGCCCGTGGGCCCGATGCGAACCACGTCGAAGGTCGGCAGAACCGGATCGCCTGGTTTCGGGGCCTGATTGCCGGGCGTTGAATCTTTTGGTGTTTTGGGGGCCGCGGCGATGGGGGCGGGCGGTGCTGGGTCTTTGTCGTCGTCGGGGCCGGTCAGGTTGACGGCAATGGCGAAAATCACCACCACCAATCCAACACCGACGATGAAAAGTGGATTACGCCACATCGCGTGATCTGTCAGATGCCGACAAAACGGCGGCATCCCCCTTCGTTGCCCCCTGGAACATCCTTCAACATCTAATGGTCCCGTGGCCTTAACGCAATCGACATCTAGGATTTCCCCGCCGGATCGCTCGCTAGCCGCCGCTTGCAACGGTTGCCGCCAAAGGGCATTTTTTTAGAAATCGAGAAAGGAGCCCCGGTCATGAGCGCGAATACTGAAGAATCCAGCCAATCGGCATCGAATGGCGCCAAGGGCGCGCGGGTCTGGGATTTGCCGGTCCGGCTGTTCCATTGGGTGCTTCTGGCCGCCGTGGGAACGGCGACCGCGACGGGGCTGACCGGTGGGCTGTGGCAAATGGACCTGCATGTGGTGGCCGGAACGACGGTCGTCGGTTTGGTCTTGTTTCGGGTCATCTGGGGCTTGGTTGGCGGGCGTTACGCCCGCTTTGCCGGATTCCTGAAAGGGCCGGGTGCGGTCATCCGCTACGCCCTGGGGCTCGCGCGGGGCCGCTTAGAGCATAGCGTCGGCCATAACCCCATGGGCGGCTGGTCGGTGATGCTGTTGCTGACGGCCCTGGCCGTTCAGGCCGGGACCGGGCTATTCGCGAATGACGACATTTTCCTGGAAGGCCCGCTGTTCAAATACGCGGGCAAGGAGTTGAGCGACCGCCTGACCGGCATTCATCACTTCACGATCAATGTGATCTACGTGCTGGTCGCGGCCCATGTGGCCGCGATCCTGCTGCATGCGATCAAGGGCGACAATCTGGTCCGCCCCATGGTCACCGGGGTCAAACCCGACGTCGACGCGGCAGCAAGCGACGGCCCGACGCGTTGGGGTCGGGTTTTGGTGGCGTTGATTGTGGCGGGGGCGCCGGTCGCCTGGATCCTATGGCAGTGGTAACCGCCGGATTGGGGCGCTAGGCGATAAATAAAGACGGGCCGGGATGCTGTGAGCACCCCGGCATACCCGTCGGAAAAGTTAGTCTTTCTTCTTGAACGAGTCGTGGCAGGCCTTGCAAGAATTCTTGCCAAGGGCGCCCACGGCTGCGCCAAGCTGCTTCGGATCGCCGGTTTCGGCGGCGGCAACCAGATTGGTCGCATGATCGACGAAGGCTGCATTGACCTTCTTGAACTCGTCGGCTTTGTCCCAGATTTCCATCTTGGCGTCGGTATCGCCGCCCATGGCGTCGGACCCCTTGGGGAAGATGTTCTGCGAAATCTTGGCCAGGGCCAGCATGCCTTGCGCCAGCGCCTTCATATCGGCCTTGTTGGCGGTTTCGCCCTTCACGATGCCGACCAGGGCATGCATGTGGCCGCCGACGGCCTCCATCACGGCCTTACGATATTTGATTTCGCCCGCGTCGCTGGCCATGGCGGCGCCCGCACCGACGGCCGTCAAAGAGGCGACGACGGCGGTGGCCGCGAGAATGCGCCGGGTGGTGGTCTTGAACTTCTGCATGTTGCCGATCCTTTTGAAACAAAAGAGTATCACTTTTCGGACATGGTCTGGCGTATACTGCCGCGGGCCAGCCGAACCCCATGGGCGGAGTCTAGCGACTACATAGCCGCCTGTGAACGGTCAGCTTTCCCGGTCACGTAATTGTCAACGGATGCAGCGACCCCCCGCCATGCCCGATTCCTCTGATATTTCCGCCATTTGCGTATTTTGCGGCTCTCGCGCCGGGACCGATCCGGCCTATGCGCAGGCGGCGACGGAATTGGGGCGCTTGATGGCGGAGCGGGGCATTCGCCTAGTCTACGGTGGTGGGCGCGTCGGCTTGATGGGAATGATCGCCGATGCGGTCTTGGACGGCGGCGGCGAGGTCACGGGCGTGATCCCCGAATTCCTGCGCAAGCGCGAGGTCGGTCGCGACGATCTGACCGAGATGATCGTCACCGACAGCATGCATTCCCGCAAACAGCGGATGTTCGAACTGGCCGATGCCTTCGTCACTCTACCGGGTGGCCTTGGCACCTTGGACGAAACGATCGAGGTCGCGACCTGGAAGCAATTGGGGCTGCACGCCAAGCCGATCGTGATCCTGGATGCCGCGGGTTATTGGCAGGCCCTGTCGGGATTGCTCGACGCGGTGGTTGACGGCGGTTTCGCCTATGGCGACGCGCCGGCCTTGTGGTCGGTCGCCAAGACGCCGGAACAAGCGCTGGAAATCGCGGCGGCGTCGGCCCAACCGGGCCCCCGCGCGGCCTCTGCCCGGCTTTAAGGCCCCAAAAACCCGTCATTCGCGCCGGTTTTGTGCCAGCCTCCATCTTGCAGGGACGGGGGCCAGGATATAATGTGCGCCGCAACTTTTATCCAAGGGACAACCGGAGCACCAACTGATGGCGAAAATTCAGGTCAAAAACCCGATCGTGGAGCTTGATGGCGACGAGATGACGCGGATCATCTGGGAATTCATCAAAGACAAGCTGATCCTGCCCTACCTCGACGTCGACCTTAAATACTACGACCTGTCCGTGCAGAAGCGCGACGAAACCAACGACCAGATCACGATCGACTCCGCCAACGCCATCAAGCAGTACGGCGTGGGCGTGAAGTGCGCGACCATCACCCCGGACGAAGCCCGGGTCGAGGAATTCGGCCTGAAGCAGATGTGGCGTTCGCCGAACGGCACCATCCGTAACATCCTGGGCGGCACCGTGTTCCGTCAGCCGATCATCTGCAAGAACGTGCCGCGCCTGGTGCCGGGTTGGACCCAGCCCATCGTCATCGGTCGTCATGCTTTCGGCGATCAGTACCGCGCCACCGATTTCCGGTTCCCGGGTGCGGGCAAGCTGACCATCAAGTTCGAGCCCACCGACGGCGGTGAAGTGATCGAGCGCGAAGTCTTCCAGGCGCCGGACTCCGGTGTCGCCATGGCCATGTACAACCTGGACGAATCCATTCGCGGCTTCGCCCGGGCCTGCATGAACTACGCCCTCGGCCTCGGCTGGCCTTGCTACCTGTCGACCAAGAACACGATCCTCAAGGCCTATGACGGCCGCTTCATGGATCTGTTCCAGGAAGTCTTCGACAACGAATTCGCCGACAAGTTCAAGGCCGCCGGCATCACCTACGAACACCGCCTGATCGACGACATGGTCGCTTGCGCCATGAAGTGGGAAGGCGGCTTCGTTTGGGCCTGTAAGAACTACGACGGCGACGTGCAGTCCGATACGGTTGCCCAGGGCTTCGGCTCGCTGGGTCTGATGACCTCGGTCCTGATGACGCCGGACGGAAAGACCGTCGAGGCTGAAGCCGCCCACGGCACGGTGACCCGTCACTACCGCCTGCACCAGCAGGGCAAGGAAACCTCCACCAATCCGATTGCCTCGATCTTCGCCTGGACCCGTGGTCTGCAGTATCGCGGCGAATTCGACGGCACCCCGGACGTGGTCAAGTTCGCCTCCGCCCTGGAAAAGGTCTGCGTCGAGGCCGTCGAAAGCGGCTCGATGACCAAGGACCTCGCGATCCTCGTCGGCCCGGATCAGAACTGGTGCACCACGCAGCAGTTCCTGGAAGTCCTGGACGGCCGCATGAAGGACGAAATGGCGAAGTGGTAACAACCACCAACGTCATTATCTGAATACGGAAAACCCGGGCTTTGGCCCGGGTTTTTTGTTGCTCAGATTACGCCGTTCAGATCGCCGCCGCGTGGCACGACGTGGATCGCGGCGCCCTCCAGGAAGCGGCCGATGGTTTCCGCCGTCTCCTCGCAAGGGACGGGGCTGTCCTCGGACTCGCTGATGATGATGGCGCGGATCGCGATGTGGCGGGCGCGTAGGGCCATGGCCGCCGTCAGGGTATGGCTGATGGTGCCCAGGTAGCTGCCGACGACCAAGAGGGCGGGCAGGTCGAGCGCCGCCATCCAATCCAGCACCGTCTTGTCCCCAGTCAGGGGCACCATCACGCCGCCGACCCCTTCGATCAGCAGGGTTTCGTCGGGGACTGAGCGTTCGATCTCGCGGCGGCAGAAGCCGAGCAGGCCGTCGAAGTCGATGTCGCGGCCTTCGCGCGCCGCCGCCATGTCGGGCGACAGCGGGGCCTTGAAACGAAAGGGGGAGCAGGCGTCGATAGTTGCCTTGTCGGGTGCTCGGCCGAGGGCCGCCAGGATTTGGCCGGTGTCCGATTCCGCGACCGCCGCCGGATCGTCGCCGTCCCAGCCGGAGATCACGGGCTTCAGCGCCCGCACGGGGCGGCCCTGGTCCTGCAAGGCGCGGCACAAGGCCGCGGTGACATAGGTCTTGCCGACGCCGGTGCCGCTGGAAGTTACGAAGTAGCCCGGAATGCCTCGTCTCCCGCGCTGGTTTCGCCCGCCAGAACCTTTTCCGCGATCAAGTCGGCCAGGCGGTCGATATCGGCGTCTTCATGCCGGGCGGTAAAGGTCAGGCGCAGGCGCGCCGTGCCTTCGGGCACCGTCGGCGGGCGGATGCCGACGACAAGGAATCCCGCGTCTTCCAGAGCCTTCTGCGCGGCCATGGTGCGCGCCGTGTCGCCCAACAGGATCGGCACGATCGGGCTTTCCGCCAGGGGCAGGCCCAGGCGGCGGGTGAAGCGCTGCGCCTTTTCGACCGGAAGGCGGGCGTAATCGGGCTCGTTCTCGATAATATCCAGGGCCGCGATGGCGGCGGCCACCGTGGCGGGCGGCAGGCCCGTGGAATAAATGAAGGTGCGGCAGCGCGTGCGCATCAGGTCGATCACCGGCTGCGAGGCGCAGAGATAGCCGCCGTATCCGCCGATGGCTTTGGACAGGGTGCCCATCTGCAGGTCGACCGGGGCCTTGCCGCCGCCGGTAAAGGTCGATCCGCGCCCGCCCGCGCCGACCACGCCGATGCCATGGGCGTCGTCGGTCATGAACCAGGCGTCGTATTCCGACGCCAGGGCGGCCATGTCGTGAACCGGGGCCAGATCGCCGTCCATCGAGAACACACCGTCGGTCACGACCAGGCAACGGTCATGGCTGGCGCGGTATTTGTCGAGCAGGGCGCGCAGGTGGCCCAGATCGTTATGGCGGAACAGATGGATCGTGCCGCGACTCAGGCGGCTGCCGACGATGATGCAAGCATGGCTCCATTCATCGGCCAGGACCAGATCGTTGTCGGAAATCAGGGTCGGGATCACCCCGGAATTGGTCAGGAAGCCCGAGCCCATGACGCAGCAATCGTCGGTGCCCTTCAGGCGGGCGAGGCGCGATTCCAACTCGGGCAGCAGGGGATGGTCGCCGGTCACCAGGCGGGATGAGCCGGACCCGACGCCCATGCGGTCGATGGCGTCCTTGGCCGCTTGTTTCACCGCCGGATGCTGCGACAGGTTCAGGTAGTCGTTGCAGCAGAACGAGATCATCCGCCGCCCGTTGCGCGTCACCTCGATCACGCCGGTGCGTTCGGTCGTGGTCACGCGGCGGCGCAGGTCCTGTGCCTCAAGGGCGTCGAGCTTTTCCGTGGCGAAGGCGTCGAGGGAGCGGGACATGATTATTTCTTTCCGAAACACGCCGCCCATTCGGGGACGACGGTAAGTATAGCATCGGTCAGGCGGGCCAAGTCATCGGCGGCGATGTTATAGGCCGGGGTCAGGTAGACGATATTGCTGAACGGGCGGATGAACACGCCTTCGTCGACGAAACGCTGGCGCAACCAGACCAGTTCCTCGAACCCGCCGATATCCAATTCGACCACGCCGATGGCGCCTTGGGCGCGCACGTCCTTGACCCCCGGCATGTCGCGGCAGGGCGCCAGGGCCGGGCCTAGGGCGGCTTCCAGCGCCTTGACCTGGTCCAGACGGGGTTCCGTCTCGAACAGGTCCAGCGAGGCATTGGCGGCGGCGCAGGCCAGGGCGTTGCCGGTAAAGGTCGGGCCGTGCATCAGACAGTCTTCCAGGCGGTCCGATTGAAACGCCTCAAACACCCGACCCGAGGCCAGGGTCGCCGACAGCGGCAGCGTGCCGCCGGTCAAAGTCTTGGACAGGGTCAGGATATCGGGAGCCACGCCCGCGCGCTGCCCGGCCAGCATGGTGCCCAGACGGCCCAGCCCGGCGAAGATTTCATCGAACACCAGCAACAGGCCGTGGGCATCGCACAGGCGACGAAGGCGTTGCAGGGTTTGCGGCGCGTGGAACAGCATCCCCCCAGCACCTTGAACCAGGGGTTCGACGATCACGGCGGCGATCGTCTTGCCGTGCTCGGCGAATAGGGCGTCCAGCGCCGCTTCGGTTGCATCGTCCTGGGGCAGATCGGCGATCAGTTGGCCCGGCACCACGCCCTGAAAGGCGGCGTGGAAGCCATCGACCGGGTCGCACAGGGCCATGGTGGCGAAGGTGTCGCCATGATAGCCGCCCCGGAAGCACAGGAACTTCTTACGCGTCGTCTCGCCCTTGTTGTGCCAGAACTGGGCGGCGATCTTGAGCGCGACCTCGACCGAGACCGAGCCGGATTCGGAAAAGAACACGCGGTAATCGGGATCGGGGGCGAAGGCGGCAAAGCGCTGGGCCAGGGTGAAGGCCGGCTCGTTCGCCAGCCCGGCCAACATGATATGTGGCATCTTGGCCGCCTGATCGCGGATCGCCTCGACGATATGCGGATGGTTGTAGCCGTGGCAGGCGGCCCACCAACTGGCCACGCCGTCGATCAATTCCCGCCCGTCGGACAGCGTGATGCGCGAGCCTTCGGTCGCCACTGCCGCTTGGGGCAGGGGGGCCGTCTGCATCTGGGTATAGGGCATCCAGATGCGGTCGTATCCCGCCGTTAGCCAAGCGGGCGTATCGCCCGTCTCGTTCATAGGGTGTCGGAAGAAATCGGACCGATGTCTTCGCCGCTGATGCCCAGGCGCTGGAACAGGGCGGCGTCGCGGTCCTGTTCCGGGTTGGCCGTGGTCAACAGCTTGGGCCCGACGAAGATCGATCCGGCCCCGGCCAGGAAGCACAGCGCCTGCAACTCGTCGGACATTTCCTCGCGGCCCGCCGACAGGCGCACGGTCGAGGCCGGCATCATGATCTTGGCGACGGCGATGGTCCGCACGAAATCCAGCGGATCGACCTGTTCGACGCCCTCAAGGGGCGTGCCTTCGACCTGAACCAGCATGTTGATCGGCACGCTTTCCGGATGCGGGCGCAGGTTGGCCAGGGTGACCAGCATTTCCGCGCGGTCGCGCAGGCCTTCGCCCATGCCAAGAATCCCGCCGCAGCAGACCTTGATCCCCGCATCCCGCACGGATTGCAGGGTGTTCAGGCGGTCGGCATAGGTCCGGGTCGAGATGATTTCCGAATAATAGCTCTCGGAGGTGTCCAGATTGTGATTGTAGTAGTCCAACCCGGCGTCGCTCAGGCGCTGGGCCTGTTGTGGGGTCAGCATGCCCAGGGTCGCGCAGGCTTCCATGCCCATGGCGCGCACGCCTTCGATCATTGCGCAGACGGCGTCCAGGTCGCGGTCCTTGGGGCTGCGCCAGGCGGCACCCATGCAATAGCGGGTCGCTCCGGCGTCCTTGGCGCGCTTGGCTTCGGCCAAAACGCTCTCGACCGCCATTAATTTCGACGCTTCCAGGTCCGTATCGTGCTGCGCCGCCTGCGGGCAATAGGCGCAATCCTCGGGGCAGCCGCCGGTTTTGACCGACAGAAGCGAGGCCATCTGCACTTTATTAGGGTCGAAATAACGGCGGTGCAGGGTTTGCGCCTGATGCATCAGGTCGGCAAAGGGCAGGGCGAACAGGGCCAAGGCGTCCTCGGCGGTCCAATCGAAACGGAGGGCCGGGTCGTCAAGCTGGGTCGAGGCGTTAATTTCGTTCATACCGATTTTCTGCCGTTTTTCGGCGGCTTTCCTGGTTATAATGGCTTTTCGGTCCCGGCCAGGCCGGAACTTCCGGTACAAGGCGGGTTTGGCCGGGATAGGCGTCCCTACCGCCCCGGTCAAGGAATTTAGCACAAAGCGGCTTGCATCGGTTGACGGCGGGAGGCGATTGCCTTAAAAAGCCGCCTCCAACGCGGGCTTTGCCCCGCGTTCATTGGTTTTACCAGCGAAAGCTGAGCATAGGAACGTAGAAGTCATGTCCAGAGTTTGTGATCTGACCGGCAAGCGCGTCGTCACCGGGAACAACGTGTCCCACGCCCATAACAAGACCCGTCGTCGGTTCGTGCCGAACCTGCAGGAAACCAGCCTGTGGAGCGATGCGCTCAGCCGTATGGTGCGTATGCGCGTTTCCGCTGCTGCTATTCGGTCGGTTGAGCACAAGGGTGGCCTGGACGCCTTCTTGCTCGACGCTCGTGACGTAACCCTGGCTCCGGCTATGGTCAAAGTCAAAAAGCAGGTCAAGAAAGCGCAGGCCAAAGCGGCGTAACCCGCCAGAAAATTTGCCAGACGGCAAAGGTCCGCGCCCCAGAAAGGCGCGGGCCTTTTTCTTTTCACAATTGCCGTCTTTAAGTCCGGTCAAGGAGAAGGAGACCCAGACGATGACCGACATGTCCGTGACCCAGATTTTGTTCCGCGATGCCGATAAAGCCGACGCCCGCGCCATTGCCGCGCTTTACCGTCTGGCAGCCGGTGGCGTCGCCGACGTCGTCTGGGACGACATGAAGGCAGCGGGCGAGGACGTGGTCGAGGCAGGTGCCCGGCGCTATGCCCGCGACGACGAGGACTTTTCCTATCAGAACTGCGCCATCGCCGAATGCCGGGGGCGTACGGTTGGCTTGTTGCATGCCTATCCGATGCATGCCGACCCGGAGTTCGACCCCGAGGACCTGAGCCCGGTTCTGCGGCCTTATGCGGAGCTGGAGGAAGACGACAGCTATTACATCGCCGGGATCGCGCTGGAATCCGATTATCGGGGCCGCGGCATGGGCACCAAGATGCTGCGTTTGGCCGAACTGCGCGCCATGACGCGGGGCTTGGCCAAGATGTCCTTGATCGCGTTCGAAGAGAACAAGGATTCGGTTCGCCTCTACGAACGCCTGGGCTACCGCGTGCGCGATACCCGCGACGTGGTGCCGCATCCCTACATCCGCTACGACGGCCGCGCCCTGTTGATGGTCAAGGAACTGATGTAGATGCCGTTTACGGTTCCGCCCGTGGTCGAATCCGGTCGCCTGCGCCTGCGTGGCTGGCGGATGGAGGATTTCGACGGCTATGCCCAGCTTCGCGGCAGCGCCGAGGATCAGGCCTACACGGGCGGCGCCGTTTCCAGGGATCAGGCGTGGAAGGATTTCTGCGCCAAATCCGGGGAGTGGCAGGTACGTGGCATGGGCGTGTTCATCGTTGCCGACAGGGCAACGGACAAAGGCCTCGGCTATGCCGGGTTGTGGTACCCGCCGTTCCTGTCCGAGCCGGAATTGTGCTGGTCCCTGTTCCCGGGAAACACCGGTCGCGGCTATGCGACCGAGGCCGCCCAGGCAGCGCGCGATTGGGCCTATGAGGCCCTCGGCCTCAAGCCCTTGATGAGCTTCGTCCATCACGACAACTTGCCGTCTCGCGCGGTGGCGGAGCGCCTGGGTGCCGAGATCGAAGGCGAGGGCGAGCTATATGGTGTCCCGCGCGTGATCTATCGCCACAAGGGCCCGGAATAGGGCGTTTCCTGCCTCGAAAATCGGGAGGCGATCTGCGACAATAAAGATCGTTTTTCAACACATCCGCAGGGGGCAGCGCGTTGTGAAGCCGTTTCGTCGATTCGTCGCACTGCTGCCGATGGCGTTCGGCTTGGTGGTGTCCGGTCTGGCGATGGCCCCGGTCAGCGCCCTTGCCCAATCGCCGCAGGACCGCTGGCGCGGTCATATGACCCCGGCGGAAAACGCCCATATGCTGGGTAACTACGGACAAGCCGAAGACCATTATCAGGAAGCCCTGGCCCTGGCCGAGAAGTTCGACCGATCGGGCGAATTTCTGGAGCGCTCCATGGGTGGGCTGGCTGGGCTCTATACCACCGAGGGCCGCCACGAAAAGGCAGCTGGCCTGTATCGCCAGGCATTGTCCTTGGCGGAAGGGCTGTATGGTCCGGAAAATTCACGTTATTCGGTGATTGCGATCTACCGCGCCGCCCTGATGCGGGCAGAGAACGCGTTGACGGAAATCGCCGCTGCCCGCGCCGCGCAGGCGAAACCAGCCCCCGAGCCTGAAGGCCCCGCCAGGGCCGTCCCCTCGATGGCGGCCCGGAGCGCGGCGATGGTCGCCACGGCTGCGGGCCCCGCGCCTGAAACCGTGCAGGAACCCGCGCCGTTGGCCCCGCCGCCGGTCCTGTCGCCGGAACCCGGTGCGCCCGTATTGTCCGGCTACGTCTTGGCAGGAGCCCCTGTTGAGACCGAGCCGGAGCCGGTAGTCGAGCCGATTGCCCCGCATGTCCCGGAACCGGAAGCAGCGGCGCAATCGGAACAAGCCCCATCGTCGCCCGAGGTCGCCGCCCGGCCAGAGGATGCAGCCCCGTCCATTCCCATTCCCGCGGCCCCACCGGTCGTCGTCGACCAATATCGGGGAGAGTTGTTCCCGAACGTGCCACGCTTGGCGGACCGGGAAGATGCCTATCTGAACCAATTGGACGATTTGCAGCGCGCGCTGGGCCCTAGCCATCCCGATGTGGCGCTGATCCTGTTCAAGCTGGCGCGGATGTATCATCGGCTCAGCCGCTATGACCGGGCGGCGGAGTTCTATCAACGCTGCCTGACGATCCGCGAAAAGGCGCTGGCAGAGGGCGATCCCGCGACGATTGAAACCATGACGTTCTATGCCCGGCTGCTCCGGTCCAGCGGCTACTCCGAGCGCGCGGCGGAACTGCGCGCCCGCGCCGATTCCCTGCGTGCCAAGGGCCAGGTTGCTCAAGACCGCTGAGCGGCGGCGATTGTCCGGTGACAATACTTTCGTTGCGTGGCGGTCGGCGCGACCGCTAGCCTTTGATCCGTAATCCGTTTCAAGGGCAGGAACCATGACGGCAGCGGATACCTTCATCGATCGACTGGATGCACAGGCGGGCGCCATCGCCGAGGCCTGTACGGCCTGTGGCGCCTGCGTGCGGGCCTGTCCCACGCCGGATTTGCTGGGCTTGGATGCTGGGGATGGTTCGGCCATCGCCGCCGGCGTGATCGACATTCTGAAAACCGGCCAAGCCGACGACGCGGCGGTGCAATGGGCAGCGGGGTGTTGCGGTAGCGGCCATTGCCTGACCGTCTGTGAGCACGGCATCAATCCGCGTTTCATGCTGACCCTGGCGCGGCGGGCGATGGCCATGCGCCAGCCCGAAGGCGACCGCCGCACGGCGGGCAAGGATTCGTTCAAGACGATGAGCCGCGGCGTGCGCGTGCTGTCGCGCCTGCAATTGCCGCCGGATTTGATGGAACGGCTCAGTCCATCGTCGCAATCGGGCCTGTCGAATTCTGGCCAGGCGGAAACGCCGCCGGATATCGTGTTCTATACGGGCTGCAACATGCTGAAGACGCCGCATATCGGCCTGTTGTGCCTGGACGTGTTCGACCGTTTGGACGTCAGCTACGAAGTCTATGGCGGGCCGTCCAACTGTTGCGGGATTCTTCAGCTTCGCCCCGGCGACGATGCCAATGCCGGGCGGCAGGCGGGCCGCACCATGGACCGCTTCGCCGAAACGGGGGCCTCGACCGTGGTGTCCTGGTGTCCGACCTGTCAAATGCAGATGACCGAGACGATGACGGCGGCCCCGACCAAGCCCAGCCCGTTCGATGCCCGCATGTTGCCGGTCTACTTGGCCAGTCGCTTGGACGATCTGCGCCCGATGATGACCCGCCCGGTGAAGCGGCGTGTGGCCCTGCACGAATACCCTGGCTCGCCCGGCGTGATGGATGCGGTCAAGGCGCTGCTGACGGCCATTCCGGGGTTGGAGCTGGTCGATCTGGAGCAACCGGGCGTGGGTTATCAGCTGACCTCGCTCGACATCATGCCGGAGGTCCAGAAACGCCATATCGCCGGAACCTTCCGTCAGGCCGAGGCGCGGGGCGTCGATACCTTGGCCGGGGTATTTCATGCCGATCACCGGGAACTGGTGTCGCACCAGAACGAATGGCCGTTCGAGATCGTCAATTACATGGAACTGATCGGCGAAAGCATGGGCCTGAATCGCCCGGACCTGTTCAAGCGCCTGCGTTTGATGCGGGACGCCGACGAGATCCTGGCCGAGACGAAAGATATGATCTCCCTATACGGGTTGGACCCGGAAGAAGTGCGTGAAGTGATCCTGGCCGATATTTTGGGCGATCAGAAATTGCCCCGTGACCGGGCCGCGCATCCGGTGGAATAACGGGCGCTTAGTCGGTCCGGCGCAACAACATAACCCGGTCGTTCCCCGTATCCGCGACCCACAACAGCTTGCCTTTACTCTCGATCCCGTCCGGGTGGTTCAACTCGCCGGGACCGTCGCCTCGGTCGCCCGTGCCGATGGTCTGCTGGATGGTCATGAAGGCGTTGAGCCGTAGCACGCGGTTGTTGCCGACATCGGTGATCCACAGATCGCCGCCGTCGTCGAACACCACGCCCGTCGGCAGATCGAAATCCCAGGGGTCGCCCTTGTAGCGGCCCAGATAGACCAGTTCGGAATTGAGCGTGATCATGCGGTCGTCGCCGGAATCGCTGACGAACACCCGTCCGTCGGGGGCCAGGGCGACGTCGTGCGGATGGGTCAGGCTGACCATGTCGCGGGGGTGGAAGCCGCCGACGCCGTTGACGACCTCGCCCTTGGGATCCAGGCGCAGCAGGGTGTCGCTGTCTTCGTTGGCGACATAGACATATCCGCCGTCGGCGGTGACGGCGATCCCTTCGGGACCGTGAATGTGCTCGCGCCAGGAGGCCGTCAATTCGGCCTTCAAGGCTGTGCCGTCGAAGGCATAGACGGCGATCCGGTCGTTACCGGTGTCGGCGACCAGGACGGTCTTCGTATCCAGAAATGCAACGTCGTGCGGCTCCGACAGATCCCCCTTACCGAAGCTTCCCAGAACCTTGAGCGTTGCCGGGTCTAGGACCGCAATCGCATCATGGCCTGCGTCCGCGACCAGAAGCAGGTTGCCGTCCGCCGACAAGGTCATGTCGTGCGGGTCGTCCAGTTGCCCCGCCTGGGTCATGGCGACCAGGGCGACCCCCGGTTGAAACGCGGTTTCCCCGGCGTGGGCGGGCAGGGCGGCAAGGCCCAGGAGCAGGGCAGTGAATAGAGCAGTAAGGCGCATGGTCAGTCGTCGGCCAGTTCAAACATCAGCAACAGGGTCCGCTGGGGGCCCATGCGTTTGAAATTGTCGTCGGAGATCAGGAAGATCAAGGTTTCTCCCTTGGGGCCTTTGATTGCTTCGATGCCTTCGAAGTTGTCGACCGTCAGCGGTTCGCGCAGGTCGGCCAGCAGTTCACCGGAAACCTCGCCGCCCGGATGGATATCCTTGGCCAAGATACGCCGCATCCGGACGCGCACGCCTTCGCGCGGGGTGAAATAGCGCTCGACCACCACCACGTCGCCGTTGGGCAGGGTCGCGGCCCCGGTCGGGCGGTAATTGTCCTCGGTCCGATAGAGAAGCACGCTCCAGCCCCGGGGGTTGCTGACCCAGGCCAGGCTGGCACCACCCCGGCCCAGTCCTTCGGACAGGGCGAACAAGCTGCCGTCGTTCAACAGGGTCAGGGCCTCGATCCCGCGATTGGCCGGGGCCTTGCGCATTTCGGCGGGCAGGGGGATCGGGTGCGGGTCGGTCTGGTCGGGCGGATAGGCCCAGATCCGGTGGTTGCGTTCAAAGGCGACGATGATCGAGCCGTCGACCCCGGCGGCCATGGATTCCGCGTCGGACAAGGCCTTGTCCATCAACGGGAGGTTCCCGGGTCCGGTCAGGGTGAAGATTTCTGCATTGGTCACGCCGCTCAAGTTCCCGTCCGGGCCATAAACCAAGTTGGCGTCGAAGCGATTGCCTTCGTCCGAGATCGAAACCATGCGCTTGCCGTCGGCGCTAAGGCCCAGGGAAGACAGCCCGCCGAAGCGGTCTGACCGGCTGAGCATCTCGATCCCGCCGCGATAGATCAGCTTGCCCAACTTGGTCTGCGCCGGGTCTTGGGCGTTCAGCGGCACGGCCTGGGTCTGGACCTCGATGGCATCGGCGCAGGCGTGCCCCGGCGCGGCCATAAGGCCAAAAGCGAGGATGACGGCGGGGATGACCAGGCGGGCGATGCGGCGATGCATGGCGGGCGAAGCCTTTTCGATGAAAGGGATGCCTCCAAGATGGTCGCCCCGGAACGGGATGTCCATAGGGCCGGATTAGAAGCCGGTATCGG
>CAXGUG010000060.1:0-23456 GCA_964012715.1 uncultured Rhodospirillaceae bacterium | reverse complement strand
AGTTCACGAACGCGCCGAAATCGACGACCTTCACGACCTTGCCGTTGTAGATGGCGCCGACTTCCGGCTCCTGGGTGATCGACTTGATCCAGTTGACGGCGGCTTCACCCGCCGTGGCATCGACCGCCGCGACACGCACCGTGCCATCGTCTTCGATGTCGATCTTGGCGCCGGTCTGTTCGCAGATTTCGCGAATGACTTTACCACCCGGGCCGATGACTTCGCGGATCTTATCCTTGTTGATCTGGAACTGGGTGATCCGCGGCGCCATGTCCGACACGCCTTCGCGCGCCGTGTTCAGGCCCTTGGCCATTTCACCCAGGATGTGGACGCGACCGTCCTTGGCCTGGGCCAGGGCGATCTTCATGATTTCCTCGGTGATCGAGGTGATCTTGATGTCCATCTGCAGCGAGGTAATACCCTCGGCCGTACCGGCGACCTTGAAGTCCATGTCGCCCAGGTGATCTTCGTCACCCAGGATGTCGGACAGGACCGCGAACTCGTCGCCTTCCTTGATCAGGCCCATGGCGATGCCCGCCACCGGACGCGGCAGCGGAACGCCGGCATCCATCAGCGACAGCGAGGTGCCGCAGACCGTGGCCATGGAGGAGGAGCCGTTGGATTCGGTAATTTCCGAAACCACGCGGATCGTATAGGGGAATTCCTCCTTGGACGGCATCAGCGGGTTCAGCGCACGCCAGGCCAACTTGCCATGGCCGATTTCACGCCGACCGGTGAAGCCGAAACGACCGGCTTCGCCAACGGAATACGGCGGGAAGTTGTAGTGCAGCATGAAGGTCCGGCGGTATTCGCCCGCCAGATCGTCGATGATCTGCTCGTCCTGACCGGTGCCCAACGTGGCGACCACGATGGCCTGGGTTTCACCACGGGTGAACAGGGCCGAACCGTGGGTCCGCGGCAGCACGCCGACTTCGGCGGCGATCGGACGAACCGTCTTGGTGTCGCGACCGTCGATACGATTGCCCGTATTCAGGATATCGCGGCGGACGATGTCGCTTTCCAGCTTCTTCAGGATACCGCCCAGGGCAGCCCCGACCAGATCCTGGTCCAGGCTTTCGTCGGCGGCCAGCTCTTCGGCGACCTTGGATTTGACGGCGCCGATCTTTTCCTGGCGCTGCTGCTTGACGGTTTCCTTATAGGCGTCACGCAGCCCGGCTTCGGCCAGAGCCTTGACCTTTTCGGCCAGCGGCTTCTTGCCTTCCGGCTCGGCCGGAATGTCGAACGGCTCCTTGGCACAGGCTTCGGCCAGTTCGATGATCGCCTTGATCACGTCCTGGTTGGCCTTGTGGCCGAACATCACCGCGCCCAGCATGTCGTCTTCCGACAGTTCGTGGGCTTCGGATTCGACCATCAGCACGCCTTCGTTGGTGCCGGCGACGATCAGGTCCAGCTTGGTATCGGCCATCTGGTCCAGGGTCGGGTTGAGGACGAATTCACCGTCGATCAAGCCGACGCGGCAGCCCGAGATCGGGCCCAGGAACGGCGCGCCGGAAATGCACAGCGCGGCCGAGGTGCCGATCATGGCGGCGACGTCGGGGTTGTTTTCCAGGTCGTGGGTCAAAACCGTGCAGATGACCTGAACTTCGTTCTTGAAGCCGTCGGCGAACAGCGGGCGGATCGGACGGTCGATCAGGCGCGAGGTCAGAACCTCGTTTTCGCTGGGACGGCCTTCACGCTTGAAGAAACCACCGGGGATCTTGCCCGCGGCATAGGTCTTTTCAACGTAGTGAACGGCCAGGGGGAAGAAATCGATGCCCGGACGCTGGGACTTTTCGGCAACCACGGTGCAGAGCACCTTGGTCTCGCCATACGTGGCGATAACGGCGCCGTCGGCCTGGCGGGCGACTTTGCCGGTTTCCAGGGTCAGCTTGCGCCCACCCCAGTCAATTTCCTTACGAAACTCTTGAAACATATCTTTTCTACTCTTCCTACAAACGTACGTGGGACCGGGCATTCGCGCCGTCCGCGAACGTCCCGCCCGTTGGACCGCCGGCACCCTGCCGGGCGGTCCGACCCCGAGGCGTTTTCCCGGCGGCTGCCTCGGCAGCTCGGGAAAACGGCGGAGAAAAGGCGGCATCCGTACCTTGGCCGCCTACGGAGAACATCCAATGCTTTTAAGGATGCACGCCTACAAACAATTCGGCGCCGGCAAGCCGGCGCCGATAACTTACTTAGCGCCGGATACCCAGGCGCTTGACCAGCTCGTCGTAACGTCCGTCGTTCTTCTTTTTCAGATAGTCCAACAGACGGCGGCGCTGGCCGACCATCATCAGAAGGCCACGACGCGAGTGGAAGTCGCGCTTGTGGGTCTTCATGTGTTCGGTCAGGTTGGAAATGCGTTCGGTCAGGATCGCGACCTGAACTTCGGGCGAACCCGTGTCGCCTTGGGTGGATTGAAACTCGTTGATGAGTTCCTGCTTCCGCTCAGCGGTAATCGACATCGTCATACTCCTGTTCTTGATTGTTGAAGGTCGTGGGTCCGGACCCTAAAGGTTCAGAACCCGAACGGGGCGGATCTCACCGCCCCGGATTTCCGCCAAAGCCACCAACCGGTCGTCGAACATGGCCGAAACCATGTCGCCTTGGCTGATGCCCCTGAACGGCGAGCGACTGGCGACGGGAAGGGCCGCAATGGCCTGCCCTTGTGCCAATCGCCGGGCCTCCGGTTCCGTCAAGGCCAGCGCCGGGATGTCGGCCAGCGCGGTCTCAACAGGCAGGAGGTGCCCGGAATCGGGCGCACTATGCCCAAAAGCCTCTAGATTATCTAGCGAAATCGAACCCTTTTCCGTGAACGGGCCGACCGCCGTGCGACGCAGGGTCGAGACATGCCCGACCGTGCCCAGCGCCCGCGACAGATCGCGCGCCAGGGACCGCACATAGACCCCTTTTCCGGACCGGCAGCGGATCACCGCGTGGTCGGGATCGGGGCGTTCTTCGAGTGTCAGCGCCAGGACTGTGACCGGGCGCGCCTTCAACTCGAAATCCTCGCCGTCGCGGGCCAGATCGTAAGCCCGCTCGCCATCGACCTTGATCGCCGAAAAGCGCGGCGGAACCTGTTCGATCTCGCCCGTGAAAGCAGGCAGGACGGCCGAGATCTCGGCATCGCTCGGGCGCAGGTCGCTTTCCTCGGTAACGGCGCCCTCACGGTCGCCGGTTTCCGTCTCGGATCCGAAATTAATGGTGAACAGGTATTCCTTTTCCCCGTCCATGGCGTAGGACACGGTTTTCGTGGCCTCGCCCAGGGCGATCGGCAAAATGCCCGACGCCAAGGGGTCGAGCGTGCCGCCGTGGCCGACCTTGGCCGCGTTGAACAGACGCTTGATCCGACCCACGGCCTGGGTCGAGGTCACACCCAACGGTTTGTCCAGGTTGATCCAGCCGTGGATCGGCAGGCCCTTGCGACGACGCGCCATGGATCAGTCTTCGTCCGCCGCGTCCGAGGACGGGTCCAACTCCGGCTCCGCCAGATCGCGCAGCACCTTGGGATCGTGGAGCAGGGCATCGATCCGCCCGGCATGCTCGAAGCTATGGTCCAGACGGAACGAAAATGCAGGCAGGAACTTCATACGGACCGCGCCCGCGACCTGACGGCGGATATAGGGCGCCGCGTGATTGAGCGCCTTGAGCACCGCCTCGGTCTGAGCATCGCCCTCGATATTGCCGCCCAAGGGAACGATGAACACGGTGGCCCGGCGCAGGTCGGGGCTGGTCTCGACCTCGGTCACGGTCAGGTTGGCGTTCTCCAGGATCGGATCGCGGAAATCGTGGCGCTCCAGGATCCGCGCCAGGATATGGCGAAGTTCCTCGCCCACGCGAAGCTGGCGCTGGGACGGGGCCTTGGGCCCCGCCTGCCCTTGACGGTGTTTATTGGACATGTCGATACGTTACCGAAACGGCCGGGCCCGAAGGCCCGGCGGCATTACAACTGCCGGGCGATTTCCTCGGTCTCGAAGCATTCGATGACGTCGCCCTTCTGGAGATCGTGGTAATTGGCGAACGCCATACCACATTCGGTCCCGGACTGAACTTCGCGGACGTCGTCCTTGAACCGCTTCAGCTGGCTCAAATCGCCTTCGTGGATCACCGTGTCGTCGCGCAGCAGGCGAACCTTGGCGCCGCGCTTGACGGTGCCTTCGGTGACCATGCAACCGGCGACCTTGCCGACCTTCGAGACGTTGAAGACTTCGCGGATTTCCGCATAGCCCAGGAAGGTCTCGCGAACTTCCGGCGCCAACAGGCCCGACAGGACGGCTTTGATGTCGTCTGTCAGGTCGTAGATCACCGAGTAATAGCGGATTTCCAGGCCGTCACGCTTGGCCAAGTCCCGCGCCTGCGGGTTGGCGCGAACGTTGAAGCCGACGATCAGCGCGTTCGAGGCACGGGCCAGGGTCACGTCGGATTCGTTGATCCCGCCGACGCCCGAGTGCAGAACCTGCACCTTGACCTCGTCGGTCGACAGTTTTTCCAACGCGCCGACGATCGCTTCGGCCGAACCATGGACGTCGGCCTTGATGACCAACGGCACGGTCTGCGCCTCGCCTTCCTGGATCTTCTCGAACATCTGCTCGAGCGTTCCCCGTCCGGCGGCGGCGGCGGCCTTGTTGCGTTCGGTGCGCTGGCGGAATTCCGTGACCTCGCGGGCGCGGGCTTCGTTCTCGACGACGACGAAATCATCACCGGCCTGCGGCGTGCCGTTGAGACCCAGGATTTCGACCGGCACCGAGGGGCCGGCTTCCTGAAGCTGGGCGCCGTGGGCATCCATCATGGCGCGGACGCGGCCCCATTCGGAGCCGGCGATGAAGATTTCGCCGACGCGCAGGGTGCCGCGCTGGATCAGCACCGTGGCGACCGAGCCCTTGCCCTGTTCCATGCGGGCTTCGACGATCACACCTTCAGCGGCGTGATTGGGGTTGGCCTTCAGGTCCAGCAATTCGGCCTGCAGCAGGATCGCTTCTTCCAGCTTGTCCAGGTTGGTGCGCTGTTTGGCCGAAACCTCGACCGACAGCACATCGCCGCCCATTTCTTCGACCTGCACGTCGTGTTGCAGCAGATCCATGCGAACCCGGCTGGGGTCGGCGCCCGGAACGTCGATCTTGTTGACCGCGACGATCAGGGGCACACCCGCCGCCTTGGCGTGGTGGATGGCTTCGATGGTCTGCGGCATCACGCCGTCGTCGGCGGCGACGCAGAGCACCACGATATCGGTGACCTGCGCACCACGGGCGCGCATTTCGGTAAAGGCTGCGTGACCCGGGGTGTCGATGAACGAAATCTTCGCACCCGACGGGGTCGTCACCTGGTAGGCGCCGATGTGCTGGGTAATCCCACCGGCTTCACCGCCGGCCACGTCGGTCGCGCGCAGTGCATCGAGCAGCGAGGTCTTACCATGGTCGACATGGCCCATGACCGTGACGACGGGGGCGCGGGACTGGAGATCGCCCGCCTTGTCCTCGTCACGCTTCAGGCCCTGTTCGACGTCGGCCTCGGACACGCGGCGCAGACGGTGGCCGAATTCCTCGACCACCAATTCGGCGGTGTCGGCATCGATGGTCTGGGTGATCGTCGCCATGACGCCCATCTTCATCAGCGCCTTGACCACGTCGGCACCCCGTTCCGCCATGCGGTTGGCCAGTTCCTGAACAGTAATGGCTTCGGGAACGATGACTTCACGCACGACTTTCTGACCTTCCTGCAGCAATTGGCGCTGCTTTTGTTTTTCACGTTCACGAGCACGCTTGACCGACGCGATCGACCGCTGACGCTCTTCCTCGCCGTCCAGGGCGTCGGAAATCGTCAGCTTGCCGCGACGGCGGCGCTCATCATAGTTACGGGTCGGCTGCGGGCGGCGCGCATCGGCGCGGGCGCCGGCACCGGCACCGCCGCCACCGCCACCACCGGGCTTGCGGCCCTTGCCGCGCGGACCGTCGTCGTCATCGTCGGCTTCGCGGGCCGCCGGGCGCGGCTTGGCTGCGGCCGGACGTTGGTCGTCGGCCTTGGGCGCCGGGGCTTCGACCGGAGCGATCGGCTCCGGCGCGGCTGCGGCCGCTTCCGGCTGGGCCGCGGTTTCGGGTTCCGGTTCCGGCTCGGGTTCCGGGGCGGCTTCGATCACCGGACGCTCGACCGGCGTCGGACCAAGCGGGCGGGCCGGCAGATCGTCAGCCGGTTCGTCCTTGGTCTGCTGCGCGGTTTCCAGCGCCTTTTGGCGGGCGATCCGTTCCTGTTCGGTCAACTCGCGGATCGGCGCTTCGCCATCGTCGCTCGGAGTCGGCGCGGGGGCGGGCGCCGCGGCTTCGGTCGGCTCTGCGGCCGCCGGCGCGTCATCCTTGCCCGAACCGATCGTGCGGCGCTTCTTGACCTCGACGGTCACCATCTTGGACCGGCCATGAGAGAAGTTCTGGCGAGTCTGCCGCTTCTCGACCGTCTTGGCGCCCAAGGTCAACGTCCCGCCGGAGCCCGAAAGTCCCAGCTTGCCGCCCTTGTCAGCCTTATCCTTGTCCGTCGTCTCTGCCATCAATACCTTCCGATCGGCGTGCTCCGGGTGGGTCCCGATGCTCCGGGCCCCAGGGAACCCGTCCTGTTATTCCTGCGAGGGGGAAAAATCACCGGCCGGGGCACCCTCGCGAAACCCCGAAAGCCGGTTTTGTTCGAAGACCAGGCGATCCGCCAGGCCACCTGGGGCGACCGCGGCATGAACCACATGATCCCGGCCCAACGCCCGACCCAATTCGGCGGCGTCCAGTACCGTGAACTGCGTCAGTCCCGACGCCAGGTGCCGCAGCTTGGACTTTCCGTCCTCGCCACCGTCCCTGGCCGCGACCAACAGACCGCGTTTGGCGGTCCTCAGCCAGGCCGCGGTCTTTTCAAAGCCCGCAACGACCTGACCCGCACGGCGCGCCAAACCCAGCGCGTCCATGCAGCGGCGAACCATTTGCGCCTCGATATCGTCCGCCAAATGGGGCGGAACGACCACCTTGCGCTTGGCCGCCTTGGCGAAAAGGTTCTTTTCGCTGGCTGTATTTACCACATCGCGGCGGGCACTCAACCATAATCCCCGTCCGGGCAAGACGCCGCCCAGGTCGGGGACGATCTGGTCGTCCGGTCCAACGACGAAGCGAAGCAGTTCCGGAGTAGGCCGTTTTTCCCCGGTGACGATGCAGCGGCGGACGGTTCCGTCGCCCTCATCGGGCGTCGGGACCTGTTCGATTTCCGCGTGGCTTTGCATTCCACCGGCCATGCCTATCTCCGGGTTCTAGCTCATAGCACCGTCTCGACCGTTCGCCATCGGCGTCCGGATCAGGACGCCTGCGGCGCGTCGTCGCCGGGTGCGGTTTCGCCTTCGGGCGCTTCCTGGTCGTCAAACCAATGGGCGCGGGCCGCCATGATGATCCGGTTCGCTTCCTCACCGGTCAGCGGGCTCGGAGCCAAAACGGTCCGCAGCGCCCCTTCATCCAACGCAGCGATGGAATCCAGGGTGTTTTCGCCCTTGTCGGCCAACATGATGAAGCGCAGCTCGTCCCCGACCAGATCGGCCAGATCGTCGCGATCCTTCACCCCGTTTTCACCCAAGGCGACCAGCATTTCGTTGCTCACGCCTTCGATTTCACCCAGGTCGTCGGCCACGCCCAGTTCCTTGCGGCGGGCTTCGAACGCGGCGTCGCGGGTTTCCAGATAGGTCTGGGCGCGGGCCTGCAGTTCGCGGGCGACGTCCTCGTCGAACCCTTCGATGTCCATCAGGTCGTCAAGCGGCACGAACGCAACTTCCTCGACCTTGGAGAACCCTTCGGTCACCAACAGATGGGCAATCACGTCGTCGACATCAAGCGCTTCGACGAACAGGGCCGAACGGGAACGGAATTCCTCGTTGCGGCGCTCCGACTCCTCGGCTTCGGTGAAGATGTCGATGTCCCAGCCGGACAGCTGCGAGGCCAGACGCACGTTCTGGCCGCGGCGGCCGATGGCCAGCGACAGCTGATCGTCGGGAACCACGACTTCGATGCGGTGGGCGTCTTCGTCCATGACCACCTTCGACACTTCGGCCGGGGCCAGGGCGTTGACGATGAACGAGGCCTGATCCGGCGACCACTGGATGATGTCGATTTTTTCACCCTGCAGTTCGCCGACCACGGCCTGAACGCGCGAGCCGCGCATCCCGATGCAGGGGCCGACCGGATCGATCGAGCTGTCGTGGGAAACCACGGCGATCTTGGCGCGCGAACCCGGGTCGCGGGCGACGGCCTTGATCTCGATGATGCCGTCATAGATTTCCGGCACTTCCTGGGCGAACAGCTTGGCCATGAACTGCGGATGGGTGCGGCTCAGGAAAATCTGCGGGCCGCGGGTTTCTTCGCGCACATCCATGATGTAGGCGCGAACCCGGTCACCGTTGGAGAAATGCTCGCGCGGGATCGACTCATCACGACGCAGCAGCGCTTCGGCGCGGCCCAGGTCGACGACCACGTTGCCGTATTCGATCCGCTTGACCAGGCCGTTGACGACCTCGCCGATGCGATCTTTGTATTCTTCGAACTGACGCTTGCGTTCGGCTTCGCGGACCTTCTGCACGATGACCTGCTTGGCGGTCTGGGCGGCGATGCGGCCGAAATCGATGGGCGGCAGGGGGTCGACCAGGAATTCGCCGACTTCGGCATCGGCCTTGCGCTGCTTGGCCTGATCCAGGGTCAACTGGGTGATTTCGTTTTCGACGTCGTCCGGACCGGCGACGACTTCCAGGAAGCGGGCCAGGGTGATCGCGCCGGAGGTGCGGTCGATCACGGCGCGGATGTCGTGCTCGTGTCCGTATTTGGACCGGCCGGCCTTTTGAATGGCCTGTTCCATGGCCTCCAGGACCTCGTCCCGCTCAATGCCCTTATCGCGGGCGGCCTGTTCGGCGGCGGCCAGCAGTTCCGGTCGTGCGTGGACGGCTTCGCTGTGCATGACGTCGCTCATATCTGGTGTTCCTTCACACTCTCGCAAATAGTCGGTCGTCTGTTTCAAAACGCGAAGGGAATTAGCCCTCCGCCTGTTCCTCGGCCTCGGCCTCGGCCTGCTGATAGGCCTCGATCAACTCGTCGGTCATCAGCAGTTTGGCCTTTTGAATATCGTCGTAAGGCAGGCGCGCTTCGCCTTCGGTCACCTCGATCAGCACGTCGGTTCCGTCGACGCCCATCAGGCGGCCGGAAAAACGACGGCGTCCGTCGATCGCGACATCCATTTCGACCCGCGCCTCGAACCCGGCGAAGCGTTCGAAATCGACCAGCTTGACCAACGGACGGTCGATCCCGGGCGAGGACACTTCCAGGGTATAGGCATCGTCGATCGGATCTTCGACATCCAGCAGCGCCGAGACGACGCGCGAAATGTCGGCGCAATGGTCGACCGTCATGGCCCGACCGTCGAGCGGCTCGGCCATGACCTGCAGTTTCTTGTGGCGCTGGCCGGACAGCAGCACGCGCACCAAATCGAAACCCAAGTCCTCAATGGCCGGGCGGATCATGTCGGCAATGCGCTGTTCCAATGCATTCACGTGGCGTGAACTCCGCTGCGTCGTGGCCCCGGCGCGGCCGGTAACCAGGTCTAGAAAACACAAAAGGCGGGCCACCGGCCCGCCCCATCAACTCCGATATCGGACTTAACGAAGCGCGTTTCCTTCAATGAAACGCGGGGCTTATATAATCCCAATCGCCCGCCAATACAAGAACGCGAATCCAGCGATCAATCGGCGCGGCGGCGAAATTCAAGATAAACCCGCTTGTCCCCGGCCAGACCCTTTTCCTCGTAGCGGGTCGGAAAGCCGTCGGCCCAACGGGTGCGCCAATCGGCCGGGCCGCGCGCCGTCCATTCAAACGCCGGATGGCGGGCCGCATGCCACAGGGCCCAACGGGCGTGCCCCATATGATCCGTGGCGAAGCGGAACACCCCGCCCGGGCGCAGAACTCGCGCCAATTCATCCAGGGTCGCCATCTGCACGAAGCGGCGGTTCCAATGACGCTTTTTCGGCCAAGGATCGGAATACAGAAGATAGACCCGGCCCACCGATCCGGCCTTGATCCGGGGCAGAAGCAGCCGCGCATCGTCGTCGTGCAGACGGATATTGGTCAGATCGCGTTCGGCGATCTGGGCCAGCAGGGTGGAAACGCCGTTGATGAACGGCTCGCAGCCGATGAACCCGATATCGGGATGTGCCTGGGCCTGATCGGCCAGATGTTCGCCCGCACCGAAGCCGATTTCCAACCACACGTCCGAGACGGGATCCGGAAACAACCCGGCGGGATCGAACGGGGCGCCGCCGGACGGGACGCGCAGTTTCGGCAAAAGGTCTTCGACCAACGTAACACGGCCGGGGCGGAGCTTTTTGCCCCGCCGCCGGCCGTAGAAACGCGGTTTATCGCTGTCGCCCAAGGGGCGGCGGCCTTAAGCGCCGAACGCGGCCTTCAGGCCGGCAACCAGATCGGTCCGCTCCCACGAGAAGCCGCCGTCGGCTTCCGGCTTGCGGCCGAAGTGACCATAGGCCGAGGTGCGGGCATAAATCGGCTTGTTCAGCTCCAGATGCTCGCGGATGCCGCGCGGGCTGAGGTTCACCATTTCCTGCAGCTTGGCGGAAATCTGCGCCTCGTCGACGCGGCCGGTGCCCTGGGTGTCGACATAGACCGACAGCGGCTTGGACACTCCGATGGCGTAGGCCAGCTGGATTACGCATTTGTCGGCCAGGCCCGCGGCGACCACGTTTTTCGCGAGGTAGCGCGCGCCATAAGCCGCCGAACGGTCGACCTTGGTCGGATCCTTGCCGGAGAACGCGCCGCCGCCGTGCGGGGCCGCGCCGCCATAGGTGTCGACGATGATCTTACGACCGGTCAGGCCGACGTCGCCGTCCGGACCGCCGATCACGAACCGGCCCGTCGGGTTGACGTAGAATTCGTCTTCCGGGCACATCCAGCCGTCGGGCAGAACGTCGAGCACGAAGGGGCGGACGATTTCGCGCACTTCGTCGGTCGACAGATTTTCGGTGTGCTGGGTCGAAACCACGACCGAGGTCGCGCGCACCGGCTTGCCGTTTTCGTACTGCAGGGTCACTTGGCTTTTCGAATCGGGCAGCAGGCCCGGCGTCTTGCCCGAGTGACGGGCATCGGCCATCGACTTCAGAATCTGGTGCGAATAATGGATCGGCGCCGGCATCAATTCTTCGGTTTCGGTGCAGGCGAACCCGAACATGATGCCCTGGTCACCGGCGCCTTCGTCTTTATTGCCGGCGGAATCGACACCGACCGCGATGTCCGCGGACTGACCATGGAGATAGACCTGAACCTTGGCGGTTTCCCAATGGAAGCCCTCTTGTTCATAGCCGATGTCCTTGACGCACTGGCGAGCGATGTTTTCGATCAGTTCCGGATCGGCATCGCCGTTGGCATCGAAGATCGGGCCACGACCATCGTCGCCGCAGCGGCCTTCGCCGCCGACGATGATGCGGTTGGTCGTCGTCATGGTTTCGCAGCCGAGCCGGCAATTGCCCGGGTCACGGCGCAGGAATTCGTCCAACACCGCATCGGAAATACGGTCGGCGACTTTGTCCGGGTGTCCTTCGGAAACGGATTCGGACGTAAACAGGTAGTTGGATAGGGTCACGAGGCATGCCTCCGCTAACGTCGTTACAGGTACAGGACTATATGGACGAAGCGTTCGGGGGCGACGTTCGTCCGCTTAGCGCGTTGTTTTTCGTGGCGGCAAACGGTCCAAATACGCCACGCTGGGATCAAATGATCTCAGATCGCCGTTTTTGACAGCGATATGACGGCCCGTCAAGCGGGATTTATCCCTGTTTCCTGCGGGGTTAAGGGTTTGCGCCGACGCGCGCCCAGTGCCCCCGCCAGCACAGCCAAAATCGTCAGCGCCAAGGCCGGGACGTTACCCAGGCGGGCAAAGAGCGTGCGATCCTCGATCGGCTCGGGCAGGCCGGAATCGACCGTTCCCGCCGTGCCCAATGCAAGCGACGCGACCGTCCGGCCCCAAGGATCGATGACCGCGGAGATACCCGTATTTGCGACGCGGACCAGGGGCAGGCCCTCCTCGACGCTGCGCAGGCGCGCCGCCGCCAGATGCTGGTAAGGGCCGGGCGAAATACCGAACCAGGCATCGTTGGTGATGTTCAGCAGCCATCTGGGACGGGGACCATCGTCCTGTCCGGTGATCGGCGGAACCACCGCATGGGGGAAAATAACTTCGTAACAGATCAGCGGCGAAAACGGCGGCAGGCCCTTAACTTCAAGCACGCGCGGCCCCGGCCCGGCGGAAAAATTACCCCGGCCCTGCGTGATCTTGAGGAACCCCAACCATTTCTGAATCGGAACGTATTCGCCGAACGGGACCAAATGATGCTTGTCATATGTCTGTGCGATCCGACCCGAGGCCTCGACCACGTATAGGCTGTTATAAACCTTGGGCGCATCCGGATCGCTTCGGTCAACCCGCAGGGCCCCGGTCAGCAAGGCCCCTTCGACCGGCGCGGCGTGAGCCAAAGCACGGATCAACGACGGCTCCCGCCCCAGAACGTAAGGCACCGCCGTCTCAGCCCAGATGACATGGGTCGGCATCGGGGCGGGTTCCGGGCCCTTGCCCTTCGGCGGGGCGAGGCTCATGTCGATCTGCCGGACGACATGGTTCGGCCGCAAGGCGTTTCGCCATTTGTCCGCCTGGGCGATGTTGGGCTGAACCAAACGTAGGTCGACCCCCGGGGCAAAAACCGTTTCGGCCCCGGATAAACGCCAGGCTCCATAACCCCAAACCGCGACAAGTCCGAATGCCGCCAACATCGAGGGTGCCCAAATCGCCCGGCCCGGCCCGGCCAGGGCGACCGGCGCCGCCGCCGCCGCCACGGTCAAAAGGCTCAATCCGAAAACGCCGATAGACGCCGCCGGCTGAACCATCGCGTCGGCGAAGGTCCATACCGTGCCCATCAGATTCCATGGGAAACCGGTAAACAACCACCCCCGCAGCCATTCGGTCAAAACCCAGACACCCGCCAGCAGCAACGCATCGCCGCCGCCGGGCAGCGCGCCGACCGGACGCAACCGATGCACCACCCAGGCGGCGATCGCCGGAAACAGGCCCAACACGGCGGCGAACCCAACAATGGCGATCGGAATCAGCCAACCATGGCGGGCCAAATCAATGGTCAGGGAATGAGAAATCCAGAACGTGCCCGCCGCGGCATGGGCCGCGCCGAACCACCACCCGTCGCGAAACGCACCCCAGGCGCGGTCGCGCGACGCAATCAGCCAGAGCAAGCCGACGAACGCCGGAACCAAAAGAAAAACCAAGTACAACGGCGGCAGGGCCCCAGCGGCCAACAGACCGAAACCCATCGCCAATCCACGCCGACGCCACCCGGTGGCATGCGCGACGAATTCGTACATGCGGCGCGGGACTGCGCGGCCGTCGGTCATTCCGGTTTTGGCCCCGGTTCCGTCGGGGCGCGGCGGCGGACCTTCAAGCGGTGAATGCGCCGAGGGTCGGCCTGCAGAATTTCGAATTCCAGGCCGCTCGGATGCATGACCAACTCGCTACGGATCGGCACCCGGCCGGCCAGCGCAAAGACCAGGCCGCCAAGGGTATCGATGTATTCCCGTTCTTCTTCCGTAACGATCGGGCCGAGCTTCTCTTCCAAGGCCTCGATGGTCACGCGGGCGTCGGCGGTAAACGAGCCGTCGGGATTCTCGCGCAATACCGGCTCGGACGTGCGGTCGTGTTCGTCTTCGATCTCGCCGATGATTTCCTCGACCAGGTCTTCAATCGTCACCAGGCCGTCGACACCGCCGTATTCGTCGACCACCAACGCCATGTGCGAACGGCGGGCGCGCATTTCCAGCAGCAGTTCCAGGACCTCCATCGATGGGGCCACGAACAGGATGCGGCGCAGATGTTCCGACAGCTTGAAGTCTTCTTCGTTGCCGTCCCAAAGGAACAGGTCCTTCACATGGGCCACGCCGATGACGTCGTCCAAGGTGCCGCGATAGACCGGCAAGCGCGAATGACCGCGTTCGCCGATGATCGTGACGATGTCCTTCAACGGGGTTTCGACGTCGACGCCGGCGATGTCGGCGCGCGGCACCATCACGTCTTCGACGGTCAGGCCCCGCAGGTTGAGGATGTTCGACAGCAGCAGGCGTTCGTCCTCGCCGATGGGAGCGGCGGGCTCGGCCCGTTCTTCGATGATTTCTTCCAGCGCCTCGCGAACGGATTCGTTCTGATCGCGGCGGAACAAACGCATCAGGCGCTGCCAGACGGAGGCCGCGCGCGGGTCCTGCGACGAGGCGGCCTGCGAAGAGCCAACCGCGGATGAGGTTGAATGATCCTGCGCTGAGGATTGGGTGGCGGCCCCGGATTCCCGGGGCGCGGGACTCGATGATTGATCGTTCATGTCACCAGGATAGATGCCCGATGCTAAAGCGGGCGCTCACCGCTCCTTTCCATATGGATCGGGAACACCCAGGTCCCCGAGGATTTCCGTTTCAAGTCCTTCCATCCTGTCGGCTTCGTCCGCTTCGATATGATCGAAGCCCAACAGGTGAAGCATACCATGGACGCACAAATGAGTTAAATGGTCGGCCAGGGGGATGCCCTGGTCCCGGGCCTCGCGCGCCGTCACGCCATAGGCGATCACCACGTCGCCCAACATCACCGGCATGCCGGGCAGGGCCGACGGCGCATCGAAATCGTCTTCCTGCGGAAACGACAACACGTTGGTCGGGCCGTCCTTGGACCGGTAGTCGCGGTTCAAGGCGGCGACGCTGTCGTCGTCGGTCAGCACCAAGGACACCTCCACCTCGGCCGCGTCACCCCCGCCCACAGCGGCATAGCCGACCGCGAAGGCAGCCGACAACGCCCGCTCGGCAATGGCTTCGGCGTCGTCCAACGCATCCGTCCAATCCGAAGCCGCGATCTCGATCGCGATATCCAAATCGGGGCCGGAGCCGGACGCGGCGTCAGTCTTCTTCGTTTCCGCGTTCGCCTTCATATTGCTCGTACCGTGCACCGGCGCGGCGCGCCGTTTCCACATTCTGGTAGGCGTGAACGATCCGCGACACCAAAGGATGTCGGACGACGTCCTGTTCCGTGAACTCGACGAAACGAATGCCCTTGGTGCCGATCAGGACTTCCTGCGCATCGCGCAAGCCCGACCGGGTGCCGCGCGGCAAGTCGACCTGGCTCAAATCGCCGGTCACCACCATGGACGAATTTTCGCCCAGGCGGGTCAGGAACATCTTCATCTGCACCGGCGTGGTGTTCTGCGCTTCGTCCAGGATGACGAAGGCGTTGGACAACGTCCGACCGCGCATGAAGGCCAAGGGGGCAACCTCGATCTCCGCCGATTCCAGCCGTTTTTCAACCTGTTGCTGGGGCAACATGTCATACAGCGCGTCGTACAACGGGCGCAGGTAAGGATCGACCTTTTCTCGCATGTCGCCAGGCAGGAAGCCCAACTGTTCGCCCGCTTCGACCGCGGGACGCGACAGGATGATGCGGTCGACCCGGCCCTGGACCAACCGTTCCACGGCCTTGGCCACGGCCAGGTACGTCTTGCCCGTCCCGGCGGGGCCGATCCCGAACACCAACGGGTTTTCATCGATCGCGCGCAGGTAATCGGCCTGGGTCGAGGTTCGCGCGTTGATCATCTTGTTGCGGGTCTGAACCGCGACATCGGCATCGCGCAGGCCCTCGCGCGGGTTCGCCGGCGCGGCCCCCATGCTACCGCCGCCACCGCCGGACATCCGCAGCATCGCATCGACATCAGGCGCTTCCACGTCCTGGCCATGTTTCAGACGGTCATACAACGCCGCCAGAACCGCCGCCGTGCGATCGACCGATGCGGTGTCGCCGGTGATCGCGACCTCGTTGCCGCGGGCATGGATGGTCACGCCCAGGCCCTGTTCGATCCGCGCCAGATGCGCGTGATGCGATCCGAACAGCGCCGCCGCCAGGTGGTTGTTGGCGAAGGTCATACGCTCCGTCGTCGTGCCTCCGGAAGATCCCCCGCCTTCCGCCGGGGCCATCGGCACCGTTACCTCACCCCCGCCACGCGTCTGCCGCCTGGAACGTCCACGGCTCATGCGGTCTTCCTTTCCCTCAAGTCCTCATCGGGCACGGCGGACAGGCTGTTGCCTCCGGCGCCGACGATCCGCAAATCGACGATACGGCCCAGCCACTCGGCCGGGGCCGCGACATGCACGGCCTGCATATAGGGGCTACGACCGACGAGCTGACCCTCGTGACGGCCGACCCGGTCGAGCAAGACCGGCATGGTCCGCCCGACGCAGCTTTCGTTGAAGGCAAGCTGCTGCGTATTCAGAAGATCCTGAAGGGCCGCCAAACGGGCGTCCTTTACGTCTTCGGGAACCTGCAGCTCCATCGCCGCCGCCGGGGTGCCGGGGCGCGGCGAGTATTTGAAGGAATAGGCCTGGATGTAGCCGACGTCGCGCACCAGGGAGAGGGTATCCTCGAAATCCGCGTCCGATTCACCCGGGAAGCCGACGATGAAGTCCGACGACAGACCCAGGTCCGGGCGGGCCTGGCGCAGGCGGGCGACCAGATCGATATAGAACGCCCGGTCGTGACGCCGATTCATGGCCTTGAGCACCCGGTCGGAGCCGGATTGCACCGGCAGATGCAGATAAGGCATCAGCTCGGGTACGTCGCGATGGGCCGCGATCAGAGCGTCATCGATTTCCGCCGGATAAGACGTGGTGTAGCGCAGGCGCTCGATCCCATCGACCTTGGCCAAGCGTTCGATCAATTCGCCCAAGCCCAGCTCACCGCCGTCATGAACGCCGTGATAGGCGTTGACGTTCTGGCCCAGAAGCGTGATTTCGCACGCACCCGCGGCAGCCAGTTGGCGGGCTTCGTCCATGACTTGGTCGACCGGCCGGGAGAATTCCGAACCGCGCGTATACGGCACGACGCAGAAGGTGCAGAACTTGTCGCAGCCTTCCTGCACCGTCAGGAAGGCCGAGCGGCCTTCGACCCGGGCCGGCGCCGACAGGTGGTCGAACTTGGATTCCTCGGGAAAATCGGTGTCCAGCTGCGCGCCCTTTTCGCGGTGCAGGCGGGCCACCATTTCCGGCAGGCGGTGATAAGTCTGCGGCCCGAACACCATGTCCACGAAGGGGGCGCGGCGCAGGACTTCCTCGCCCTCGGCCTGGGCGACGCAGCCGGTGACGCCCAGGATCATCGTCCCGCCGTCGCCTTTCCGCGCTTCCTTGATCTTGTTGATCCGGCCCAACTCCGAATAGACCTTTTCCGCGGCCTTTTCCCGGATATGACAGGTGTTCAACAACACCATGTCGGCATCGTCGACCGCATCCGTCAGGGCATAGCCCAGGGGCGCCAAAAGACCCGCCATACGCTCGGAGTCGTAGACGTTCATCTGACAGCCATAGGTCTTGATATGAAGCTTCTTGGGCGCCGCCTCGGTCACTGGTTGCCTCGCGCCCCGTATCCTGCCGACCCCGGGCAAGCCACCCGGGAATTACCGCCTTGGATCATGCTTATTTGTCGGTGCCTTTCTTTAACGGCACGCCATACAGTTCCAGCTTATGCCCGACCAGACGCATGCCGTGGTCGCGGGCGATGGCTTCCTGCAGGCGCTCGATTTCCGTGTTCTGGAATTCGATTACCTCACCCGATTGAACATTGATCAGGTGATCATGGTGTTCTTCGGTCACTTCTTCGTAACGCGCACGACCGTCGCCGAAATCATGGCGCTCGATAATGCCCGCCTCTTCGAACAGACGCACGGTCCGATAGACGGTCGCGATCGAAATCCGGTCGTCGATTTCGGACGAGCGACGATGCACTTCTTCAACGTCGGGATGGTCTTCCGATTCGGACAAGACGCGCGCAATGATGCGCCGCTGGTCCGTCATTTTCATCCCTTTATCGACGCAAATCTGCTCGATTCTTGATTGCGGCATCGTTTCCCCACGGATTTCCGGCAAACCTCTGGATTCGTCGGATTACTATACCCTCTAGACCCCCCAGGCCAAAGCCCGAGATGCCCCCCAAAGAGAGCGCCTAACGGCGGCGGCGCGGCTTGGTGCCCAGGCCGATCTTTTTCGCCAGATTAGAGCGGTGTTTGGCGTAGTTCGGCGCAACCATCGGATAGTCCGCCGGCAGGCCCCAGCGCTCGCGATAATCTTCCGGCGTCATGTCGTAAGCCGTCTTCAGGTGACGCTTCAGCATTTTCAGCTTCTTGCCGTCTTCCAAGCAGATGATGTAGTCGGGGAAGACCGATTTTTTCGGCGAAACCGCAGGCTTCGGGCGCTCGGCCTGGGACGGCGTTCCGCCGACGTTGGACAGCGCGTTGTAAACTTCGTTGATCAAAGCCGGGATATCGCTGGGCGCAATGGTGTTATTGCCGACATGCGCCGCGACGATCTCAGTTGTCAGTTCGATCAACTCCGAAGCGTTCGGTTTTTCGGTCATGGGTTCGCCTTCTCCTTGAAGCATGGCTTTTTACGAATTATGTGCTCGTCTTGGGATAACGGCTGATACCTGGCCAATTTCAAAAAATTGACTATCGCCGTATGAATACGCCTGTAAGTAATGCGGGCAAATTATTTTAATTGCCAACGCGGCGCCTATATAAAGTAGGCATCTATTATAGACAAGAGAACAAAATGAAAAAACCGCAAGAAACAGCGGCTTCTGAAATATCACCGGCTTTTCTGGATATTTCGAATGACATTTGTCCAATGACGTTCGTCAAAACCAAGCTGTTTCTTGAACGTTTGGGCCCGGGCGAATTACTTGAAGTTCGTTTGAAAGGCGCCGAACCCCTGTCGAACGTGCCCCGTTCGGTGCGCGATCATGGCCACGAGGTCGTCTCGTTGGAACCGGAAGACGCGACGGCGACGGAACAAAGCGCGCCGCACCGTCTGTTAATCCGTACCGCCGAATAATCAGCTCTCAGGGCCGCAGCCGCCCGCCGTTGCGCGGGCGCACCGCATCGGGCGGACGCAAGTAGATCGGCGCGGGCCGGTGACCGACCGGCGGCATGGCCCGGCCAAGTGCCGCTTCACCAACCTGCACCGCATCGGGAATACCGGACGCATCCGCCAATTCCGCGATGCCCCCGGCATCAATCACCGCGGCCAAGGCCCGGTCGGCCGCATCCCCGGCGATCAGCACAGGCCCGCCGCCGCAGATTTCCGGCAAGGCCTCGACCATGGCCGCCGCCGGCTCCGATTGCGGCGACAGATCCGGGCCGAACATCTGGACGTAGAGATCTTCACGCTTGGAATCGAGCGCGACCAGGACGGACCGTCCCGCGCGTGCCGCTTCAGGTACGGATCGGGCCACGGCTTCCAACGTCGTTACCCCGGAAAGCGGCAGACCAAGGGCCAACGCCAGACCCCGCGCCGTCGCCAGGCCAATCCGCAGGCCGGTAAAAGCGCCCGGACCGACCGTAACCGCCAGGGCATCCAGATCGTCGTAGGTCAACTTGGCTTCGGCCAGAACATCGTCCAGCATCGGCACCAGGGCTTCGGATTGACCGCGCGCCATCCGCTCAGCCCGATGCGCGACCGCCCGCCCATCCACGAAAACCGCAGCGGAACAGCCGCTCGTCGCTGTGTCGAAAGCCAAAAGGTTCATCGCTTCATCGAGGGTCTCAGCCCGCCCAGCCCAACTTCCAGAAAGCCATGGCGATGGCCGCCACGACCAACGCGCCGGACAAGGTATACAAGGGCGCACGCCGCCAGGCGAGGCGGAAGGAGTCTTCCCCGGTCAGGCGGCTGACCACCAGCGTCGTGCCCGACACCGGCGACGACGTGGTCGACAGCCCCCAGGTGCCGAGCATCACCAGGGCCATGATCAGGGGCGGCATGCCGAACACTTCAGGCGGCAGGACCGATCCGACCAGAATTACCAGGACCACCGGATGCAGGCCGATCCCGGCGGCGAAGATAATGAACGCGGCCAGGGCGACCGGCTTGGCGAAATCGGGCCAGGACGCGATATGCAACACCCCCGCGACCGCCGCCGGGTCGAGCACCCGCGACACCCCGGTGCCGAACAGATTGGCGCCGATGAAGATCAAGGCCTCGCCGCGCAGGCCCGGGAACGACGCGACGACCCGGCGCGGCAGGCCCGGAGCCTCGTGCTCGCGGCCCTTGGAAATGTAAAGCCACAAGATAGCGAACGGCGGCGCCAACAGGCCAAGCACGACCGGGATCGACAGATGGAAATAGGATTCCAGGGCGATCACCGAGATCATCAGCGCGCCCAGCAGCATCGACAGCTTGCGCCAGTTGGCGTCTTCGACTTTTGGCCCTGGGTTGGGGCGGGGCCGTGCGCCGCGCACGAACACCCGGTCGATCAAGGCGGTCAGGGCGACCACCACCAAGCCGATGATCAGGCCAGGCAGGGCGATATCGACCCATTTAAGTCCGGGCAGCGCCGCCAGCACCACGGTCACGCTGACGTAGAACGGCGACCAGGCCGAGGCCGAGGTAAACCCGACCATCAGCGCCACCGCCAGGCGATCCTTGAGCTGTCGGTCCTTGGGCCGGGACACCATGTCCGACAACAGGGTCAGCGCCGCCAGGTTCAGGAACGCGCCCAGGAAATGCGCCGCATAGGCCAGGATCAGGAACCGCCGACCCGCCGGTTGGTCCAACACGAACTGCCGCGCCGCCATCAGGGTCGGGCTGGTCTTGGCCGGAATCTGCATCCAGGCGACGGCGAAGAACACCAGCATGAACTTCAGCGACGACGCGATCCCGGCGAACAAAACGTCCAACCCCTGGCCGGCCGCGAACCCCATCCCCAGACCACTGACCGCCAGGACATACCCGACCGCGCGCTGAACCTTCGATGTGTGGCGGAACTCCATGATCAGGAACGCCGCCGCCAACCCGACCGCAACGATTTGCCAGCCTTCGGGCCGCCAAAACACATGCCCCACCGCGACGATGCAGATCGCCAGATAGATCCAGGCCGACAAGGTCGGGACCGGTGGGCGGCCGGGATCGGGGGCCTGCCCGGAAGCAGCGGGCGGCGGTGAAGCGGAAAGGTCGACGTCAGGCATGAATTTCAGGAACCAAAGTTTGCTCAGTCGATCCGGCAGGCGTCGTCGAACGACAGCCGCGGAGCCCGCGGATGCAGCCGGTCGGCATCGCCATGTCCGATGTTACACAGAAAGTTAGCCGTGACCTTGGTCCCGGCAAAGAACGCCGCGTCGACCTTGGCCGCGTCGAACCCCGACATCGGCCCGCAGTCCAGACCCATGGCGCGGGCGGCCATGATCAGATAGGCCCCCTGCAGGGATGAATTGCGGAAGGCGCTGTCGCGGATCAGCGCCTCGTTGCCGACGAACCAGGATTTAGCATCCGTATGGGGATAAAGCACGGGCAGGTGTTCATAAAATTCCATGTCCTGACCGATGATCGCGGTCGCGGCGGCGGACATGGTCTGATCGACGTTGCCGGGCGCCAGGCAGGGTTTGAGCTTTTCCTTGGCCGCGTCGGAAACAACGAAGACGATCCGCGCGGGCGAACTGTTGGCCGCGGTCGGGCCCATACACGCCAAATCCCAGATCGCGCGCAATTGGTCTTCGCCGACCGGTTCGCCCGTCCAATGGGAAAAGGTGCGGGCATCGCGGAACAATTGGTCGAGGGCCGATTCGTCGATTTTATCGGGCATGGGCGATGACCTTTCGTTCGGTTGCGGAATGAAAATCGTTGCCTCCGACCCTAGAGCACTTGTGCTGCAGCGCGGAAGAGGGAAAAATCACGTCATAACATGCTAATAGAGTCATATCGGGGGTGAGGAATATGAAAGGCTATCTGTCATGAGCGGCCACGGAGCGCATATCCGCACGCGGCATGGCCGCTTCGCCGCGATCCGCCGGCGCTGTGCGACTGCGGTCATGACCGCGCTGACCCTGGGCGGCTTGACCACCATCGGCGACATCGCCCCGGCGCAAGCCGCCGAACAAGCGGTGGTCGTCATGTACCACCGTTTCGGCGAAACCGAGTATCCATCGACCAATATCCGCCTGGAACAGTTCGACGCCCATTTGGCGGAACTGACATCCGGTAAATATACGGTTCTGCCGCTGCCGGAAATCGTCGCGGCGCTGAAGGCCGGGAAATCCCTGCCCGATCGCACGGTCGGCATCTCCATCGACGACGCCTATGCCTCGGTCTACGACGTCGCCTGGCCGCGCCTGAAGAAAGCCGGCCTGCCGTTTACCGTGTTCGTCTCGACCGAACCGGTCGACCGCAAACTGCGCGGCTTGATGACCTGGGATCAAATTCGCGAGCTCAAGGCCGCGGGCGTGACCATCGGCCATCACGGGACCACCCATGCCCATATGTCCGGCGCGGACAAGGACAAGAACCTGGCCGAATTCACCAAGGCCGATGAGCGGTTCAAGGCCGAACTGGGTGCCGTGCCCGAGCTGTTCGCCTTTCCCTATGGCGAGGCCTCGAAAGAGCTGGAAGGCATGGCGCAGGACCGAGGCTTCGCCGCGGCCTTCGGCCAGCATTCCGGCGTGGTTCATCCCAGCCTGGGTTATTTCTATCTGCCGCGCTTCGCCCTGAACGAAACCTTCGGTGGGATCGATCGGTTCAAGCTAGCGGTCAATGCCCTGGCCATGCCGGTGACCGACATTACCCCGGCGGACGAGCTGATCACGCCGAACGATCCGAACCCACCGGCGATGGGCTTCACCCTGATCCAACCGGGGCCCAAGGGATTGGACCGGCTGGCCTGTTTCGCCTCGCACGAAGGACGGGCGCGGCTGGAAAACCTGGGCAATGTCCGGATCGAAGTACGCGTGACGCAGCCGTTCCCGTCGGGACGCGGGCGTATCAACTGCACCCTGCCCGGACCGGACGGCCGGTGGTACTGGCTGGGACGTCAGTTCTTCATCAAGAAGTAGACGAAAAGGGCGGGATCAGGCCTCGGGGTGGCGCGCGGTCATCAACCGTGCGTCGTCCAGGGCCTGCAGGCCATTGACCTCGATCATCGCCCGGATCGACGCGACGTAATCGTCACCCCGCTCGGAATACCGATGCAGGTACCCCGCCAGGGAAACACCGTTCAGCGGATTGCCCTGACGGCGCAACACCGCCCTAGCCCGACGCAGTTCGCGGTAAGCCCGGTGGGTGTTCAGATTACGCATATAGGCGCGTACCGAATCGTACATCGTGTCGAAGCGGCGAACCTTGTGATCCTTGTCGTCGTCGCGATCCTCGGGAACCAGGCCGTCGCCGTCGCCGGTCGTCCATTGCCCGAACATGGCATTGCCCTGGCGGGCGAACCGCGACGTACCCCAGCCGCTTTCCTCGGCCGCCTGGGCCAAAGCCAGGGACGGGGGAATGACATCGACCCGGCGGATCAACAGCGCCAGATTATCGGCGGGCACCCGGGAGCGGGCGGCC
>CAXGUG010000059.1:0-23767 GCA_964012715.1 uncultured Rhodospirillaceae bacterium | reverse complement strand
GTGCTGGTCGGCAAGGCCGCGGCGACGGCGATCCCGATGAAGCTGGTTCACGCCATTGCTGCAATCATCTTCGCCGCGCTGGGCGTCATGGCCCTGCTCAATGTCGGCGATGTCTTCGCCTTCGAGTGACTTACCAAGTTGGGCGGTTGAGGAAGTGGACAAATTCCGGATATTCCGGAATAAGTAAATCCACACAAGTTTTAAGTGAAATAAAACGACAAGGAGAAAACGGTGGTGGTCATCCGCAACGTATTTCTAGGTCTTGGTATCCTGCTATCCGCATTTCTGGTCATGCCGGCGGGCGCGTTCGCGGGCGATGTCGGCGTGATTCTGATGCATGGCAAGGACGGCACGGCAAAACCCAAATCCCCGATCGGCAAGCTCGCCGCTGCTCTTGAAGGCGACTTCGAGGTCGTCGCGATGACGATGCCTTGGTCGCGCGACGGGGGCTGGGACAAGACCCTGGAAGAAGTCTTTGCGGATTTGGATGCGGCCGTCGCCGATATGAAATCCGGGGGCAAGTCAAAGATCGTCGTCGGCGGGCACAGCATGGGGGCCGCCGCGGCGCTTGCCTATGCGACGCGAACGGATGGCCTAGCCGGTGTGATCATGCTGGCGCCGGGTCACCGCCCCGACCTTCGGGCAGACGACAATGCGGCTGCCCTGGCGAAAGCCAAGCAGCTTGTCGCCGGCGGCCAGCCGAACGACGACGTGGAAATCGCCGACCGCAACATGGGCAAGGACATATCGCGTGTTCTTCAGGCGGATGTCGCCATTAGCTGGTTCGCGCCTGATGGCCTTGCCGTTATGCAGAACGCGGCGCCCAAGGTTCGGCCCGGCACGCCCGTTCTGTTTGCGATCGGTCAGAAGGACCGCCTGCTGCCGGTCGGCAAAGAGCTGATCTACGACGCCATTCCGGCCAACGACAAGAGCGCCTATGTCGTCGTCCCGGGCGGGCACAAGGTGACCCCGATCAAGGCGCAAAGCCAGGTTGTCGATTGGCTGAACGGTTTGTGAGGGTGCGGGCCTAATCCTGGCCCGGGTCGGCCTTCATACCCATCTTGGTGATCCCGGCGACGGCGCATTCCTCGTCCCGTTCGCCGGTATCGCCGGAGATGCCGCAGGCGCCGATGATGCGTCCGCTGTTCGGATCGCGGATCAGCACGCCGCCAGGTGCCGGAACCATGCCGCGCGGCGCGGTCGAGACGACGCCGGCCATGAACTTCGGGTTCTTTTCCCGCAGTTCCCGCCCGCCGACGCCGAAACCCAGCGCGCCATAGGCTTTGCCGACCGCGATCTCGACCCGCAGAATTCCCGAATCGTCCTGGCGTTTGAGGGCAACCAGATGCCCGCCCGCATCCAGTACGGCGACGGTCAGCGGGGCGCAGTCGATGGCCGCGCCCTCGGCCAGGGCTCCGTCGACGATAGCGACCGCCAAATCCAATGTCAGATGCGCCATTTCGTTTCCTCCGGTTTCTGCATCCGTATTGGAGGGGATGATAAAGTGCTCTACCCTGCGCCGCCATGACGGACAGCGATACCCAATTGAATTTGAGTCTGGCCTGCTGGGACTATGACCGGGCCCAGGCCATTCTGGACGGAACCGTGCCGGTCGCGGGCTGCCGCCTGCGGGCCGAGGTTCATCCCACGTCGACCCTGTTCCCCCTGGCCGTCGGCGACGGCCGGTTCGACGTGACCGAGATGTCCATGTCGTCCTACATCTTGCAGGTCGCCAAGGGGGCCGTCGGACAAAGTGAAAGCGCCTACGTAGCGCTGCCGGTGTTCCTGTCTCGCGCCTTTCGCCACAACGGCTTCGTGGTTCGCGCCGATGCCGGGATCGAGACGCCCAAGGACCTGGAGGGCAAGCGCGTCGGCGTGCCCGAGTATCAGATGACGGCGGGTCTTTGGATGCGCGGTATCCTGGCTGATGAATACGGCGTCGATACGGATACCTTCCAATGGCGCACGGGTGCATTGGAAGAAGGGGTGCGCAAGGATCGCATCACCTTGGCCCTGCCGGGCCATATGTCGGTCACACCGATTGCCGAGGGAGAAACCCTGCAGGACTTGTTGCTGGCCGGCGAATTGGACGCGGTCTTCGCGCCGAAGCCTCTGGCGGCCTTGGTCGCGGGCGATGCCCGGGTGCGGCGCCTGTTTCCCGATTTTCGCACGGTCGAGGAAGCCTATTACGCCAAGACCGGATTTTTCCCGATCATGCATGCGGTGGGGGTGCGCAAGACCCTGGTCGCGGAGCACCCCTGGTTGCCCCGGGCGCTGGTCGCGGCCTTTACCCAATCGCGCGATATCGCCCTGGCGCGGTTGGACAAGATTTGGCGCGGCTCGGCCAATCGCCTAAGCCTGCCGTTCCTGCATGCGGATATCGAGCGCACACGCATGGTCATGGGCGCGGATTTCTGGTCCTACGGTTTTCAGGCCAATCGGGCTGAATTGGATGCCATGTGCCGATGGTCCCAGGCGCAGCACCTGGCGCCCCGCAGGGTCGCGCCGGAAGAGCTGTTTCATGAATCCGTGCTGTCATGACCCGGTTGTGCTAAATGGCCGGAAAACGAGGATCCAATGACCACGATGCATGCCAATAACGTCATTTCCTGCCAGGGCGGCGACCGCACGGTGCTGGAACCGCGCCCCGTCCCGTCCGTCGGCCCGGGCGAGATGCTGCTGAACCTGCGGGTCGTCGGCTTTTGCGGAACGGACTTGTTCAAGCTGGATACGGGTGCCGCCGGTCCCGGCACGGTGTTGGGGCACGAGCTGGTCGGCGAGGTCGCGGCCCTTGGGCCGGGCGTGACGGCGTTCAAGCCGGGCGACCGCATTGCGGTTCCTCATCACGTGCCTTGCGGCGAATGCTTGGTCTGTCGGCGCGGCAACGAGACCATGTGCGAAACCTTTCGCGAAAACTTGATGGCTCCGGGCGGTTTCGCCGACACGGTGCTGATCAAGGCCCGGGCCACGGCCCAGGCGGCGCATAAGGTTCCGGACGACGTTTCGGACGAAGCCGCCGTGTTCGTCGAACCAGCCGCCTGCGTCCTGCGCGGGGTCGAACGCTCCGACCTGCCGACCGACGGCGTCGCCGTCGTTCAGGGCGGGGGCAGCATGGGGTTGTTGCATCTGCTGACGATCAAGGCCGCCTGTCCCCAGGCGCGCGTTGCCGTGATCGATCCGCAGGACGACCGCCGCGATTTGGCGCTGAAGCTGGGGGCCGATGCCGCCGCCGCACCCGGCGAGGCCGCGCAGGCCGCGGTCGGCAATCTTTCCGGCGGGGCCGGGGCCGATGCCGTTTTCGATACGGTCGGCGGGGCCGGGCCGCTGCGCGCGGCGCTGGCCCTGACGCGCCAGGGCGGGACGGTGGTGCTGTTCGCCCATGCGCCGGATGGACAGGCGGCTGACTTCGATCTCAACGACCTGTTCAAGTATGAGCGCCGGATCGTCGGCACCTATTCCGGCGCGGTTGCCGAGCAGGGCCGGGTGTTCGATTTGATCGCCTCCGGCGCGTTGGACCCGACGCCGCTGGTCACGCACAAAATGCCGCTGGACGATTTCCAGACGGGGCTGGACCTGGTTCGCGCGCGTAAGGCGCTAAAGGTTCTATTCACCCCGTCCCGCGCGGCGACGGCAGAGGACTGAGGCCATGACCCGGACCATGAAGGGGGCGATGCTGCTCGGCCCCGAAACCATCGAAATCCGTGACCTGCCCGTGCCGGTGCCCGACGACGGCGAGATCGTGTTGTCGGTCGAAGCCGCGACCACCTGCGGCACGGACGTGAAGGTGTTCAAGCGCGGCGGCCACCCGCGCATGCTCAAGGTGCCGACCCTGTTCGGCCATGAGATGGCGGGGCGCGTCGCGGCCCTGGGCAAGGGCGTGACCAAGTTCAAGGAAGGCGACGCCGTGGTCGTCGCCAATTCCGCACCTTGCGGCGAATGCGATTATTGCCGCCGGGGCCGGGAAAACCTGTGCACCGACCTGCAATACATCAACGGCTCCTTCGCCGAGTTCATTCGCGTGCCGGCCCGCTTCGTCGACCGCAACACTCATGCCATCCCCAAGGGCCTGGATTTCGGCAAGGCCGCGTTGACCGAGCCGCTGGCCTGCGTCCTGCACGGCATGGATGCCTGCGAGCTGGATAAATACGGGCCGGGGACCGAAGTCGTGTTGTTCGGCGGCGGGCCGATCGGATTGCTGTTCGTCGGCGCCCTGGCGCGGGCCGGGCACAAGGTCATCCTGGCCGATCCCAACCTGCCGCGCCTGGATGTGGGCAAGCAGTTGGGGGCGGCCCAATGCGTCCAGATCGAACGCGGCGGCGGTCAGGCCGACAAGGTCAAAGCCCTGACTGAGGGCGGACAGGGGGCTTGGGTCGCGGTCGATGCCTCGGGCGTGCCCGAGGTCTGGGTCGATGCGATCAACTCCGTTCGTCCGGGCGGTCTGGTCAACCTGTTCGGCGGCTGCGCGCCGGGTACGTCGATTCCGCTGGATACCCATGCCGTGCATTATTCGGAGCTGACGGTGAAGGGCGTTTACCACCATCGCCCCGACACCATCCGTCGCGCCCTCGAGATGCTGGCCGATCCGGCATTCCGCGCCGATCTGATGCTCTCGGCCGAAATGCCGATCGAACAGACCGAGGCCGCGTTGCGCGCGATGATCGCCAAGGACGCGCTGAAGGTTGTGATCCGAGGGGCCGGCTGAGGGCGCGCTTGCCTTCGGTTTGAATATCCGCCTTAGTAGATGGCGATGGGGCCGATTGATGAACCCGCGCCGGGCGCGCGGGTGGAAGGTTTATCGTCGATGCGCCGTGCGTTGTCTCTGCTATCCGTCTTTTTCGTCCTGATCCTGTCGATGCCGGTGCTGGCCATGGGCCCCGGCGCGGACGACCGCCAATTGGTCGAGATGCCGGCCCGGATGAAAGCCCACATGCTGGCCAACATGCGCGATCACCTGAAGGCGCTGGATGAGATTTTCCTGGCCTTGTCCCAGGACCGCGCCAACGACGCCGCCAAGATCGCCGAACAGCGCCTGGGTATGAGCTCCATGGGAAGGCATGGTGCCGGCCATATGGCGCCGCTCATGCCGGAAACCATGCGCGCCTTCGGCACCGGCATGCATCGCGCCGCCAGCCGGTTCGCCCGTGCCATCGAGACGGCGGATGTCGAACCCTCGCCGCAAAGCCAGCGCGCCGTCTACGCCGCGTTCCAGGACATCACCGCCAATTGCACCGGTTGTCATCAAGCGTTCCGCATCCATTAGACGCATACCCCGTCGCTGTCGCACGGCGGTCATACCGATGGTATAAGCAATTTCAGGCCCCTGGGGCCCGCTTGTCGCCTATGCATCAAATCGGGGTCTCTCATGCAGCGGTATATCGTCTTTGCGCTTTGCGTCTTCGCCACGCTTGTGTTGGCGGTTTTGTCGGTCGCCCATCCCTGGCTTATTCCGGTCGCCATGGCCGCGGGCGGCTTATCGTTGCTCGGGGTCTGGGACGTGTGGCAGCCCCGCCACGCGATCATGCGCAACTATCCTGTGATCGGGCATATGCGCTGGCTGTTCGAAGGCATCCGCCCGGAAATTCGCCAATACCTGATCGAAAGCGACCACGACGAAGAACCGTTCTCGCGCGAGGTCCGCTCCCTGGTTTATCAGCGGGCCAAGGGTGTCGAGGACAAGCGCCCGTTCGGGACCAAGGAAAACGTTTACGAAGCGGGCTTCGCCTGGCTGACCCATTCGGTCAACGCCAAGCATATCGAAGACCATGACTTTCGCGTGCGCATCGGCGGGCCGGACTGCCTGAAGCCCTATGACGCCTCGCTCTACAACATTTCGGCCATGAGCTTCGGCGCGCTGAGCGCCAATGCCATCCTGGCGCTGAACACCGGGGCCAAGATGGGCAACTTCGCCCATGACACGGGCGAGGGTGGGATCAGCCGCTATCACCGCCAGGGCGGCGGCGATCTGATCTATGAAATCGGCACCGGCTATTTCGGCTGTTGCGACGCTCAGGGCCGGTTCGATCCGGAAAAGTTCCGCGACCAGGCGGCGTCGGACCAGATCAAGATGGTCGAGGTCAAATTGTCCCAGGGCGCCAAGCCGGGCCACGGCGGGATGCTGCCCGCCGCCAAGATTACCCCGGAAATCGCCGAGGCGCGGGGCGTGCCCATGGGCGTGGATTGTATTTCGCCCCCGGGGCACTCCGCTTTTTCGACACCGATTGAATTCATGGAATTCCTGGGCCAGTTGCGCGAGCTGTCGGGCGGCAAGCCGGTCGGCTTCAAGCTGTGCATCGGCCACCGGCGCGAATTCATGTGCATGGTCAAGGCCATGTTGGAAACCGGCATCATGCCGGACTTCATCGTCATCGACGGCAAGGAAGGCGGCACGGGTGCAGCCCCCTTGGAATTCGCCAATCACATCGGCACGCCGATGATCGAAGGCCTGACCTTCGTCCATAACACCCTGCGCGGGGCGGGCATCCGCGACCGCATCAAGTTGGGTGCGGCGGGCAAGCTGGTGACCGCGTTCGAAATTTCACGCGCCCTGGCGCTGGGCGCCGATTGGTGCAACTCGGCGCGCGGCTTCATGTTCTCGGTCGGCTGCATCCAGGCCCAGGCCTGCCACACCAACACCTGCCCGACCGGGGTGGCGACCCAGGATCCGCTGCGCCAGCGCGCGTTGGACGTGGGGGACAAGTCACAGCGCGTCTTCCGTTTCCATGAAAACACCCTGCGCGCCGTCGCCGACATGGTCGGGGCCGCGGGGCTAGACCGCCCGGAAGAACTTCATCCCAAGCATTTCCAGGTTCGCCAGAAAAGCGGCGAGACCGTTTCGGGCGATGTCGCTTATCCGGAATGGCCGATCGGCTGTCTGGTCGACGGTACATGCGAAGAACCCGCGACCATACAGCGATGGTCGCGGGCCCGAGCGGATAGCTTCAAGGAGCAGTAAAGCTACGGCTTCCGTCGATTACGACGGGAACTTCGGCGACACGAAGCGCTCTTTCCCCGGGGCAGGCATGCCCAGGGCGGCGGCCTGTCGGCTTTCGTAGGCGTAGCGGGTGTCGTCGTATTCATGGCCGCGGATGCCGCCGCGCACCGTGCCGGCGTCGATCGAGCGGAAATAACCGCCCCAGCTTTCCGGCAGTTGCACGGAATCGGCGGGGGCCAGCCAAAGGCGGAACAACAAGCGCTTGCGTTCGGCCTCTTCGAAGTCTTCGAAGGTGGTGCGCGAATGCAGCAGGACGTGGTTGTTCATGATCTGCAGATCGCCCGGCTCCAGCCACATCGTGTACATCACGTCGGGGCGGCGCAGGATGTCGTCCAGCAAGTCGGTGCATTCCTTCTGCACTTCGGTCAACTGCGGCACGCCTTCGATCTCTAGCGCCGTGCGGACGCGGTTGCGGTTCCATTTGCCGAACACGCGACCATCGGCTTCGTCGAACAGCGGCTGGCCGTAGTAGGGGCCTTCGTCCGGGGCTTGTTCGGTATTGCGCGAGAAATAGAACGGCTGGCAGGCGACTTCGGCCAGGTCCGGCCGTTCGGCAAGCAGCTTGTTCCATGCGGTCAGGCTGCTGGACACCATGCTCTGTCCGCCCGATTTCGCCTTGTTGTAGCAAGCCAGGGTGACCAGGTCGCAACCGTCGGTGTGGAAGTCCAGGCTGGCGTTCGAGTTGTAGCCCCGGCCGTTGGCGGCGCGGTAGGTATGCCCGGCGGCGCGAACCTCGGAAATATACTGCGATTTGATGCCCTGCGGGCGGGCGACGCCGAAGTGCAGGCCGATGGCCCAGTTCATGAGCCGGAATTCTTCTTCGCTGACCCCTTCGCGCGGCAGGCCTTTGACCACGGCCAAGCCATGGCCGAAGTGTGCTTCCTTCATGGCGGCGCCGATCGTGTCCAGGGCGGGGCCCAGGTCGAATTCGTCGCGGGTGTAATCAAACAGCGGGCGTTCCGGGTCATGGGCTTTCTTGACGGTCGCGGCCAAATGGGCGCGGGCGGTGTCGTCCAGATTGAAGACCCAGTTGCCGCGGGCGTTTTCCACTTCGGAAACGGTCCAGGCGGCGGGGCTGTCTGCTTTGCGGGTAAGGCTCATCGGATGTTGCTCCTGGGCAGGGCTGCTTGTTTTTTTGTGGTGTCGTTGACGGGGCCGCTGGGCGGCTGTGATGGGGCGTTACTCTATCGTTTCGATCATTGAAAGAAAAATACGATGATTATATAAACTGATAGATAATGCTGATTAATCTTTCTCCCGCCGATCTGGACGCCTTCGTCTCCGTCGCCGAAACCGGCAGTTTCAGACAAAGCGCGCAGATGCTGGGCGTGTCGCAGCCGACCGTGTCGGCCCGTATCCGCCATCTTGAGGCGGTGTTGGGCGTGCGTCTGTTCGACCGCACCACGCGGCGGGTGGTCATCACCGACGCGGGCGAGCGCGTGCGCGGGCGGGTCGAGCGCATGATGCTGGAAACCCGCGCCCTGCTACGGGAATTTCGCGAAGAAGCCCAATTGCAGCGGGGCCGGGTCACGGTCGGGGCCTCGCCCTCGGTCGCGGCGGGGTTCCTGCCGCGCGTCGTCGCCGAGTTTCAGCGCCGCTACCCACAGATCGAGGTGGTCTTGCTGGACGACTTCTTCGGCCAGGTCATGGACCGCGTCAGCCGGGGCGACGTGGACATGGCGGTCTCGCCCTTCGTCGGGGACGAGACGGCGTTCGAGGTCGAACCCTTGCTGAAGGACGACTTCATGCTGGCCGTACCCGAGACACATCCCCTGGCCGCCAAGGACCGGGTGACGTTGGAAGACGTGGCGGCGGAAAAGCTGGTTTCCATGCCACCGGAATCCGCGGCCTGGGCATTATTGCGCCGGGCCTTCGACCGGGCGGGGGTGGATTACGCCCCGGCCTTCATGACCCGCTATTCCCTGACGTTGGTGTCCCTGGTCAAACAGGGGGTCGGGATCGGGCTGGTGACAGGCATGCTGTCCAAGGTTCTGGACATGCGGGGCATTCGCCTGATGCCGGTCGAAGGGGCCGACCTGACCCGTACGATCATGATTCTGCGTGGCCGTGACCGCGCCGTCAGTCCCGCCGCGCAGGCCTTTCGCGATATGTTGGTTCGGACCGCCCGGGCCGACGGCAACGCGGCGGTCGCGGCGGAATAGACCGCCGCCCTTGCCTACCAGGCAGCCTTCAACAATTCGAGGGAACGGGCGACCCGTTCTTCGGGCGTGGTCAGGGTGCCGCTGGCGTTGAAGATCTTGACCGTACGACCGGCCACGCTGGGCAGGCTGTCCTGGGCAATATCCATGTCGCGCAGGCGCACCGGCATGCCGAAATCTCGATAGACGCGCTCCAACTCCCCGGCTGTGGCCTCGGTCGCCGTGGCGGCGTCCATGCCGTCTTGCCACACGCCCAGGGCTTTCGCCGGGCCGCGCGCCTGTTCGATGGTCACGCCTTGCGCCATGCGGATCGATGCGGGGTGCACCACCGCCGTGGTCTCGCCTTGTTTCAAGGCCGGATATTCCAGATGCAGGGCCGTGGCGCAGGCATAGTCGCTGGCGAACGGACCGCGCACGACGAAGGCCTGGCCGTCGTCTTCGGCTCGGTTCTGTAGATAGGCCGCCAAGCACAGGTCGCGGCGCGGGGCCGGATCGTCCATGGCGGCGGGCAGACCCCGGTAGCCGCGCAGGGCCAGGCGCAGGGCCTGGGTATGGTCGCCATCGACCAGCGGGTTGATATCGGTCAGCGACATCGCCCCTACCGCCCAGGCGAACACGGTCGTCGCCGTGGACTGGATCAGGCCCGCCGGGGCCGTCATCAGGGCCGCGTCGTCGATGAAGATCGCCTGGGGCCGGGTCTTCGGATCGAAGTATTCCATCCGATGATCCAGGTCCGGGTTTTTCAGGCCGGTCCCGGCGCGGTTCATGGCGCTGGTCGGCGTGGTCGGGATGTTGACGATCGGCACCTTGGGCGCCATCAGGCGGGGGCTGACCGGCCGCCCGCCTTCCGGGTACTGGGTCATCAGGTCGAACGGGTCGCCCTGTTCCGACAGAAAGATCGAAATCGCCCGCGTGGCCACGATCACGCTGCCGCCGCCGACGGCGATCAGCAGGTCCGCCTGCAGATCGCGGGCTTGCGTCACCCCGGCGCTGACCGAGGCATAGGTCGAATCCTTGGCGATTCCATCGAAGGTTCCGGCGAACAGATCGCCCAGGGCGGCACCGATACGGGCGGGCAGGTCGGTCCGGGCCGCGATGGACGGCGAACAGACGACCATCGCCCGCTTGGCTCCGGCGCGGGCGACGGCGGCCTTCAGATTGGTTTCGATTGCATCCGCGCCGCAGAACAACCGGCAGTCGTAGGTGGCGCTTTTAAATGTTGGGCTGGGCATGGGCGGATGCGCTTAGGCGTTAGCTGGCGGTGGCCAGGGCTTCGGCGATGTACAGTTCGCGCAGCTTCTGCGTGACCGGACCGGGGACGCCGTTGCCCAGGATGTGACCGTCGATCTTGGTCACCGGCATGACGAAGGCCGAGGCGCTGGTCGAAAAGGCTTCGACCGCGTCATGGGCTTCTTCCGGGGTGAACGGACGTTCGACCAGGGTCAGGCCCGCTTCCTCGGCGCATTTCAGGACCGCCTTGCGGGTGATGCCGTGCAGGATGTCGTGCGACAACTGACGGGTCACGATGGTGCCGTCCTCGGTCACGATGAAGGCGTTGTTGGAGCTGCCCTCGGTGATGAAGCCGTCTTCGACCAGCCAAGCGTCGTCGGCGCCTTTTTCATGGGCTTCCTGCTTGGCCAGGGAGGCGGCCAACAGTTGCAGGGTCTTGATGTCGCGGCGATGCCAGCGGATATCCGGCAGGGTCACGACGGTCAGGCCCTTTTGGGCGGTCGGGTTGTTAAGGATGTTCTTTTCCTGGGTGAACATGACCAGCGACGGTGTCGCGTCCTTGGGAAAATTGAAATCCCGGTCGGCGGCGCCGCGCGTGACCTGTAGGTAGACCACCCCTTCGGACAGGTTGTTGCGGGTGATCAGTTCCCTTTGGACGGACGTGATCTCGTCGTCGCTGCAGGGGGCGGCCATTTTCAGCTCTTTCAGCGAGCGGGCCAGGCGGACCAGATGCCCCGCGTTGTCGATCAGTTTGCCGTCGATGACCGACGAAACTTCATAAACGCCGTCGGCGAACAGAAAACCACGGTCGAAGATCGAAATCTTGGCTTCTTCTTCGGGAACGAACTGACCGTTGACATAAACGATACGGGACATGGGTGCCTCTTGGTTCGGGGGAATGGGAGGCGGCCTTTATATCACCGAAGCCACCCCCCTTATAGGTTCAGACGCCGCCGAACGGGCGGTCCACCCCTTCGGGGAAGGGTGCCTGAAATGCATTCAGATTGGCGGAAACCATGCAGTAGCAGCCGATCAGCAGAATCAGCTCGACCATTCCCTGATCGCCCAGGATTTCCTTAACGGGGGCATAGGTCGCATCGGACACTTTGCGGTTTTTCAGCAATTCGACCACGAAGGTGTGGAGGGCGGCATGCTTCGGGTCCGCCGGGGTCTTGCCGACGCGGACCGCTTCGATGGTGTCTTCGTCGACGCCTTCGTTCCGGGCCACCTTGGCATGGGCGTAGAATTCATAATCGGCCTTCCAGTCCTGGCCGACGGTCATGATCGCCAGTTCGCGAAGGTCGCCGGGAATGCAGGATTCGAACCGCAGCAGACCGGCCAGGGTCTGGGCTGCGTCGCCGATCTTGGGGCTGAACAGATAGGCGTTGAACGGGCCGATCAGGCCGCCGTCAACGTCCAGGAAGTCCATGGCGTTGCGGCCCTTGGAGCGGGGGCCGGAAGTGATCTTGCCGAACAGCTCCAACTGTTCGGGGGTGGCTTTTTCCTGGGTAACGGCAGGCAGGCGTCGCATTGGGAAGTCTCCTCTGAGGGTCGTGTTTTATTGATTTATCGTTGGTGGCCGGGCGTCGGCCAATTTTTGTATCTTGGCGTCAGCCCTGTTTTTGAACCTTGGCCCAGGTATCGCGCAGGGTCATGGTGCGGTTGAACACCGGCTTGTCAGCAGTGCCGTCCCGGTCGGCGCAGAAATACCCCAGGCGTTCGAACTGCAGGGTCTTGCCTTCGGGCCAGTCGGCCAGCGAAGGCTCCAACAGGGCGTCCTGAATGATTTCCAGCGAGTCTGGATTGAGGTCTTCCAGATAGTCGCGCCCGCCCGCCCCCGGGGCTTCCTCGCGGAACAGGTGATCGTACAGACGGACCTCGGCCTTGACCGCATGGGCGGCGGAAACCCAATGCAGGGTGCCCTTGACCTTGCGCCCGTCGGGGGCGTCGCCGCCCCGCGTTTCCGGATCGTAGGTGGCGCGCAATTCGACGATGTTGCCGTCCGCGTCCTTGATCACATCGGTGCAGGTGATGAAATAGGCGTAGCGCAGGCGCACTTCACGACCGGGGCTGAGGCGGAAGAACTTCTTCGGCGCATCCTCCATGAAGTCGTCCTGCTCGATATAAATCTCACGGCCGAACGGCACGGTATGGCTGCCGCCCTCGGGTTTTTCCGGATTGTCGATGGCGGTCAGGTCATCGACCTGGCCCTCGGGCCAGTTCTCGATCACCACCTTCAGCGGGCGCAGCACGGCCATGCGCCGCTCAGCGGCTTTGTTCAGGTATTCCCGCACGCAATGCTCCAGCAGCGAGAATTCGACCAGGCTGTCCTGTTTGGTGATGCCCAGGCGGGCCACGAAATCGCGGATCGTTTCCGGCGGGATGCCCCGGCGGCGCAGGCCTGACAGGGTCGGCATGCGCGGATCGTCCCATCCGCCGACGTGTTTTTCGGTCACCAGTTGGGTCAGGCGGCGCTTGGACAGCACCGTATAACCCAGGTTGAGGCGGGAAAATTCGTACTGACGCGGCCGCGCCGGGACCGGCAGGTGTTCGACCAGCCAATCGTACAACGGGCGATGGGCCTCGAATTCCAGGGTGCAAAGCGAATGGGTGACGTGCTCCAGGGCGTCGGACTGGCCATGGGCGTAATCATAGGTGGGATAGATGCACCAGGTGTCGCCGGTGCGCGGATGCGGTTTGCTGACGATGCGGTACAGCACCGGGTCGCGCATGTTCATGTTGCCGTGGGCCATGTCGATCTTGGCGCGCAGCACCTTGGCGCCGTCGGCGAATTCGCCCGCGCGCATGCGGCGGAACTGATCCAGGTTTTCGTCCTTGGCCCGGTCGCGCCACGGGCTGGGTTTGCCCGGCTCGGTCAGGGTGCCGCGATATTCGCGCGTTTCCTCGGCGGTCAGCTCGCAAACATAGGCCAGATCGTTTTCGATCAGGTGCTCGGCCCATTGATACAGCTGTTCGAAATAATCCGAGGCATGGAACAGGTTGTCGCCCCAATCGAAGCCCAGCCAACGGACGTCGGCCATGATGGCGTCGATGAATTCCTGTTCTTCCTTGGCCGGATTGGTGTCGTCGAAGCGCAGGTTGCAGCGCCCGCCGAATTCCTGGGCGACACCGAAGTTCAGGCAAATCGATTTGGCGTGGCCGATATGCAGATAGCCGTTCGGTTCGGGCGGAAAGCGCGTGACGATGCCATCGACCTTTCCCGCGTCCAGGTCGCCGCGAATGATGTCGCGAATGAAGTCGCGGGGGGCGTCCCCATCCTGGCCGGGGGAAGACGTGCCGTCATTGGCTGTCTGGGGGGCCTTCGGGGGCGTGGTCTCGGTCATTGGTGGGAATGCTCCGGTTGAGGAATGGCAATGCCCCGTGTTCTGCCAAAAAAACGCCGCCGCGCCAAGGCATATGGCAAGGCCCTGGCGGGATCAGGGCCGGTTGGATGATTTGGCTTTGTCAGGAATGTCGAAGGAAATCTGCGTCCCCTTGCCCAATTCGCTGGCGATCGACAATTCGCCGCCATGCAATTCGACCAGGGATTTTGCGATCGCCAGACCCAGCCCGGTGCCGTCGGCGGTGGAATAGGCGCTGGTCTGGCCCCGTTCGAAGGCGCTGGCGATCTTTTCCAGGTTTTCCTTCGGTATGCCTTTGCCCGTGTCGGCGATGCAGAACCGCCAGCGCTTGCCGTCGCGTTCCGCCGAGACCGTGATCTTACCGTCCGCGGGCGTAAACTTCAGGGAATTGGACAAAAGGTTCAGCACGACCTGCTTCATGGACCGCCGGTCCGCGACCAGCGGCATCGGATTTTCGGGTAGGTCCAGGGAAACGGTGGCGCCGTCGCTGATTCGCGCCGTCGCCGCCTTAAGGCATTCGGCGAAGAACGGCTCGATCTGAATGATCTCCCGGCGGATCGCCCGCTGGCCGGCTTCGATCGTCGAAATGTCCAACAGGTCGTTGACCAGATCCAACAGGTACGAGCCGCTGTCGCGAATATCTTCGGCGTATTCGACGTACTTGGGGTGGCCGACGGGGCCGAGCAGCTGCTGCTTGATGATTTCGGCAAAGCCCAGGACCGCGTTGAGCGGCGTGCGTAGATCATGGCTGACGTTGGCCAGGAATGCCGATTTGGCGCGGTTGGCTTCTTCCGCCATCTCCAGGGCTTCCAGGCGTTCACGTTCGGCTGCGATACGTGCGCCGACATCGCGGATCACGCCGACGAAGCCGATGACCTCACCCTCGGGGTCCCGTAGCGGCGAGCCCACGGTGTCACCCGGGAAGATCTCGCCGTTTTTGCGGCGGTAGACGACGATCAGCGGTTCCGGATCGTTCTTGGCAGCAACGTTGAAGCGGGTTTTGCCCTGGTTTTGGTAATCGGCGGGATCGTTGTAGATCAACTCGGTCGTTTTGCCTTCGAGCTCTTCCAAGTCGTAGCCGAACACGCGGGAGAAGGCGGGATTGATCAGGCGGATATGCCGTTCGGCATCGACCAGAACCATGGCGTCGGGCACGTCGCGGAAGACGGTTTCCAGCAATGCCTTTTGGGCGCGCAGTTCTTCGGCGGTGCGAACGCGTTCGGTGACGTCGCGATAGCTGACGACCCGACCAATGATGGTGTCGCCCAGGAATTGAGGGCGGGTATAGCGGTCGATCACCCGGCCGTCCCGCATGCGCAATGTCGACCGCAAGACCTGGTCCAATTCGACGAATTTGCGTTCGGCGTCGTTATGAAAAGCGGCGGGGTCGACCGTTTGATCGGCGATCCAATCCCGAAGCGTGTTGCCTTCGTTCGAATTTAAAAGTTCGTCCGGAACGTTGAACATATTTACGAAGTTGCGGTTGGCCGCGTGGATGATCTCTTTATTCAGGCCGGTGACGAGAATGCCGTCGGCCGTGGCATCCAAGGTCGCTTGCAGCAACGACAGATTTTCGCGCAGTTCCTTTTCCCGGGCGGTTTCCTGCGTCAGGTCCCGCCCCACCCCGCGATAGCCGAGAAACGCGCCGTTCGTATCGAATGCAGGGGTTCCGCTGGTCGAGATGTGACGAATGTGGCCGTTGGGCAGGCGAACGTCGAAGCGGAACTCGCGAAAGGGGCGTCGCGCTTCCAGATCGGCCAAATGGTCGCGCCATTTCGGGTCCGATGATGCTTCCGGCGTAATATCCGTGCGGCGTTTACCGACGAATACAGTCATGTCGAAGCCCAGAATCTCCTCGTTCCGTTTTGAGAAATAGGAGAAACGCAAATCCGCGTCCATTTCCCAGAACCAGTCCGACGCGATCTCGGCGATATCGCGGAACCTTTGTTCGCTCTGTTGCAGGCGTTCGGCGGAGCGGTGTTGTTCGGTGACGTCCGTGGTCACCACGATCATCCCGCCCTCGGGCAAGGGCGTGCGGCGGACTTCGACGATCTTTCCGACCGCCAGTCGTAGCTCCTTGGTTACGCGCCGGCCCTGGACGATGTCGTCCAACAGACTTTCGACGATCGCCTCGGGGTCGCCGGGGCCATAGTCGCCGCGTTTCGCCAGGAAGTGGAAGATGTCGGCCATGGGCATGCCCAGGACGATGAAGCCTTCGGGGAATTCGTAGATATGGCGCAGAACGCTGTTGGCCGCCCGAACCATCAGATCCGCACCGATCATCAACACGCCTTGATCCAAGTGATCGAGCGCCGAAGACAGCGCGTCATCCGCCGCGCCGGTCCTCGTCATTGCCCGATGTTCCACTCCCGCCATCCGAATTCGCCTCCGTCCGGAATTACCTAACTGTAATATGCCGGGGTTGGGAAATCACCTAAGTCCTCGGTTATATTCGCGGTCGGGCGCATTTGCTGCCAAGATGGTGCGTGCCGGGTAAAAAATAAGGAAAAACAAGGTGACGGGTGCCACTAAAAAAGGCGTTTTGATCGTCCTCGGCTGGGCGTTCGTGGTCTTGGGCGTGATCGGGGTGGTTTTGCCGGTGCTGCCGACGACGCCGTTCATGTTGTTGGCGCTGTGGTGTTTCGCGCGGTCCAGTCAGCGGTTTCATGATTGGCTGTATCATCACCGGGTTTTCGGCCCGCCGTTGCAGAAATGGGAACGTCACCGGGTTATCCCGGCCCCTGCCAAATTCATCGCCTGTGCGACGATGTCGGCCAGCCTGATCTACATCGCCTTTATCCGCCCCGTGCCGGGATACGTCGTCGCAATCGCGGCCGTGGTCATGGCTTACGGGGCCTGGTTCATTTTGACCAAGCCATCGCGCGTGCCGGAGAAGGGAGATTCGGCCTAGGCCGGATTATGCCGCTTCGGGGTCAACCACCGTCGGGATCGGGCCATCGGCGCGGGAATTCACGAATTGATCGACGTAGGGGTTGCCGCTGTCGCGCATGTCCGTCGACGGCCCCGTCCAGATGATATGGCCGTCATAGATCATCGCCGCCGTCTGTGCGGTTCGCTGGGCGCCCTTCATATCCGAATTCACGGAAACCACAGTGGCGCCGGTTTCGGCCATGACCTCGAGAATCAGGTCATTGATGATATTCGACATGATCGGGTCAAGGCCCGCCGTCGGCTCATCCAGCAACAGAACGTCAGGATCGGCGGCCATGGCCCGAGCGATGCCGACGCGTTTCTGCATGCCGCCCGACAATTCCGACGGGAACAGATCGGCCTCGGTCGGGGCCAAGCCGACCAGGCCCAGTTTTTCGATGGCGCGGTCCCTGGCGTCGCGCCGGGACATGCCGTCTTGCTGCAACAGGCGGAATGCGACGTTTTCCCAGACGGGAAGGCTGTCGAACAGGCCGGATTTCTGGAACAGCATCCCGAACCGTCCGTACAGTGCGCGCAGGTCAGGGGCGCTCAGTCCTTTTACGTCGGCGCCGTCGATCGTCAGTTTGCCGCCGTCGGGCTTGTGAACGCCGATCAAGGTTTTCAACAGGACCGTCTTGCCTGTCCCGGAAGGGCCGATGACGACGACGGATCCCCCCGCCGGAATCTCGAGATCGATTCCACGGAGAACACGGTTGCCGCCGAAGGCTTTGGTCACGCTTTCCAGTTTGATGGCCGGTCCGGCCATGGGCCTGTTCCTCTTTTTTGAAGATGCGCGATACTATCAACCCCGAACCGCGACAGGAAACCGAAATGGTCAGTGACCGCCTTACTTCAGACGTTTGGATCATGGCGCATGTTCGCCGCTGCAATGCCGAGGGCGTGCCGGCGATGGTGGTGCGCCGCGGAGACGACCGCGCCGGGGCGCTGGTTCTGAAACTCAACCGCCTGGACGGAACCTGTTCGGTTTTGACCCAGGCAACCGATATGGAAGGGCATTTGGGCTGGCTGGCGGCGTTTGACGGACAGGCGGTTCCCGAGCGCGAAGTGGACGAATACGTCGCCCGCGCGGTGAAACGCGACCCGGACATCTGGGTCGTCGAAATCGAACACAAGGACGGATGGCATCCGTTCGAGGGCAAGGTTTTGTAGGGGGTGGGGCGCGCCTCCGATCTTGAAAAAAAACAACAATATGAAACGCCATCCAATCCATCCAAGCAGAGGAAATAATACATGTCGCAGGCATTCGACGGATTCCGCGTGATCGATACGACCCATGTGCTGGCGGGACCTTTCGCCAGCTATCAGCTGGGCGTGCTGGGCGCCGAGGTTATTAAGGTCGAGGCGCCGGAAGATCCCGATCAGGCCCGCTGGCAAGGCTCTGATCCCGCGATGAGCGACACCGGTATGGGCACGGCGTTCATGGCGCAGGCGTCGAACAAGAAGGCGCTGGCTCTTGATCTGAAAACGGATCAAGGGCGCGCGGCCTTGAAACGTCTGATCGCGACAGCCGACGTCTTCGTCGAGAACTATCGCCCCGGCGCATTCGAGGATCTGGGCCTTGGTTACGAGGAGATGTCGAAAATCAATCCGGGGCTGATCTATTGCTCTATCTCCGCCTTCGGCTCTACCGGGCCGCGCGCGCACCTCACGGGCTACGACAACATTCTCCAGGGATTTTCTGGAATGATGGCGATGACTTCCCATGCGGATGATGGGCGGCCGTTGAAGACCGGCGCGCCTGTCGTCGATTACGCCACGGGGACGACCGCGGCTTTCGCCATCACGGCGGCCTTGCTGCAGCGGGAGCGGAACGGCGGCAAGGGGCAGTTTGTCGACGTTTCGATGCTCGATGTCGCCCTGGTTCTCTGTGCGTCTCACATCACGGGCTTTACATGGAACGGCAAGCACCCGGAGCCCAAAGGCAACCGTTTCCCGTTCGCGACGATCGGCTGTTACGAGGCTTCGGACGCGCCAATGATGATCGCGGCCTCCAACCTGCACCAGCAAAAGCGCCTGTGGGAGGCCCTGGATCGCGCCGACATGGTCAAGACAGACAATAATCAACGCTTGGCCGGCCATGCCGAGGAAGAGGCGGCCCTGCGCGATATCATCGCGCAGAAGCCTGCGGACTATTGGGAGGAATTCTTGAACGCGCGGCGGATTCCGGCGCAGCGTATCCGGCGCATGGAAGAAGCCCTGAACGACCCGCAGGTCGCCTCGCGCCAGGTTCTACACAAGCTCATTGCGCCGGACAGCCCAGCCCATGGCCTGACCGTTCCGGTGATCGCTTTTCATATGGCGGCCAGCCCCTCCCAAGTCTCTCTGCCGCCGCAGCCGGTGGGGGCGCAGACCGATGAAATCCTTATGGAACTCGGCTACGGCACAGGCGAGATCGCCGAAATGCGCGCCGCAGGGGCGATTAACAAGGCCTGACGCCGGTGGGCACCGAGATAGAACATAAGGCTAGCTGGCATTCGTTCGAACGTAAGCTATTGTAGTGTTATCTTATGTACGAAACGAGGTGGGCGCCAAATGACGTTTCAGGCCATCGATGAGCCGCGCGGTGTCTATATGCGGTTTTTCGATTTCGTCGCGCCGTTCGAACTGATGGAAGGCGCGGAATACGTCGCCGCCTTTCCGCCAGAGCGTTGCTACGCGATCTGCGATTTTATCGATATGGATGAAGAGAGCATTTTCGCCTGGACCCACGATATGGTCGCCTCGATCGCGGCGCATGATCGGAAGGTTTATGCGCATATGACCTGGCCCTTCGGGGTCGTGTTGCTGGGCCGGGCACCGAAGGTTCTTGATTTATGCCATGCATATAAAAAGGCGGATCCGCCGCCGCGTCCGCCCTCGCATCAAATCGGTGTTTTTACGGAAATGGATGAAGCTCGCGCCTGGCTGACCGAATTGTTCGGTGATCTTCAAACAGGTTAGGCGAAGCCCCCGCCACCGCGGCGCGGCAGCGGGGGTGTTTCGTCTTAGGCCGCGTCGCCCAACAGGCCGTGCGGATCATGCTCGCCGCCCGACTGGATCGCTTTCCAGATCTTCATCGGGGTCAGGGGCATGTCGATGGTCGTCACGCCATAGTCCTTCAGCGCATCGAGCACCGCGTTGACCGCTGCGGGGCAGGCGCCCACGCAACCGGCTTCCCCGGCGCCTTTGACGCCCAGCGGGTTCTTTTCCGTGGGCTCGCCCTCGTAGTAGCCGATTTCCATATGCGGGATTTCGTCCGCATGGGGCAGGCCGTAGTCCATCAGCGAGCCCGTCACCAACTGGCCGGTATCCGGGTCGTAGACGATGTCTTCCAGGAAGGCCTGACCCAGGCCCTGGGCGACACCGCCCATGACCTGACCATCGGCCAGCAGCGGGTTAATGATCTTGCCGAAGTCGTCCATGATCCAATAACCCAGGAACTTGACCACGCCGGTTTCGGGGTCGACCTCGACCGCCGCCGCATGCACGCCGTTCGGCACCGAAATGATGCCGCGTTCGAACACCGAGCTATGGTCCAGGCAACCCGGCTCCATGCCTTCGGGCAGTTTGTCGGCATCCTGCGAGGCTTCGATCACGTCGTTCATGGAAACGGACGACGCGCCCGCCTTGAACGATCCGTCCTCGAACTCGACCTCTTCCGTTTCCGACTGCAGCAGACGCGCCGCGATCGGCTTGGCCAGTTCGATGATCTCGCGGGCGGCCTGTTGCACGGCGCTGCCGCCGACTTCCATCGCGCGGGACCCGCCATGACCGCCGCCGATCGGCGTGGCCGTGGTGTCCGACTGATGGAAGCGCACACGCTCGACATCGATGCCCAGGGTCGCGGCGAGAATCTGCGCCAACGAGGTCTCGTGACCCATGCCCGTGGATGAGGTGCCGATCGACATGTCGACGCTGCCGTCCTTGTTGAAGGCCACGCCGGCGTATTCCTTCGGGCCGCCGCCGGTGCATTCCAGATAGGGCGCGATGGCGAAGCCGAACTTCTTGCCCGCCGCTTCGGTCTTGGCGCGCAGGGCCGACAGGTCGGCCTTGTTGGCCATGTCCATGGTCATGTCGAACAGGCGCGGGAAGTCGCCGCAATCGACGTCCAGACCCATCGGGGTCTTGTGCGGCAGCATTTCGCGCGGCATCAGGTTCTTGCGACGCAGTTCGATGGGGTCGAAGCCCAGCTTGCGCGCCGCGTATTCGACGATGCGTTCGGTGTTGTAGGTCGCTTCCGGACGGCCAGCGCCCCGGTAGGGGTCCATCGGGGCGGTGTTGGTGAACACGGCCCGGCCACGGAAATGCATGGCCTTGAAAGCGTAGGGACCGCCCGAGGTTCGGGCCGACCCGCCCGTGGGCGTGAACGGTCCGACGGTCCAGGCGTAGGATCCGATCCCGGCGATGGTATTGATGCGCAGGGCCAGGAAGGTGCCGTCGGCGGTCAGCGCCAATTCCATACGCGCGGTCTGGCCGCGGCCATGGGTATCGGACAGGAAGCTTTCCGACCGGTTGTTGATCCATTTGATCGGACGACCCAGAACCTTGGCCGCATAGAGGCACAGCGGCGGCTCGGGATAGCCCGAGTTCTTGGAGCCGAACCCGCCGCCCACGTCGGGGGCGATATGGGCCAGCTTGTTCTTGTCGATCTTCAGGACCTCGGCGAACGTGTCACGGTTGGCGTGCATGTTCTGCGACGCGTTGTACAGGGTGTACTGGTCCGTCGCGGCGTCGTAGTCGGCGACGCAGCCGCGCGTTTCGATCGGCACGGCGGTGACGCGGTTGTTCAACACGTCCAGGGAGACAACGTGATCGGCCTCGGCAAAGGCCGCATCGGTGCCATCCTTGTCGCCCAGTTCGAAATCCAGGCACAGGTTGTTGGGGATGTCGTCCCAGATCTGTTCCGCGCCGGGCTGCAGCGCCGCGACCGGATCGACCAGGGCGGGCAGTTCGTCGTAATCGACATCGACCGCTTCGGCCGCGTCACGGGCCTGTTGCAGGGTTTCGGCGACGACCAGGGCGACCGGCTCGCCGACGTAGGTGACCTTGTCCATCGCCAGGCAGTGGCGCGGCGGCTGCTTCAGCGGCGTGCCGTCGGCGTTTTTCTGCACGGCCGATTTGGTCGGCATGGGCTGGAAGCCTTCGCGCTTCCAATCGTCGCGGGTGACGACCAGCAACACCCCGTCCATGTCCATCGCCATCGAGGTATCGATGGAATTGATCTTGGCGTGGGCGTACGGCGAGCGCACAACGACCGCGCGGGCCTGACCGTCCAGATTGACGTCGTCGATGTAACGGCCCCGGCCGGTCAGGAACCGTTGGTCCTCGAACCGACGCAGGGATTGACCGAGTTCTACCTTGCTCATTGTTCCTATCTCCCCCTTCAGCCTTGCCCGTTGGCGCGGTCGACCGCGCGCTTCGCCATGACCTTGATCAGGTTGGCGCGGTATTCCGGGTCGGCATGCATGTCGTTCATCAGGTCGTCCGTGGGCACGGTGGCGCCGTCCACGGCGGCGGCGGAGAAGTCGCCACTCAGGGCGTCTTCGATGCTTGCCGCGCGGAACACGCCTTCCTGACCCGCGCCGGTGACCGCGACGCGCACACCCGAGGCCGTCTTGGCGACGAATACGCCGACCAGGGCATAACGCGACGCCGGGTTGGGGAACTTGGCGTAACCGGCCTTTTCCGGGATCGGGAATTTGACCGCCTTGATGATCTCGCCGGGCTCCAGGTTGGTCGCGAACATGCCGTCGAAATAGTCTTCGGCGGCCAGTTCGCGCTGGTCGGTAACGACGGTGGCGTTCAGGCCCATGACCGCCGACGGATAATCCGCCGAGGGGTCGTTGTTGGCCAGCGAACCGCCGATGGTGCCGCGGTTGCGGACCTGCGGGTCGCCGATGCCGCCGGCCAGAACGGCCAACGCCGGGATCGCCGATTTGACCTCGGCCGAGGCCGCGACCACCGCATGGCGAGTCATCGCGCCGATGGTGACGAAGCCGCCCGCGACTTCGATCCCCGCTAGGTCGCCGATGGCATTCAGGTCGACGATGTCGGTCGGCATGGCCAGGCCCTGCTTCAGCACCGGGATCAGCGTCTGCCCACCGGACATGTACATGGCGTCATCGGCATTGCCGTGCGCCGTGGCGGCGTCGCTCAGCGAGGACGGCCGGGTATAGGTGAAATCTTCCATGATCGTCCCTCCCTTAGCCGCGCATTGCCTTGGCGCCGTCCAGGACGGCGGCGACGATGTTCTGATAGCCGGTACAGCGACAGATGTTGCCGTCCAGGCCGTGGCGGACTTCTTCCTCGGTCGGGTTCGGGTTCTCGGCGACCAGCGCCATCGCCCGCATCACCATGCCCGGGGTGCAGAACCCGCATTGCAGGCCATGATTTTCGTTAAAGGCCTTCTGCATCGGGTTCAGCTGTCCTTCGGGGGCCAGACCCTCGATGGTGGTGATCTCGGCACCGTCGGCCTGGGCGGCCAGCATGGTGCAGCTCTTTACGGCCTTGCCGTTCAGATGCACGGTGCAGGCACCGCATTGGCTGGTGTCGCAGCCAATGTGCGTGCCGGTCAGTTTCAGGGATTCTCGGATGAATTCGACGAGGAGCGTGCGGCCTTCGACCGACTTGGTGACCCGCTCGCCGTTCACGGTTAGGGAGATTTCTGGCATGGCCCTTTCAAACCTCAAGAGAGGCATGTCCTGGATGTTTTTGTGATGAAAGGCGTCGATACGCCGATAAATAATTGTATACAAATCCTATAACAGGACTCAGCCATCAGGAAAACCCGCTTGCCGTTACCAAATCACGACAAAATGCCTGAAAATACGCCCGTTTCGGACGTTTCCGCGATCATTCTGGCGGCCGGTCGGTCGACCCGGATGGGGCCGGTCAACAAGCTGACCGCCGACTACCGGGGGCGACCGCTGGTCCGCTATGCGGTCGACGCGGCGCTGGCCTCCAAAGTCGCCGAAGTGGTCGTGGTGACCGGTCACGAGGCCATGGACCTGCGCGATACGTTGGCGGGCCTGGACCTGCGATTCGTCGCGAACCCCGATTTTGCGGACGGCCTGGCGTCGTCGGTCAAGGCGGGG
>CAXGUG010000058.1:0-24300 GCA_964012715.1 uncultured Rhodospirillaceae bacterium | reverse complement strand
GGAGGTGATCCGCGATCGTCGCCGCTGTGATCCACGTCTTCTGTCCACGAATCCGCCAGCCCTCGCCGTCGCGCGTGGCCCTCGTCTTCATCGCGCGCGCGACGTCCGTGCCGCCATCGGGTTCGCTCATACAAAACGAGACGATCACCCGCGCCTGCAATCCGGCCAGACCGAAACCCAGGCTGCGGGCGACGTCCTCGCCCAGGGTCAGGGCGTCCAATCCGCGTCCCGTCGTCGCCAGCAAGGCAAGGCCCAGGGCGATGAAGGGCAGGGCCAGGACGACATGCTCCATGCTGCGATCGGTCAGCGCGCCGAGTAGCCAGAAGAAAACCTCGAATGCGGCATAGGGATTGGGCGACAGGTTGAGGGCCAGGGTCGTCAGCGCGCCGGACATGGCGTTGATCGCGACCCCGGCCAGGATCAGGGTCAGGATCGGCGCATCGCGTCCGGCCAACAGGTACAACAGCGCCACCGCCAGCCCCGCGCCGATCATCCCGCCCAGCGGCAGGGCCAGGGGATAGGCCGCCGACAGGCCGGTGTAAAAGGCGACGACCGCGCCCAGCGCCGCCGTGCCCGAAACGCCGACGATTCCCGGTTCGGCCAGGGGATTGCGCAACAGGCCCTGCAGCGCCGCCCCCGACATGCCCAGGGCCGCGCCGATGGCCAGGGCCAGGATCGCGCGCGGCAGGCGCAGGTCGCGCAGGATCACCGCCTGCGGGGTGTCCGGGATGGCGGCGAACAGGCCCGCGTCGGGCAGCAACAGGCCCGCCCGCCCCAACAGGATCGAGGCCGCGAACAACAGCGCGACCAAAAGGCCAAGCCCCGCGACCAGCGGGACGAAGGGAAGTTCGTTTCGAAACAGGCGAGAGGGTGAAGGGGTCAAGGTTTTAATCCCGTGTCGGTGGCCCGCCGCCAGTCATGGGCGGCGCGGGCCAGGATTTCGACGGCGTCGGCGGCTTGCGGCCCGCCGCAGGTCCACAGGCCGGCAGGCAATTCGATCCGCTGGGCCCGGTTGACGGCGGCATAGGCCGGATGGCGCAGCGCCTGATGCGCCAGCGAAGGGCGTCCCTCGGGGCGGGCGGCCACGACCAACAGGTCGGGCTCGGCCTGGATGATCCGCTCCAGCGGCAGAAAGCCCATCCCGGTCACGCCCAGGTCGGCGGACAAGTTGAGCAGCCCGGCGGCGCGCAGGATGCCGTCGGCCAGCGATCCCGGCCCGGTCGTCATCCCCCGGGGTTGCAGGACGATGGCGCGCGGCGTCGTTGCGTCGCGGTCTGGGGCGACGGCGGACAGGCGGCGGTCGAATGCGGCGATGATGCGCTCCGCCTTGGCCGTCTCTCCCAGGGCCCGGGCGACGGTCCGGATATTCTTGCGGATGGCGTCGAACCCGTCCGCCGGTTCGAGCCTCAGCACCCGGTGGCCGAAACGGCGCAGCACGGCGACGGTGGCGCGGGTCGTATAAGTTCCGGCCAGGATCAGGTCGGGGCCAAGGGGTAGGATTTCCTCGGCCAATCCATGGTTAGCGTAAAGTCCATGATTGGCTTGAAGTTCTTGGGCGGTATTGGCGAAATAGGAAACTTCGGGGTCGAAGGCGAGATAGGAAACGGAAGCGATGCGCCCCCGCGCGGCCAGCAACAGGACAAGCTGGTCCGTGCACAGGTTCATGGACACAACCCGCTGCGGGCGGGCCCCGGCCGCAGCGGCGGTTGAGGCTACCAAGGCGAGGATCGCCGCCATGGTCAGGGCCCGGACCGTGCGAGGGCGCATGCTTCCGCCCCTTCCTACAGACCGAACCGGCTGCGGATGCCGACGTAGGCGGCGATCCCCGGTTGGTCGTAGAACAGGACGTCTTGGTAACTTTGATCGAGCAGGTTTTCGACCCGCCCGAACACCTCTATCCCATCCATGAATTCGTACGACCCGGCGACATTGACGAGGTAGTACGCATCCAAGGGAACGGTCCGGCTGGTGCCGTAGCTGTTGGAATATTCGGTGTCTTTCTGGGTGCCGTTGAAGTCGACGCCCAAATCGATCTTGGCCTTATCCTCCAAGAACGAGTAGGACAGGTTGACGCTGGCGATGTGCTTGGCGCGCCGGACTAGTTCCTTGCCGTCGGCGTCCTGGCCGTCGGTATAGGTGTATTGTCCCTTGAGGCTCAGGCCATAGCCGATGTCCGCCGCGACGGACAATTCGACGCCCTGAATCTTGCTGACCCCGCTCAGGTTCTTCGACGTGTTTCCGCTGCCGGTAATCAGATCGGTGATCCGGTTGTTGAAATAGGTCACGTCGGCGACGACCCGGTCTTCCAGGAAGCCTTGCTCGATCCCGAGGTCCCAACCCCGGCTGGTCTCCGGCGTCAGGTTCGGGTTGCCGGTATAGGTCGGCGTTGAGCCGTACAGTTCCGTCAGTGTCGGGTTCTTCGATCCCGTGCCGTAACTGCCGTGCAGGCGCGTGCCCGTCGGCTGATGCACATAGGCCGCGGTGGCGCGATAGGTGCGCTTGTCCTTAAAGATGTCGTTGTCGTCATAGCGGAACCCGCCCGTCAGGTGCAGGCTTTCCCATAGGGTGACGCGGTATTCGCCGACATAGCCGTAGTTCGTCAGGTCGCGGTCCGAGGTGCTGTAGTTGCTTTTGGTGAACTGGGTTTCGTCTTCACGCTCGGCCAGAAAGGTCAGCCCGTGTTGTGCCCCGGCGACCGACGGGGTGTCGAATCTCAGATCGCTTTGATAGTGGAAGCGCCATTTGTCGCCGTCGGCGTGATAGGTCTCGACCCGGTTGGTTCGGGTCTCGGCGCGGTCCGTATGAATGGCGCCACCCAGGGTCTGGACCCAGGCGCCGTCGAACATGCTGTACTTGGCGCGCAGGCCGCCGGACCGCTGGATGGTGTCGGTGATCCCGTCGGAATCCACCGTCTTGATGATCCCGGCAACCGAGGGTTGGTTGTCGGTCTCTACCGAGTCCTTCACGTAGCGTCCGAACAGGTCGATGGACAGGTTGTCCAACGGCGTGAAGCCCAGCTTCATGTTCAGGGTCGCGTTTTCGTTGCCGTCCAGTTCCGTATTGCCGTCGTCTTCCGGGGCGATGGAAATCCCGGCGGTGCGGTAGCCCGAGGCGCCCAGGGAATAGTTGTACAGGTCGGTTCCGCCGCGCAGGCCAATCGAAGCATTGCCGGTGGCGAAAGAGCCGCCTTCGCCGCTGAGTTCGACCGTCGGTCGTCCCTTGCCCTTTTTGGTGACGATGTTGATCACGCCGCCGATGGCGTCACTGCCGTAAAGCGCCGATTGCGGGCCGCGCAGGATTTCGATGCGCTCGATATCCCCCGCGCGCAGTTGGCCGAAATCGAATTCCGATCCGCCGGCGGGGTCGTTGACCTCGATCCCGTCGATGATCACCAGGGTATGATTGCCTTCGGCCCCGCGAATACGGACCTGGGTCAGGGTGCCGACGGTGCCGGAGCGGTTGACCGCCACGCCCGGAACCTCGCGCAGCACGTCGGACAGGACGCGCACCTGTTTGCGTTCGATTTCGTCGGCGGTGATCACCGTAACGGCGCTGCCGACGGCATCGGACGATGTCGGCACCATCGAGGCCGAGACCACGACCTCGGGCAGGATGCGGGCCGTTTCCAGCGCGCGGGTGTCGTCGGCGGCCATCACGGCGACCGACGGGGTGGATAGGATTGTGGCGATTAGGATTGCGCCCGCCGCGCCACGCGCGGGGAGCAGGGACTTCACATAACGAACAAGCATTCGAACCTCCTCCGGTTGTTCGTTCGAACAACCGGACGGGCCGCAGCACGCGCGCTCGATGCCTATATGGACCCCTGAATGAACGCGCCGATCCCCGGCGTCGAACCACAAAGGTTCCAGACACCTCGTTCGCGCGTTCAGGGACCGCCCGGCACACCAAGTGCACGGAACGGATTGCCGCTATCGTTGGGGACGAAGAAGGTTCCCGGATTTCGGGATCCAGCCAGACACCCCGTGGCGATAATCGGCAATCTGCCGCACCAACAAGGCGTCACCACAAACGGTCTGTACCGCGCCTCCGGCAATTCCCGACCGACGGCTGGGCGACGCGTTCCTTGGCAGGTCTCCTGGCTCGCGGGTCAGTGACGTTGGCCTGCCTTCCCCGGACGAATCCGAGTGGCGTTATTCAGCCGCCGTCTCTCCGCTCACAGTTGCGGGTACAGCCGCAGATCGGCGCCCCCTAATGGGTAAGCACCTACTGCGTTCCCTTTTGATCCCCCGGAACTTGTCCGTTGTCGGGGAACCAAGGACGCCATGGTGTTACGGCATGGAACGGCCCTTTGGCAAGAGCGCTCTTCCCACCATGGCCGGATGATGTGTAATATCATTTTTAATAAATATGTCCCTGCGCCATGCGAACGGGTTGGGAGGCCCAATTGCCAGCCAGTCGATCAGCCGGTCCGCGAATGCGGTCGGCGCCGCCCACCGCCCGTCCGACTTTCCCTCAAAATGCCTAGGCCCGACCTTAGCAACCGCGATCTGTTATGGGCGGTCGGCATCGCCGTCGCGGCCATCGCAGCCTATGCGGCGGTGCGTCCGTTCCTGCCGACGGAATGGCGGGTGCCGGGCAGCATGCAGCTTTACCTGACCGGCGTTGTCGGTGCGGCCATGTTGCTAGGGGCGGCGGGGTTTCTGGTGGTCAAGCGCGGCGGGATGGCGGCTTCTCCGCCCCGGTGGTTTTCAGCCCATGTCATGCTGGCCTGCATCGGGACGGTTCTGATCGTCGTCCATTCGGGCGGCTACATGCGCCGTCCTCCGGCGCTGCTTCTCCTGGCCTTGGCCGGGCTGGCGGCGCTGGGGATTTGGGCGCGGCTGCGTGGGGCGAAGCGCATGGCGGCGACCATGGGCACCAAGCGCCAGGTCTTCGCGGCACCCGATCCGGCCTTGCGGAAAAGACTGGCGGCGGTGATCGCCGAGAAGCAGGCGCTTCTGGCGCGCCTCGACCCGGCGGCGTCCGAGGCGCTGTTTTCGCCGCATCTGGGTCATTGGTTGCGCCGCCCGTTCAAGACCTTGGCCTATCGCCGTTTGGTGTTGCGCGAAGAAGCGTTGATCGGGGCGCGGCAGAGCGTGGGCGCGGCCCAGGCGTGGTGGCGGCCCCTACATATGATCCTGGCCGGACTGTTCGTTCTGGGCATTGTGGTTCATGTCGTCACGGTGACCTTCTTCGCGGGTTACGTCGCAGATGGCGGGCCGATTACCTGGTGGCACTTGGCCGCCTTGGGAGGATGAAAAAGCCATGAGCCGCCTGTCCTTGATGATCGATCTGGAACGCTGCATCGGCTGCAAAAGCTGCGAGGTGGCGTGCAAGCAGGAACACGGCCTGGGCCCGGGCGAATACCGAAATCGCGTGGTCTGGCTCGGCGATCCGGACAGCCCGGCGCTGGATTTCCTGACCGTGTCCTGCCAGCACTGCGAGCGGCCTGCCTGCCTGCGGGCCTGCCCGGTCAATCCCAAGGCGATCCTCAAGGACCCGGAAACGGGGATCGTCACGGTCAACGAAGACCGATGCACGGGCTGCGGCGAATGCGTCGTCGCCTGTCCCTACGGGGCCATGGGCTACGACCCGCGCGGTCATCACGCGGTCAAATGCGATTTATGTACCGACCGCCGGGCCGAAGGCATGTCGACCACGGCCTGCGCCAGCGTTTGTCCCGGCCACGCCATCAGCTTCGGCGAGCGGGACGATCATCTGGCGCGCGCGGCGGACGAGGGGCGAACGGTCCGCGATCATGATTCTTTCCTACTTGGTCCGGCGACGGTCTATCTCGACCGCCTGCCGCGGGCCGAGGTGTCGAAGCCCTTGGCCGAGCGGCGGCAGCCGGCGGTGGTCGACCCACCGGCGGCGCAGTCGGCGTTCGAGGGCGAGGCCGGGGCGGCGTTCCCCTATGGCCTGCCGCGCGCCGAGCGGAAATCAGACCATGCCAAGCCAGGCAGCTGTTCGCTGTGCTTCAACACGTGCAGCGTGAAATTCCATTTCGCCGGGGACGAGGTCGTCCGCATCACCGGCAACGAGGACGACCCGGTGTTGAAGGGCAAGGTCTGCCCGAAATCGCAGCTGACCCTGCAGATGTATCACGGCAAGCAGCGCTTGGAGCATCCGCTGAAGCGCGTTGGCGCGCGGGGCGAGGGCAAGTTCGAGCGGATTACTTGGGATCAGGCTTTGGACGAGATCGCGGACAAGCTGCGTCCCCTGCGCGAGGTTGGAACACCCGAAGCCCTGGGTATCTTCTGTGGCACGCGCACGGGGTTGGTGACGACGCGGGGATATATCCGCCTGTTCGAGCAGATGTGGGGCACACCCAACGTCGAGACGACCGATCCGTTCTGCGCGGCGGGCAAGGTGCTGGCCTATTCCATGACCATGGGCGGCAGCGGCTGCGGCAACAGCTATGTCGAGGACGATATCGGCAGCGCCGCCATGTACCTGTATATCGGCGATAACCAGGGCGAAACCCGGCCTGTCTATTTCGGCATGGTCAACGACTGGCGGGTCCGCAACGGGGCCAAAATGGTGGTGGTCGATCCGCGCCAGACGGTCACCGCGACCAAGGCCGATCGCTGGCTGCCGATCCGCCCGGGCACAGATATGGCCCTGGGGCTGGCGATGTCGCAGCACATTCTGGCCGCCGGGTTGCAGGATCAGAAGTTCTGCGACGAATGGGTCGACGGTTGGGAGGTATGGCGCGACTACCTCAATGCCCAGGGCTACACCCCCGAATGGGCCGCGCCGATCACCGACATTCCCGCCGATGAAATCCGCCGCCTGGCCGAGGACGTCGCGGCGGCGGACGGCTGCATGATCTTCTGCAGCCGGGGCATCAACCAGCATACCAATTCGGTTCAGACCAACCGCGTGTTCATGTATCTGGCGGCGATCACCGGCAACTGGGGTCGCCGGGGCGGGGGCTACATGAACATGTCGGCGGCGCCGCCGCTCTGGGCCGACGCGCCCGAGGAACGACGTACCCCGATCACCAAACCGAAGATCCGCAAAAGCCCCGCCGGTTGGACCGAGGCGATCCTGCAGGGCCGTCCATATCCGTTGAAGGCATTGATCGCCTGCAACAACCCGATGGCTCATTGGCCGGGGCAGGACCATACGCGGGAGGCGTTCAAGGCCCTGGACCTGCTGGTCCATATCGAATTGTTCGAGAATGAAACCTCGGCCTTTGCCGACTATGTCCTGCCCGCGGCTGGCGGAGTCGAGAAGGGCGGGATCGGCCGCGCCAACGACGACCGCCGCGTGCCCTGGAACGACAAGATGATCGATCCGCCCGGCGAGGCCCAGCCGGACGGCTGGATCTGGACCGAGTTGGGCCGCCGCCTGGGCTTCGGCGACGTGATGAAGGAAGAGTACAAGGACATCGCGCATTTTTGGGATGCGGAGATGATCAATCATCCGCAACTGCGCGGCCTAACGCAAAAGCGCCTGCATGCCCAGCCGCATCGCTGGGTGCGCTTTCCGGTGGCCAGCGAGGACGCGCCGGAGCAGGACACCCTGTACCTTGAAGGAACAACGGCGTTCGGCGCGCCGGAGGGCCATCGCTTTCCAACCCATAACGGAAAGCTGCAATTTTGGTCCCAGGGGATGGAAGACAAGTTCCAAGCCTTGGGCCTGTCGGCCTTGCCGCAGTTTTATAGCGAGCGCGAACAATTGGTCGATCTGCCCTTCGTCGAGCTGTTGGACGACGATGCGGGCGACGGCGTTTGTTCGCCGTTCTACCCCAACACCCTGGCCGTGCCGGGGCGGATCGTCACCCCGAACGAAGAGACACCGGGCGCGCGGCTGCGGAACCAGGGCTTTGATATGGAGCTGGTCACCGGGCGTCCGCCGGCCCCGCATTTCCATAGTTGGACCCATTATTTCTGGCAGTCGCAGGAAATGTGGCCGGACCTCTATGCACAGCTTCACCCCGAACGGGCGAAAGCGCTGGGCATCGCCGATGGCGACCGGGTCAAGGTCGAGACCAATCATGGATCGGTGGAGGCCCGGGCCTGGGTTACGCCGGGCATTCGCCGCTCCGCCGTGTTCATCCCCATCGGATGGGGGGAGAGGCAGCCGTATCATCCGTGGAACCCGGTCAACTTCCTGACCGATAAGACTCAGCGCGACCCGATTTCCGATCAGACGAACCTGAAGAGCCTTTTGTGTCGGGTATCCAAGGCCGTTTGACCTGCATCATTGTCGGGTGCTGCGGGAAGGATTACCGTCCTCTACAAAACCGAGAGAGGACATCATGAACCATCATCACCGTAAGATTCTGCATTCCCTTTTCGCCCATCCCATCGCCGGAAACGTCGCGATCAAGGATGTCGAAAGCGTCTTTCAGGAAATGGGCGGCGAAGTCAGCGAAACCCAGTCCGGCAAGGTCCATGTGGTGCTGAACGGCCATAGCGTGAATTTCGCGCATCCGCAGCGGACGTTAAACAAGGATGGCGTGATGCAGGTGCGCAAGTTCATCGAGTCCTGCGGCATTGATCCGGAACGGGATTATCCTCTGTAATCCACGCTGAGTTCGACGAACAGGAGCCCCGCCAAACGGTGGGGCTTTTCTTTTGTTTGGCCCGCAACGTGTGCGCATAAAATATGCAAAATCATGATTTTGCAGGAATTTTATGCAGAAAAGTTGGTGTGAAAATAAAACTGAGTTCCATTCGGTGTGAGACCTAATGGACTGATCAAACTTGTATTTTTCTTGTATTGGATGTTTGGCACAGGATTTGCGCAAGTGATGCCGAGGGCAGCAGCATCAAAACCTCTTTCTGCATAACGAGGTGAGCTGCTCGCATCTACGGTGAAACTCCCCGATGTTTTGACCGGGGGCAGATTAAGACTAAAGAACAACGTGCGCATCTACCACGACCAGACCATCGCACTTTCACTTCCGACCATACGCAGCGTGGCCGTGCCGGGCATTCATACCGGCTGCGGAAACGGGCATGTCTGCGCCGGTTCGGACGATCGAAAAGGTCAGGAGGTGTCACGTTAAGGAAACATCCGATCAATAAGAAAATCCGGATGGAGGAGAGGTCGGTTTTTGACCGTACTTGGGGCAACAAAAAGCGGAGAAAATAAATGAACTACATCGGATCGGGTAAACTGGGCACTGAATCGAGCAATTCGGGAAGTTCGAACGGTTCGTCCAACGACATCAGAAAAACAGCGGAAAATGCGTCGCCGCGCGTTATCCGTAAAATGACCGAAGACCTGAATGCTCAGGTTTCGCATTTTTCCAAGATCAATCAGGAAATCGCCGCGCAGACGAAGTTGCTGGCATTGAACGCGACCATCGAGGCCGCACGAGCAGGCGAGGCCGGGCGAGGGTTCGCCATCGTCGCGACCGAGGTCAAGAACCTGGCGGAACAGGCGGACAAGAACTCCAAGGATTTCCAGTCCGTCGTGATGGGGCAGTTGGACGATCTTCGCTACCTGACGAATGATCTGGCCGGTCGCATGGAAAGCCAGCGCCTAACCGAAATGTCGCAGACGCTGGTTCAGTTGATCGTCCGCAACTTGTTCGAGCGGACTGCCGACGTGCGGTGGTGGGCGACGGACAGCGCGTTCTGGCAGGCACTTCAGAACCCGACCGCCGACACGGCCAAGCATGCCGGGGAGCGCCTCGCCGTCATCAACTTGTATTACACGGTTTATATGAACCTGGTTCTCGCCGATAAGGACGGGAACGTCATTGCAATCTCGAACCCCAGCGAATTTCCGGGGCAGATCGGCAAAAGCGTGGCCGGGGAAAAATGGTTTCGCGATGCCATGCGGACCCAGTCGGGCGACGAATACGTGGTCGACGATATCCGGCCCGACGCGCTGCATGGGCAGCGCCCGGCGGCGATTTATTCCGCCGCGGTGCGCGAAGGCGGCGAGCGTTTCGCCGATACCATCGGCGTCTTGGGTATCTTCTTCGACTGGCAGGAACAGGGGCGGTCGATCGTTTGCGACGAGCCGTCGTTCAGCGCCAGTGAATGGCAGCGCACCCGTGTGATGCTGTTGGATCGCGATCACCGCGTGATTTCCAGCTCCGACAATAACGGTCTGTATCAGCGCTTCCCGTTGGATACGTCGCACGGCCGCAAGGGGGCCTATATGAACGACGCCGGAGACGTCGTCGCCTATGCCCAGACCATCGGCTACGAGGATTACGACGGCCTTGGCTGGTATGGCGTGATCCTGCAGCGCCACGAAGATTAGTCGTCTCGTTACATTAGTCGACCGGCAGCGCCGACCTTCGGGTCGGCGTTGTTGTTCGGCGCTCTATTGACAAAACCCCTGGTTCCGGGGCTTTTGGTTGAGAGCATAAAAAAACTCTCCGAAAAGGAATCCATCCATGAAGTTGATGATGTTTGAAACCGGCGGCGATGCACGCCTGGGCGTGGTTGAGGGCGACCGGGTTGTCGACGTCGCGGCCTGCGGCAGCGGCCTTCCGAAGACGATTTTGGACCTGATCAATGGCGGGGGCGAAGCCCTGGCCAAAGTCGTGGGCGCGGTCGCCGCAGCCCCGGACAAGGCCCGTCTGGCATTGAACGACGTGCGCCCGGCACTGCCGATCGAGCGCCCCGGCAAGTTCATTTGCGTCGGCCTGAACTATGCCGCCCATGCCCGCGAAGGCGGGCACGACATTCCCGAGTATCCGTCGCTATTCGTGCGTTGGGCGACCTCGCTGGTTCCCGCCGAGGCGCCGGTGATCTTGCCCAAGGTCAGCGATACCTTTGACTACGAAGCCGAATTGACCTTTATCGTCGGCCAGGGCGGCCGGGCGATCCCCGAGGATCAAGGCCTGAAGCATGTGTTCGGCTACACGATGTTCAACGACGTGTCCGTGCGCGCCTATCAGCGCAAGACCCCGCAGTGGACCCAGGGTAAGAACTTCGACGGCACCGGCCCGCTCGGCCCCGTCGTGGTCACCCCGGAAGACCTGCCGCCGGGTGCTTCGGGCCTGCGCATTACCTCGCGGGTCAATGGCGAGACGCGCCAGGATTCCAACACCGGTGACATGATCTTTGGCGTCGCCAAGCTGGTGTCCATCCTGTCTGAATTCATGACCCTGGAGCCGGGTGACGTGATCGCAACCGGCACACCGTCGGGCGTGGCCCATGCCATGAAGCCTCCGGGCTGGATGAAGGCGGGCGACCGGGTCGAGGTCGAAATCGAAGGCATCGGCGTTCTGGGCAACCCGGTGGTTGCCGAAGCCTGATCCGATTGCATCGAATTGCACATGCGAAGGGGCGGCCACGGGCCGCCCCTTTGTTCGTTTCGGCTCAGCCGTAGGGGGTCACGCGCCGAGCATAACATCCGACGCCTTGACGATGACGGTTACTTCCTTGCCGACGGCGATGCCCAGGTTCTTGACCGAGTCCAGGGTGATCGAAGAGACGATGGTGTTGCCGCCGCCGATATCGACGGTCACCTGCGCCGTGACGACGCCGTCCTTAACCTCGCTAACGGTTCCCTTGATCTGATTCCGGGCGCTGATTTGCATGGTGCGGGCTCCTACATTGGATGGTTGTTTTTCAGACCGAACCTACGACGTTCAGTCTTTCGGGGCCAAGGGCGTTCTCATAGACTGCTACAACCATGAGCACTTCTATACGCCCGCCCCATTCCCGCCGTCCGCCCGCCGTTTGGGGGGCAGGGAGCCTGCGCATGCCGTTGTCCGGCGGCGGCGGAGTGTTTACAGATTGGCCGCGCAATCCGGCATTCCATTTTGGCGCCTCGGGTACGCTGGCGGCGGCAATTCTGAAGGGGGCAAACTGCGATCTGTTCTGTTCCGCCAACATGGCCCATCCGCAGCGTCTGCATGCCGAGGGATGGGGCAGTGCGCCTCAGGCATTCGCGACCAATCGCCTGGCGGCGCTGTTTCTGAAGGAACGGGGCTTTAGGGACGATACGGTGGTCGAGGCAATGCTCGACCCTGCTACCCGTATTGGCATGTCCACCCCAGGGGCGGACCCCTCCGGCGATTATGCGGTGATGCTGTTGGATCGCTTGGCGCCGCTTGCCGCCGATGCGACAACGGCCCCGGCGGCGCGGGCGCGCATTCTGTCGGGCGGCGGCGAAGATATCCGGGTCGTCTCGCCCCTGGGCCGCTATGGCGGGATAGTCGTGCAGGGCCACGCGGATATCATGCTGGCGTATGAGACCATGTGTCGCGAAGCCTGCGCGCGCAGCAAGCGCCTAGCTTATGCCCGCTTTCCGCCCGCGTTCGAGGTCCAGGCCGTCTATGGCGCCACGGCGGGGCGGGATAGTGACGAAACCGCCAGGGACTTGATGGAGTTCCTGCTATCATCCGAAGGGCAGGCGCGGCTGACCCGGTTCGGCTTCGGGCCGCCGCCCAAGGCGGACAAGGATATATAGATCGGCAAAGCGCGATCAGCCGGCGTTGACCGGGCGGAGTTAGGGTAAATCGGGAAAGAGTTGGACCGTTACGTCAGGCTGTTCGGGTCGCAGGGATTAGCAAGGTGCAGGGGGGGCGTGCCGCCAGCAGCCTTGTCTTGAGGCGTCTTGGGCGGAGCAATCACTGGCGCAACGCGGCGGTGCAACGCCGATAGGGCGGAAAGAACGGCAAACGGCTTCAGTGATCGCCAGAGAAACATCTTATCCCGCCATGACCAGGGCCGGGGTGCCAAACACCGGCTCGGCGGTAGGCTCGCCTTCGCAACGGGCCTTGCAGATCGCATCGGAAATTTCGCATTCGCATTTGCCGCAGCACGGCGCGCAATCGAAATAGGTATGGACGTCGTCCCATTTCTCGGCGCCGTTCCGCACCGCTTCCTTAACTTCGGAGTCCGTGATGCCGTTGCAGTTACAGACGTACATGGATGAGCGTCCCAAGTTCCGATTTGTTGTTGATAATGATTATCATTCGATCTGCGAATGATTGTCAATAACGGAAATGTGGTCGCGTCGTTGGCGGTCGTCAAGGGCCGCGCAGACAAAAAAAGGCCCCGGAAACCGGGGCCTTTTCGAGGACTGTTGTTTGATCAGGCGGAGCGGGCCGGGGGCACCGCCGTCAGATGGTTGTCCCAGGGGGCGTTGCCCGTGTGACCGGGGTCCTTGGGTTTGTTTCCGACCGGGTCGTCGATCATGAACGCGCCGGAGCCGCTGGTCAGAACGAATGTCCCGGCCTTGGGCCCTGGGGCCAGGCCGCAGCCGTCGGTCAGCGGCAGGGTCGAGGTCAGCTTGCGGCTTTCCGTGTCCCAGAACAGCACGCGGTTGCCGCGCGGGGCGCTGACGGCGGCCAGGGTTCCCGCCGGATCGACGGCGACCGATCCGCAATAGCCGACCAAGCTCATCGTCGTCGCCTCGGGGGCTTCCAAGTCTTCGATCTTGCCCGATCCCGGACGGTGCAAGCCGACCAGCGTCAGGCCATCGGTGGTCTGCCCCTGGTCCTGACAGGCGAAAACGACGCGACCGTCGTTGAATGCGGCCAGGTGGCGAATGCTGAGTTTGCGCAGGCGTCCTTCCGGATAGGAGACGCTGTCTTCCAGACGACCGCTGGCCATGTCGACGTAGGCCAGATTGGGGGCCATGGTGTCGAGGTTCAATTTGGCCCGGCCCATATCGGGATGCGTCAGGATGCCGCCGTTGGCGATGGCGAAGGTCTTACCACCGGGCATCAAGATTAACTCATGCGCGCCGATGCCGTGGCTCGGCAATTCGCCGACGCGCTTGTAGCCGTCGGCGCGGTCATAAACGCCGATGCAGCCCCGTTCGTTGTCGTAATCGTTTTCCGTGGCGAACAGATATCGGCCCGCCGGGTCGAATACGGCGTGGCCCTGAAAATGGCGTCCCTCGGGCGCGTGAAACGTCAGCCCCGGTGCGTCGCCGTCCAGGTCGAAGGCCGTGGCGAACGTGCCCGGGCGCCGCGCCAGGGCGACCGCATGGGTATGGTCGGGATGCAGGGCGAAGCCGTGGCCCCGGCCCGGCAGGGCGACGTCGCGGGTCACCCGTCCGTTGCGGTCGGCGACGCAGGCGGCGAAGCGATAGGGCTCGGCGCGGCCATCGCCCAGGCGGCGAACGCCCAGGTATCGGGGCCCGGCATCGGCGGTATCGCGGGCGGCGGCCCAAAGCGGTGTGGCCGACAGGAAGACGAAGCCTCCCACGCCCAGGTTCAAAAGGGTTCGACGGTTCATATCCATGGTTCAGTCTCCGTCCAAAGAGTTGAAGCCGAGGACGAGGCCCATGGCTTCGGTCAGGTTGACGATCACCAGCTCGCGCAGGTCCAGGATGTCGCTTTTCAAAACCTTCAGGCGCAGCGGGCCTTTCTCGGTCTTCAACACGGCGACGATCGACGGGCCAAGTTCGCGTGCGTTCTTGATGATCTGTTTGAATTGTCCGCGGATCAGTTCGTCCTCGGGTGTGTCGGTCATGCCTGCGGCGGGATCGCTGGCCAATCCGTCGTACAGGTCTTCCAGTGCCATCAGGTTGTGGGTCACGTTGCGCAGGCCCCGGCCGCTCATCCAGTTTTCGACCCGGTGGGGGCGGAGCTTGTCGTTCGTGCCGCGAAAGGCGACCAGTTTCAATTCGGCCAATGCGCCCAGGCCCGTCGCCAGGTCGTTGAACAGGTCGGTGGTCACCCGCTTGGCTGGGCGGCCGACGGCGGGGTCTTTCGTCCACCGGCCCTCAAGGTCGGATGCGATGGCGTGCAGGTTGACGGCAATGGCCTGAACCACGGCGCAAGGTTTGACCGGGCCGTCACCGCCCTTGAGGCCGGTCGCGGCATCCTCGGCGAAGATCAGGCGCTCCATGGCGGGAAAGCCCTGCACGGCGATCGAGGTATGGGCAAACGGCTCGGGCGTCAGGATGTTCGCATCCTTGCCCGCCATCAGGCGCGCCAGATGCTTGTCGACCAGGTTCTTGCGATCCGGCCAGAACTTGATGCGGATGTGCGGCTCGCCGGTCGCGGGCGGTCCCTGGCGAAGGTGTTCGACTTCTTCCCAAGCATCCATGGCGTCGTGAAACGCGGTGCGCACGGCTTTCAGGTTGTCGGGCGAAACTTGCGGGCAGAGCGCCGTCGTGGCTTTTTCAAGCACGCCGGTGCTTTCCGTGAAGATGTGATAGCGGGGCAGAAGATGGTCTTTGACGATGGCCGCATTGATCTTGGCGAAATCGATGTCTTTCGCCGCTGCCCAGGCGGGGCCCTGGGCGACGGTCAATAGAACCGCCGTTACGGCGAGGCCGATGAGGCGGCCGACCGAAAATGACTTGTGGGGGGAATAGATCATAACGAATTGAGGAAGGCGAGTAGGGCCTCCCGCTCCTTTGTAGACATGGTTCGAACTTTTTCCCGCGCGGCATGGGCTTCGCCCCCATGCCATAGGATCGCCTCTACCAGATTGCGGGCGCGGCCATCGTGCAGGAAGAACGTATGGCCGTTGACGATCTTGGTCAAACCGATGCCCCACAGCGGTTGCGTGCGCCATTCGCGGCCATCGGCGCGGCCTTCGGGCCGGTTATCGGCCAGGCCTTCGCCCATGTCGTGCAGCAGCATGTCCGTATAGGGCCAGATCAACTGTCGGGATTGTTCGGGATGGGCGGCATCGGTACGGGTCAGGAATTTGGGCCGGTGGCAGGCGATGCAGCCGCTTTCATAGAATGCTTTCTTGCCCGCCAGAACCTGGGGATCGTCGACCTTGCGGCGCTTCGGTACGGCAAGGTTCCGGGAATAGAAGGTGACAAGACCAAGAATTTTCTCCGAGGCTTCCATGCCGTCGGCGGTGGGGTTGGCCTTGTCCGGCGTGGTGCCGCCATGGGGCGCCGCGCGGCAGACGGTCTGCGCCTGGGTGCAATCGCCCCAATGAGCGGGAACCACCGGCGTGGAAATGCCGATATCGCCGGAAAAGGCATGCGCTGATTGTTGGCGGATCGTCGGGTCGCCGGCTTTCCAGCCGAACCGCCCAAGCGCGACCTTACCCGTGGCCTTGTCGAGCGTGCGTTGCGCGCGTCCGCTGATGCCGTCGCCGTCCCGGTCGTCGGGGTCGGCCCCGGCAAGGATATCGGCCTCGTCGATCATCTCCAGCAGGCCCAGACCGATCATCGGCTGCGCAACGCGGGGAGACAGCATCGCCCGTGGATGCAGGGGGCCGTACTTGGCGTCGGTCACGCGATAGGTCGGACGGCGCAGGTTGACCACCGTGCCGTCGCCCAGGGTCACGGGCTCTTCGGCATAGGTGATGTGCATGCGGCCTTCGGGATCGATGCCCTGGATTGCGAAGTCTTGGAGTTGCGTGCCGTAGGTCGGCTCGGGGATGACCATGGCCTGCGACGACGCGACGGCTTGGCGCTGTTCATCCGTTTGCGGCGGGATCGACAGGCGCAGGAACATGGAGACGGCGCTGTCGTCGGGCCAGTTCGCCTTGGGCGGGTGGCCGCGTCCGTCCTGCAGGTGGCAGCGCATGCAGGACCGTGCATTGAACAAGGGGCCCAGGCCATCGGCGGACCGGGTCGACGCCGGGGCGGAAACCCACAGGCGTTTGAAAAAGCCGTTGCCGACCTTGAAGTTCAATTCACGGTCGATCGGCATATTGGCCGAAGCATGGGTGAAGGCATTGGCGTTGACCGGTTTGGTCGAGGTCGCGGCCCCGCCGGACATGGCTTCATAGGCCTCGGCTTTGGAGAAATCGGTGGTTGGCTTGAGGACCCGCCTCACCCGGTCGTCGGTCGCATCTGCGGCGGCGGTCGTGGTGATCAAACTTGCCGCAAGGGCAATACTGGCCAGGCGGGGGGCCGGAAACATGCCGGGAGGGTGTCCTTCGGCGGTTGGTCTTATTCAGGCGTGGTTTGGGTCGGCTGGTCGGAAAGGCGAACGGCGGCGTCCGGTGGTGCGCGGACGCCGCCGTTCCCTCTACCCTCTGCTATTTGAACACGGCAGAGGGATTGTCAAGGCTGTCGGAGCCTTCGAACTTGACGCCGGTGAGCCCCAGCGGCGCCATCGCGGTCTCGATCGCCTTGGCTTGCGCGACCAGTCCGTCGACCACGTCCTGGATGATTTTGTTACCGGCAACGTTGCCTTCACCGATCATCTGGTCATAGGCCATGACCCGACGGTCGGCGGTTTCCTTCATGACCAGCATGCGGCTCAGGGTCGCATCGAAGGCCTTTTCGATCTTCGCGGCCAGCTTTGCGTCCTTGGCTTTGATCAGATCGTTCAGGCTCGGGCCCTGAACGACGGAGCCGTCGATGCGCGCATAGCGACCCGCATAGATCGACATCATGCCGACCTGGTCGAAGTAGTGGGAGTTGTGGGTGTTGTCGGCGAAGCAATCATGCTCTTCCTCGGGGTCGTGCAGCATCAGGCCCAGCTTGGTCCGTTCGCCGCCCAATTCACCGTAAGACAGGCTGCCCAGGCCGGTGATGATCGCCGCCACGCCCTTGGCGGGTTCGCCGGTCACGGCCTTGCGGGCGTCGCCACCCGGGGCCCACTGGGCGATGATGTCCTTGAGGTCCGAAATCAACAGGTCCGTCGCGGCGGTCAGATACTGGCCACGGCGGTCGCAATGACCATGGGTGCAATTCTTGGTGTCGAAATCGGTGTAGGGACGATTGCCTGCACCCGGGCCGGTACCGTTCAGATCCTGGCCCCACAGCAGGAATTCGATGGCGTGGTAGCCGGTCGCGACGTTGGCTTCGACGCCGTCGACTTCATGCAGTTTTTCGGACAGCAATTTCGGGGTGATCTTGGAGGCATCGATCGTCTTGCCGCCGATCTTCAGCGACGGATTGGCGACGACGTTTGCGGTGTAGAACGGATTGTCGGCATTTTCCTTGCCGTAGGCGGCATCGACATAGTCGATCAGGCCTTCGTCCAGCGGCCAAGCGTTCACCTTGCCTTCCCAATCGTCAACGGCGGGGTTGCCGAAGCGGAAGCCCTCGGTCTGTTGATAGGGCTGACGGGCGGCCAGCCAGGCGGCGCGGGCGCGGACCAGGGTTGCCTGCGACGGCTTGGCGACCAGGTCGCCGACGGCGCTGCGCAGGGTTTCGGCGGCCAGCAGCGAATCTTCGTACATCGCATGGGCGATGTTGGCGTAGGTCTCGACGACCTTTGCCGGATCGGCGGCCGCGGCCGGGCTCGGCCGGAAGGCGACGGCCGCGAGCGCACAGCTCACGGCGACGGCGGTGACAATACGTTTCATAGAACTCTCCTTGGTTTTTTATGTCTTGCTCGCCCTGCGGGCGACATCACTCCAATTGGGGGGGCTTCTGTCTGTAAGACGATTGAGACGGCCGAAGCCGTACGGAAAATTTTTGCGGCTCCTGGAACCTCAGTGAATGGTCACGGCGCTCGGCCCGGCGAACATCCGCGTCGCCGCGGTCGGAAAGCTGCGGTTTCGGTTGGTGTTGTTGCCGCCGATGATCAGGCCCGCATCGGCGAACATTTCCGCCAGTCGTCCGGCCCATTCCACAGCCAGTCGCCGCGCTGACGGCGGCAGGCGGTCGGCGAACAACGCCTGGCTACATTGTTCAGCGGTGTTGTCGTCCGGGGCTTGCAGGTTGCCCATGGCGGTCATCAGAATTTGCTCGTCGGTGCTGACGCCGCCGCATCGGGGCGCGCGGATATCGACCGCCGCCGTGGCCGATGTCGCGACGATGGTCAGGAATCCATCCAGTACCGTATGGGCGCCGGGCACGCCCGCCAACTCGAACCCCTTGCCCAGGATCGCCAAGTCATGATGGCCGTCCTGCATGCCGCGCATCCACAAGCGCACCGCCCAAAGCATCAACTGATCGACGAAAGGCAGCTCCGAGAAAACGGCGTTGGGCGCGGAGGATGTCATGAGGTCGCTCAATTCGCTTCGCCCATCGCGGTCATGTCGTCCAGTCCATGGCGCAGCCCGGCGACGAACGAGGCCACGCCCGAACTGCGCAGCGGCACGAACGGCTTCATCGTTTGGCGGCAAAGGCGTTTGACCTGAAGCGCCGCGTCGTGGCTGACGCAATCGGTCGGGAAGACTACGGCGTCGGCCTTGACCACCGCGCCGGCCAATTCATGGATCGATTTCTCAAGCCCGCCGTCGTGGTGGATGAACTGGCCGTTCCAGGCTTCGACCAAGGATTTCAGGCGGTGCACGGTCTGTTGCCGCCCGCCGACGTACAGTAGGCAGCGCCCGCGCAGGTCCATGGGGCAGGAGGTTTCGCACGGGCCGCCGTCGCATTCGGCGCGTTCCCGGACCAAAGCCATTTCCAGCGAGCGGTTTTCATCCAGCAGGCTATCGACCAAGCGGGTCAGTTCGTCGATCCGGCTGCGTTGGCCGCGCATGGTGCTGTTGGCCTGTGTTGCCTGGGCCTCCAGGTGGCGCAGTTCACCCTGAAGGGCGGGGATCGATGCGCAAGCGCCGTCGGTATCGTTTGCAGCAGCGGTCGGTTGGGCGACGCGGATGGCGCGGGCTGGATCGTGATGAAGTTGGTCGCGCAGATCGAGGATCTGCTTTTCCTTTTCCTCCAGCCGCTGACGGTGGTGGTTCTGCTGCTTGGCGAGCTTCTCACGCAGGGTTGCGGTTTCTTCTTCCAACTCGGTCAGGCGGCGGATGTCGCCCCGGTTGGACGCGCCGACAAGATGCGACAGCATGTGGACGTCGGCGAACATGCGCTCCGACAGGTCCGTGGTCGTGACCGGATGGCTGAGGATCGCCCAATAGGGACCGGGGATGTCCCCGGCTTTCATCGACTCGATCCAATGGGCTTCCAGCTCTTTCGCCGTCTTCATGGCCCGGGTGCGTTTGATGGCCTGGGTGTGTTTGCGGTCGAGCAGCTTGTTCAGCATCTTCGCGGCGCGGCCTTGCTGGTCCGCTTCCTTCACGAAAAAGCCGTGCAGTTGGTAATCGATCGGGAAGTCCGGGCGGGTCTTAAGCGGCAGCTTCCGCGCCAGCGCGCGCAGGTCCGACAGGGTCAGGCAGGTGCCGAGAATCGAGCAATGCCAGCCCGAGGTCATCTCCCATAACCGCCGCCGCTTCATCGCCGCAGCCGGGAGATCGTCCAGGACCAGGTCCACGTGTTCGCTGTTATCGCCGCAAAGATCGCACATAGGTGCGTTCGACTCCGGTTTGTCCCAAGTGGGTGCGTTTGGAGGGCAACCGGATATCGGTCGGTGACCGAGGAAATTGTCCGGCTGCCCCGCCGGTGACGACAATCTATGCGAATGATTATCAATATCACAAGTGAAAAATTCGAGACCGAAAAATTAAAGGGGCGAAATCGTTTTCACTGGACCCGGCTGGGCGTAGGTTGATCGGACGATCCACCGACGGAGCCGCGCCATGCCTGTGCAGACACCCCTGATGACCCGATTGGGACTGAGCCAACCGATTATCCAGGCCCCCATGGCCGGAGGCGGGGACACACCGGAACTGGTCGTCGCCGTCTCGGAAGCCGGTGGTCTGGGGAGTAGCGGCGCGACCTATTTGACGCCCGACGCCCTGCGCGCCGCGGCATCCAAGATTCGGACGCAGACCAACCGTTCCTTCGCCGTCAATTTGTTTGCGCCGCAATCGGTGCCGTCCCGCCCGGATAACATCGACGGGGCTTTGGCCGCTGTCGAGATGTCGGGGGCGGAAGTCGGGGCGCCTCCGGCGGAATTGCCCGAAAGCATGGCCGATCCGTTCGAGCGGACGTTCCCCGTCGCCCTGGAAAGCGGTGCGCAGGTATTCAGCTTCACCTTCGGTCCGTTGCCTGACGACGCGATCCAGGCGCTGAAGGCGCGGGACGTCTTCATCATGGGCACGGCGACGACGCCTGCCGATGCCGTGCTTCTGGAGCGCTCGGGCGTCGACGCGGTAATCGCCCAAGGGGCGGAGGCGGGCGGTCATCGCGGACTATTCGACGGTTTCACGGACGATGCCTTGATCGGGACCATGGCTCTGGTGCCGCAGGTGGTTGATGCGGTCTCGATACCGGTCGTCGCCTCGGGCGGGATCATGGACGGGCGGGGGATCGCCGCTGCCTTGGCGTTGGGGGCGCAGGCGGTGCAGATGGGCACGGCGTTTCTGACCTGCGCCGAGGCCGGGCCCGCCGAATGCTACAAACAGGCCCTGATGGACGCGGGCCCGGATCAGACGCGTATTACGCGGGCTTTCTCCGGCCGTCCGGCGCGGGGCGTTCGCAATCGTTTCATGGACCGGGTCGAGGGCCCGGATTCCCCCGCCGGACCGCTGCCGTTCCCGTGGCAGAACGCCTTGACCCGGCCGATGCGCACGGCGGCGGCGGCGGCTGGTGACGCGGGCCTGCTGTCCCTTTGGGCAGGGCAGGGGGTGGGGCTTTCCAGGCGCACGACGGCGGCGGAGCTGATGGCGCGACTGGCGGCGGAAACCGAGGCGGCGATCCGTGGATTGAGCACGTAACCCGCTAAATGGCGATATCGCCCAAGGACGGGATTGCAAAATCGCTCGAAACGGGGGAAAACGGCCCTACATAAATGACCCGGCCGGGGGTTCCGGCAGACGTTCTCAGGGCGGGGTGAAATTCCCCACCGGCGGTGACCGCTTTGGCGGAAGCCCGCGAGCGCCCGGCGGCGATCCGCCATCGGGGTCAGCAGATTCGGTGAGACTCCGAAGCCGACGGTTACAGTCCGGATGAGAGAGAGCGGGGCATGGCGACCGGCGATTTTCGCCGGACGGCATCTATCCGTCCGTCCTGATTCTGGCTTCTGGAAGATAAGGAGAGCGCCATGAATCAGAGCCCTAATACCCAATCCAAACCTTTCCGCATTGCCTTCGTTCAGGCGCGCTGGCACGCGGACATTGTCGACCAGTGCCGCCACGCCTTCATCGCGCGTCTGGCCGAACACGACGGCGTCCAGGCGACGGTCGAGGAATTTGACGTGCCCGGCGCGTTGGAAATTCCCCTGTTGGCCCGCCGCTTGGCGCGGACCGGTCGGTTCGACGCGGTGGTCGCCTCGGCCTTTGTTGTCGATGGCGGCATCTATCGTCACGACTTCGTCGCCGACGCGGTGATCTCCGGCATGATGCAGGCGCAGATGGAAACCGACGTGCCCGTTCTGTCGGCGGTGCTGACACCGCATATCTATCACGAGACCGATGAGCATCACCGCTTCTTCCTGGACCATTTCAAGGTCAAGGGCGCGGAACTGGCCGATGCCTGCGTCGCGGTTCTGAAGACCTGCGCCCAGGTCGCGGGCCTGGAACGGGCCGCCTGATCGAACGCCGCTGCCGGCCCGTCCTTGTCGGCGGGCCGGTCAGCCGACGTTTTCGGCGATATCCGGGAACAGGTCGCGCGCTGCGACCGGGAACGCGCGGATTTCTAGCTGGACCGATAGCGCGACAGCCAGTGGGCATATGGGGCGGGCAGGGTCCAGGCCGGGTTTTCGACGTTCAATTCCCGGGCGGCGCGATAGGGCCAATGCGGGTTTTCCAGCAGCGGGCGGCCGATCATCACCAAGTCGGCTTTTTCTTCGCGGATCAGGCCGTCCGCCTGGGCCGGTTGGCCGATGTACCAGCTGGTCGCGGCGGGCAGGCCCGTGGCGTCGCGAACCTGTTTGGCCGTCGGGGCCATGAAGGCGGGGCCCCAGGGGATGTTCGCCTGGGGCGTGGAAAAGCCCATGCTGACGTCGATGAAGTCGAGCCCGGTATCCTTGAACTTGGTTACCAGATCGATGGACTCGGCCAGGGTTTCCTCGTCCCGGCCGTCGAACTCGATCACGCCGAAGCGGGCGGTCAGGGGCAGGTTCTCCGGCCAGACCTCACGCACGGCGGCCAGGGTTTCAACCAGGAAACGGCCCCGGTTTTCGGCGCTGCCGCCGTATTTGTCGTCGCGCTGGTTGGAATGGGTCGAAAAGAAGCTTTGCGCCAGATAGCCATGGGCGAAATGCAGGACCAGCCATTTGAACCCGGCGTCGCGGGCGCGCTCGGCGGATGCGACGAAGTCGGCCCGCACCCGGTCGATGTCGGCCTGCGTCATGGCGCGCGGCACCTTGGGCAGGATGTCGCCGTAAGCGACGGCGGAGGGGGCAATGGTTTCCCAGCCGCGCGGATCGTCCTCGGCGATGTGGTCGTCGCCTTCCCACGGGCGGTTGGCGCTGGCCTTGCGCCCGGCATGGCCGATCTGGATGCCGGGAACAGCACCCCCGGCTTCGATCCGGCGGACGATATCGGCCATGGCCTCGGCCTGGGCGTCGTTCCACAGGCCCAGGCAACCCGGGGTGATGCGGCCCTCGGGCGAGACGGCCGTGGCCTCGACAACAACGAGGCCCGATCCGCCACGGGCGAGGCTGGCCAGGTGAACGGCATGCCAATCGTTGGGCACGCCGTCGTCGGCGGAGTATTGGCACATCGGCGAGACGGCGATGCGGTTCTTCAGGGTCACGCCCTTCAGGGTGAAGGGATCGAACAAGGTCGGCATTAGGGAACTCCAAAATCGGGAATTGGGGGGAGAGACGGAGGATTGCTCCGTCGTTGTTTCTATAGTTCGATAAATTTCGAACAATAGCAATATCAAAATGCATGTGATACAAAACCGTCATGAGGCCGTTCAAACACCCGAAGATCGAAGACGTCGCGTTGGAGCATGTCCTGCATGCCTTGAGCGATCCGCTGCGTATGGAGATTGTGCGCCAGCTCGCCGATGAGGGAGAGGCAAGTTGTACCGCCCTGGACCGCGGGCGGCCCAAGTCGAGCATGTCGCATCATTTCCGGGTGTTGCGCGACGCGGGCCTGGTTTCGACCCGCAACGACGGCACGGTGCATATGAATTCGCTGCGCCGAGACGATTTGGACAAGCGTTTCCCCGGCCTGTTGACGGCGGTGCTGAGCAACGCCGGGAAGTAGGCCGCGCTACGTCAGGATATGAGCAAACATTTCCTTTATGTCGCAGACCCCATGTGTTCCTGGTGCTGGGGCTTTTCGCCGGTCATCGGCGAGATCGCGGCGACGTTCGGCGACCGCGCCCCCGTGCGGGTCATGGCGGGCGGTTTGCGCCCCGGCGAATTCCGCCCCATGCGCGGCAAGGACAAAGAGGCCGTGCGCGAACATTGGGAACACGTCCGCGACGCCACCGGCCAACCGTTCGATTTTTCATTCTTCGATCAGGACAGTTTCGTCTACGACACCGAGCCGGCCTGCCGCGCTTTGGTCGCGGCGCGCAAGCTGGATCAGGATCAGGCCCTACCGTTCCTGGCCCGTCTGCATCGGGCGTTCTACGTCGATGGTCAGGACACGGCGAAGGACGCGGTCCTGACCGACATTGCTGCCGATTTCGGGTTCGACCGCGATGCCTTCGCCGCCCATATTGATCCGGTCAACCTGATCATGACGC
>CAXGUG010000057.1:0-24676 GCA_964012715.1 uncultured Rhodospirillaceae bacterium | reverse complement strand
AATCGACGTGTTCGAGGAAGAGCCCGCGACGGACAATGCCTTGTTCGGAATGGAACAGGTGATCTGCACGCCGCACCTGGGGGCCTCCACGGCGGAAGCCCAGGAAAAGGTCGCGGTCCAGATCGCCGAACAGATTTCCGATTATCTGTTGGACGGCGCCGTCGCCAATGCTCTGAACATGCCGTCGGTGACGGCCGAGGAAGCGCCGCGCCTGAAGCCCTACATGGCCTTGGCGAACCAACTCGGCAGTTTCGCCGGGCAGGCGACGCGTTCGGCCATTCGCGAAGTCACGATTTCCTATGAAGGCGTGTGCGGCGAGCTGAACTGCAAACCGCTGACCGCCGTGGTGCTTCAGGGATTGCTGGGGCCGACGGTCGAGGGCGTCAACATGGTCAACGCGCCGATTATCGCCAAGCAGCGCGATGTCGTGGTGCGTGAGGTTCGATCCGACAATGCGGGGTCGTTCCAAACCCGCATTCAGGTTTCGGTCACGACCGAGGATCAGACCCGGTCGATCTCCGGCACTTTGGTCCACGACCTGCCGCGCCTGACGGATATCAAGGGGATTTCCATCGACGCCAGCCTGGGGCGGCATATGCTCTACATCACCAACTATGACAAGCCGGGCCTTGTCGGGGCCCTGGGGTCGTTGTTGGGGAATGCGGGGATCAATATCGCGGCCTTTAATTTCGGGCGGTCCGAGCCGGGCGGCGATTCCATCGCCTTGCTGGAAGTCGACGAAGCGCCGCCGCCGTCCGTGGTGTCGGAAATTCAGGCTCTAGAGAACGTGGTCCTGGTCCAAGTCATGCGGTTCTGACGCATCCTGAAAAGGATGCTGCGACTGTAACAAGGTTTGAACATCGGGCCGTTATCGTGTTTCCTCAGATTGCTGAGGCGCACAACGTGCGTCTGTTGGCATAATGCCTGGAGGGACGCATGTCGCGGTTATTCTTGGCCGTTTTCGTATTGATGTCGCTGGCCGCCCAGGCGCGGGCGGAAACCGTTCGCTTGGTGTATGAGCCGGTCGAAAATCCGCCGCGCTATTACGGGACCACGGCCGAGGTGCCGAAGGACAAACCCGGCGCGACGATCGAGGTCTTTCGCGAAGTCGCCCGCCGCCTGAACGTGACATTGAAGTTCGACCGAGTGCCCTGGAAACGGGGCCTGTTCATGGTCGAAACCGGCGAGGCCGACGGCATTTTCCACGCCAGTTATAAACAAGAACGGCAGGACTACGCGGTCTATCCGGTGTTGGCGGACGGCCAATCGCCCGACGAGAGCCGCGCGGTCTTTTCGCAGGCCTATTCCTTCTATGTACGCCAAGATGCCGGTATCGCGTTCGACGGCCACCGCCTGACAGGGGCGGAAGGCCGCGCGGTCGCCGTTACGCGGGGTTATTCGATCGTGCGCGAGTTGTCGGCCCTGGGTATTCCATTCGAGGAAGAACGGACCCAGGCGTTGAATTTGACGAAATTGAAGAACGGGCGCGTTGCGGCCTACGCGGAACTTGATAACATGATCGCACCGTTCCTTTCACAGAACGGCGGTTCCGTTGCCGGAATCTCCAAGCTCACGCCCGCCCTTTCGGAAAAAGCCTATTACTTATTGTTTTCAAAGAAATTTTATAAAAAGAAGACGCGATTAGCCGATGCCTTCTGGTCCGAAATCCGCAACATCAACACCTCGCCCCTTATCGACGAGATTCTCCATCGATACCAGTAGGTCCGGTGGTGCACCGGGGCCGGGGCGCCGGGCGACTCTGGCCGGGCGGTTGTTTACGTCGATATTTTTGGCCTTTCTCGGAATTGGGTTCCTAATCACGGGCGTCCTGATCTGGGACGTGTTGCGTCGCGCCGACGAAGAGATTGCGCGCGAAATTCGGATCGTCAAAAGCGCCTTCCACGATCCGATCGCGGATCAACTTTGGGCCTATGACGAGAAAGAATTGAACGTGGTGCTGACCGCCTTGGTGCGGCTTTCTCTGGCGGAGGGGGTGGTCGTCGAAGATCCGTACAGCGGTCGTCGCCTGGGCGCGAACGGCATCACCAATTCGGGCGAGGGCTCGGGCATGGTGGTGCATTCGTTTGATATCCACTACGTCCCAAAGGGGGCGGATCGCGCCCGAAACCTGGGCCATGTCATGTTGTTGGTCCCGGCGGATCTCAATCTGACCCGGTCGTGGCCATCGATCATGCTGATCGTCGTCGCGGGGCTGCTCAAGCTGCTGTTGATTTGGTGGCTGTTTCACCACTACGCGCGCAAGCAGTTGGCCGAACCCTTGGGGCGTCTATCCGAGGCCGTGGACGAGGTCGAGCCCGGATGGCGGCCCTATCGCCAGGTTGATGCCGTGGGCCCCGCCGATGGCGAGTTGAAGCATCTGCAGGATGCCTTCAACCGGCTGATCGATCGCCTGGACAAGGCGCAGGCGGAACGCGCCGCCTATGAAGAGGAACTGCTTGGCGCGCGGGATAAATTGGAAGATGCCGTCGCCGAACGGACCCGCGAATTGGACGGTGCGCGGCGCCGCGCCGAAGAAGCCAACCATGCGAAGTCGCGGTTCCTGGCGATGATGAGCCACGAGCTGCGGACGCCGTTGAATTCGATCCTTGGGTTCTCGCAGTTCATGGTCGACGAGATCATCGGCCCGATGGCCAATGACCGGTATCGGGAATACGCCGCGGATATTCAACGTTCCGCCGGGCATTTGCTGGAGGTCATCAACGATATTCTGGATATATCCAAGGTCGAGGCCGGCGAAGCCAAGTTGGACGAGGACAATCTGAACCTCGATGAATTGGCACAGGCCGTCGCCCGCTTGTTGATGCCCCGCATCAGTGCCAAGAAGCAGGTTATGAGCATCAACATCCCTACGGACCTGCCGCACCTTCGCGGTGACGGGCGGGTTATCCGCCAGGTGCTGATGAACCTATTTTCCAACGCCAACAAGTTTACCCCCGAAGGCGGGGCGCTGACCCTGAGCGCCGGCTTGGACTATCGGGGCGGCATCCGCCTTGAAGTGTCTGATACGGGGGTCGGGATCGCGGCCAAGGACATTCCCACGGTTCTGGAGGCCTTCGGGCAGGTGCGGTCCAGCCCAACCGTGGCGCACGAAGGCACCGGGCTGGGGCTGACCCTATCCAAGCAATTGGTGGAATTGCACGGTGGCGATCTGGCCATTCAAAGCGAAGTCGGGAAGGGGACGACCGTGATCCTGCGTTTCCCCGCCGGACGGACCATTCCCGCAGTCTGACACCGAATTGTCAAATTCCGCCGCTAGCATGGCGCCCGCCGAAAGACTGCGATTGACGGCGCGCTATCAAGGAGACGGAAATGGACGGCGAGATGGACAAGGACCAGGGAAAAAGCTGGATCGAAGCGGAACTGCAAGACAGCTTCGACGAAGAATTGGAGATGGAAATCGACGACCTGCGGGTTGCCGAGGAACTCCGCGCCATCAGCGAATTCCGCCACCATTCGACCTTGGATCGCCGCAAATATTTCCACGATCTCTTGCGCCTTCAGGCCGAATTGGTCCGACTGCAGGATTGGGTGCAGGCCACCAATTACAAACTGGTCGTTCTGTTCGAAGGCCGCGATGCCGCCGGAAAGGGCGGGGTGATCAAACGAATCACCCAGCGCCTTAACCCGCGCAGTTGCCGCGTCGTCGCCTTGCCCGCGCCGACCGAGCGGGAAAAGAGCCAATGGTATTTTCAGCGCTATGTGCCGCATCTTCCGGCGGCGGGCGAGATCGTTCTGTTCGACCGGTCCTGGTACAACCGTGCCGGGGTGGAGCGGGTAATGGGCTTCGCCAACCAGGACGAAGTCGACCAATTCTTCCACGACGTGCCGGAGTTCGAGCGCATGTTGGTGCGCTCAGGTATCAAGCTGGTCAAATACTGGTTTTCCATCACCGACCAGGAACAGCAGCTACGCTTCCTGATGCGTATCCATGATCCCATGAAGCAATGGAAGCTTAGCCCCATGGACTTGCAATCCCGGGTCCGGTGGGAGGACTACACCAAGGTCAAGGAAGAGATGTTCGAACGCACGAACATCCCCGAAGCGCCCTGGCACATCGTCGAAGGCAACGACAAGAAGCGCGCCCGCCTGAACTGCATGGATCACTTGCTGACCCAGGTGCCCTACGGCGACGTCCATCACGATGCGGTGCACCTGCCTGACCGGGTGTTCAATCCGGAGTACGAGCGCAAGGTGCTGCCCGACGAGTTGTATGTGCCTGAAATTTACTGAGCCATCCTATTTCGGGCCGTGCGGATCGAGACGATCCGGGTGATCGGGGTCGCTGGCCAAGCTGCCGGCAACTCGGTGCCCAGGACCGCTGAAGGTCGGCAGGGGTTCGGCGCGGAGCGACCGCACCAGTCCCCATGCCATGAACAACATGATGACCGAAAACGGCAACGCTGCCGTGATTGCGGCTGTCTGCAATGCCGACAATCCCCCGGCAACCAACAAGACGGCGGCTACCAATCCTTCCTTCAGGCCCCAGATCACACGGTGGACAACCGGCGGGTTGGGATCCCCCATGGACAGGATCGTGTTGACGACCAGCGTTCCGGAATCGGACGAGGTTATGAAATAGGTGGCGATGAGAAACGTTGCGACGGCGGCGGCGATCTTGCCCAACAGGCCGGGATCGACCTTGGCCAAGGTCACGTATAGCGCGCTGGTGATATCGGCGGAGACGGCGTCGGCGATCCCGCCGTTTTCAAATAGCTCGATATGAATTGCGGTTCCGCCGAATAGATCCAGCCAGATGAAGGCAAGGAAGGTGGGAACCAACAAGACGCCCAGGACGAATTCGCGGATTGTTCGACCCCGTGAAATTCGCGCGATGAACATGCCCACGAACGGCGCCCAAGCGATCCACCAGCCCCAGTAGAACGCGGTCCAGCTTCCTTGCCAGTCCGTGTCTTTCTGGGCATCCGACCAAAGCGACAGCGGAATGACGTTAGCGATGTAATCGCCAGTGGACTGCAGCAGGGTGTTCAACAGGTATACGGTCGGGCCGAACAAGAACAAAAAGGCCATGATCGCGAGCGACAGCCACATGTTCAACTCGGACAGGATTTTCACCCCACGCCCCAACCCGGAGACCACCGAAAGAGTTGCGACGGCCGAGATCGCCGCGATCAGGATCAGCATGGCCGTCATGTTGGGGGATTGTGCGCCGTCGGGCGCGATGTCGACGAAGGCTTCCCAGCCGGTCAGATCGAACAGCCCGGTGGCCATTTGCTGCACGCCCAGGCCCAAAGAGGTCGCGACGCCGAACACGGTGCCGAACACGGCCAGAATGTCGGCGGCATGTCCCAGCGGGCCGTAAATGCGATTTCCGATCAAAGGATACAAGGCCGAGCGGATCGTCAGGGGGAGGTCTTTACGATAGGCGAAGTAGGCGAGCGACAATGCCACGACCACATAGATCGCCCATGGGTGAAGCCCCCAGTGAAAGAACGTGAGGCGCATGGCGATGTTCGCCGCGGTGGGGGTTTCGGCCATTTCCGCGGCCATGAACGGATTGCTTTGGAAATGGTACATGGGTTCGGCGATCGACCAGAACACCAAGCCGATCCCCATGCCGGCGCTGAACAGCATCGCGAACCAGGAGAAGTATCCGAACTCCGGGCGGTCGTCGTCTTTTCCCAGGCGGATGTTGCCGTAGCGCGAAAACATCAGCCAAATGACGAAGAACAGGAAACCGGCGACGATCGCCAGATAATACCATTTCATCGTCGTCACCATGAAGGCTTTGACCGCGTCGAACAGGCCGCCGGCGACATCTGTCCAGACCGTGCCGAAGATGAGCAGCGTAAAGACGATGAACTGCGACCACAGAGTTACCGTCGGGTTCAGGCCCTTGTGAAACCCCGATGAGGCACAGGCCTCCGCCACTTTACGCGCATGCATGTCGGCTTACCCCTTGCGGAAGTGCAGGATGCCCCAGGCGAGGTACCCTTTGTCTGCGCCGTCGACCCAATGAGCCAGACCGCGCAGCATGTTGTCGACATAGGTTTTTCCAGACATGGCGACGATCTCGTCATAGCGCCCCTGCAGTTCCTGGCCGACCCGGTGGTAGTGGGTTCGTAACTGATCCAACATCGGGATGGCGTGGACTTCGGCAAAACCGTTGCGGGCGAATTCTTCGCGGTAGAAGGCGAAGGACCCCAGGGTCGACAGGTGAATGCGGTCCAGGATCGGCTGTAAGACGCCGTCAGGGGCATCGTCCGCCTGCATCGGGTCGGTGAACGCCGCCTGACCGCCAGGGGCCAGGACACGGTTTATTTCGGCGATCACGCGGGGCCGGTCGCCGGAATGCAGGATCGCGTCCTGCGACCAGACGACATCGAAGGCCCCGTCGGCGGCGGGAATGTCCTCGAACGAGCCGTGAACGACCTCGATCCGGTCGTCCAGGCCTGTCTCAGCGTTCTTATCCCGGTTGAGGGCGTTCTGTGTGCCGCTCAGGTTCAGGCAGGTCACCTTGCAGCCGTAGGTGCCGGCCAGGTAACGGGCCGCCCCGCCATAGCCGGAGCCCAGGTCAACGACGCGCGTATCGGGTCCCAGGCCGTCGATCAGCCCCGCCATCGTTTCGACCGTGCGGCGGCTGGCGCGGGCGATGTCCTCGTCCGGCGTTTCGTAAATGCCGATGTGGATGTCTTCACCGCCCCAGACGTTCTTGTAGAACGCATCGGCTTCCGAACTGTCGTAATACTCTTCGGCCTTTTGGACTGCTTGCGAGCGATTAGTCATTTTCGGATTCCCCCGGGACGTAGGTCTTCTCGGCCACATGGATATAGAAATCCGGGTCGTGCTCTTGATAGGTCTCCTGAAAATCGCCGTAGGTTTTGATTTTCTGGAAGCCGACGTCCTTCATCAACTGGCGGGTATAGGACTTGCGCAGGGGGAACATGTTCAGGTGGAACTGCGAGCCGTCGGGGAATGAGTAGCAGAACCGCGCCAAGCCGTCGTCGATATGCTCCGGTTCGGCGGTGACCTGGTCGCCGCAGTAATAATATTTGTGTTTAGACGTAAATCCGTGGTCCAGCATGCCGTCGTAGTTGCGCTGATCCAGGATTAGAATGCCGTCCCATTTCAGGGCGGCGTAAAATTCGGCCAGGGCCCGGCGTCGGTCGTTCTCGTCGAACAGATGGGTGAACGAGTTCCCCAGACAGATGATCGCGTCGAACTTTCCGTGGATGTCCTTGTTCAGCCAGCGCCAGTCGGCATAGGCGGTGTGCAGGACAAGTCCCCGTGAGCGCGCGTTCTCGAACGCCTTGGTCAGCATTTCCGCGTTGCCGTCGGCGCTGGTTACATCGAACCCGGCTTTCAACAATTGGACGGAGTGAAACCCGGTGCCGGTCGCGGCGTCCAAAACGCGGTGCTTGTCGCGCGCCTTCAGCATATCGATGAAGAAGCGGCCTTCGCTTTCGGCGCGGGCGTCCCAATCGATCAATTCGTCCCATTTTTCAACGAAGGACTGAATGTATTCCTTCTGGTAGTGGTCCGTGGTGCGGGTTTCCAGCGGGTTGTCACCGAAGTCCTGCGCCTCTTGGTTGATATCATCCATGATTGTCCTCCTCGCCTTGGTTGTTGGCGCGTCGGCGCATGAATGGCGGCGACGCGCGACAACGGGCCCTTGGGGGCCCGCTTTGCGGACGACGGCACAGGATCAAAGGCCTTGAGGCCTATCCGAGCCGAAGCGATATGATTTTCTTTGGCGGCAAAGAAGGGGAGCGTGATCGACCGCGCATTGGCGCGATTCACCCCGAAAAAGACGCGATTATCTTTTGCTGTTGTCCACCCCGAACCAGGGGTGACAAGGCCGAAACGGCCCCGACGCGTCCACCGCCAGGACGGCAGGAAAACCTGCCCTATCGACCGAAATCTTTGAATTCAGGCCGATGTGCCGCCCATGGGCATCGCCGCGAAGGTAACAGCCGGGCAGGGGGGGATCAACCGGGGCTCCCCCCGATTTTGATGAGTGGGCCGGAATACCCCGGAAAACCGGGCTGTTCTGGATGTGAAAGTTTTATGCGGCGGCTTGATCTCTGGGTAGTTCGCCGGACCGCTCGCCCTGTTTGTTGCCTGCCAAGCGCGCTTGAACGGCCGCGTCGCGCAGTTGCAGGGCGTACATCGCCGTTGCCGCCAGGAAGGGCAGGCTTTGCACGGCAAGGGTCGACGCGAACAGATTCAGTTCGATAATCCCGGCGGTATTGGTCGCGAACAAGGCGATCGCGCTGGCGAGCAGGGCCAGTCCGATCCGGGTTTCGGCCTTGACCGGAGACGCGGTCGCATCGGCGGCGGCCGGTCCCTTGCCTTTCTGGGTTCGTTGGAACGGCAGGCCGGGTAGGCGGAAGCCGTCGTAAATTGCCCGCGCCACGGTCCATTGCAGGCTGGCGGCGGCCAGGGCTGCCCCCGCGATCCGGGCCGGGCCGATCTTGACCCGCGCCATGTACAGCAACACGCAATGCAACAGCCCGGCCGCGAAGGCGGCCAGGATGGGCAGGGTGAAGGGGATCGGCGGCAACATCACCCCGACGAACAGGATGAAGGGCACCCAGGCCAGGTTGATCACGGCGGCCCCGGCACCGACGGAATCAGACAGCCAATGCAGCCAGCCGGTGATGTAATGGACCTTTTGTTGCCGGGTCAGGGTATTCGACGACGGCAGCATGTGACGCCAGTGCTTCTTGAAAATCTGCACCGCGCCATAGGCCCAACGGTGGCGCTGGGTCTTGAAGGCCTTGTAGGTGTCCGGCAACAGGCCCCATCCATAGCGCTTGCGCGTGTACTGGGCCTGATAGCCGGCTTCGAACAGGCGCAGGCCCAGTTCGGTATCTTCGGTAATGGTGTCCGGGGACCAACCGCCGACCTCTTCAAAGGCGGCGCGGCGCAGCAGCAGCATGGTGCCGTGGGCGATGATCGCATCGGCTTCGTTGCGTTGGACCATGCCGATATCGAAAAAGCCGGTGTATTCTGCGTTCATGCAGCGGTTGAGGATCGAACGTTCGCCGTCGCGGTGGTCCTGCGGGGCCTGAACCATGGCGATCTTCGGGGCGTCGAAGGCTGGAACCAGATCGCGCAACCAGGCCGGATCGACCACATAATCGGCATCCAGCACGGCCAGAATTTCCGCATCCTTGGCGACATGGGACATGGCCTTGCTCAGGGCGCCGGCCTTGAAGCCCTCGACCTTGGGGAAGTTCAAGAACTTGAAGCGCGACCCGAGCTTTTTGCAATGGGCCTCGACTGGCTTCCACAACGCTTCCTCGGCGGTGTTGTTGACGATCACCACGACTTCGAAATTCGGATAATCCAAGGCCGCCGCCGAATTCAGCGTTTCGATCAGCATCTCCGGGTTTTCCCGATAGGCCGGGATCTGGATCGAGACCTTGGGGAAGCGGCGCTCGGCATCGCGCTCGGTTTCGGCGTTCTCGGCCGTATCCGTCGGCGCTTGCCAAAGCCGTTTCGGCGCGGGGCCCAGGGTTACTTCGGCCACTTCGTCGAGCTTGCCCAGGGTGACCAGGGTCAAAGGGGCCATCAGCAGGATGCCCAGGCTCCAGGCAATGGCGGACCCGGCGTTCAGATAGTTCTCGAACGGATACAGCAGGGCCACGGCGACCGCCGCCGACAGAGCATTCGCCGCCACGGCCATGGCCAGGGCGTGACCAAAGGTCGGGCGGCGGGTGATCAGCCATAGCCAGGTCATGATCGCGCCGATGATCAGGGCCAGAATACCGCGCCGCCATTGTTCCGGCTGCTCGACCGCACCGGCCAGGGAGAATTTGGCGGTTCCGTCGCGGTCGAACACACCCCAATAGGGGCCGACGCTTCCTTCCATGGTCTTCCACGGCTGGTCGAAGGCTTCCATCAGGTTGTAGTCGATGCCGTGGCGCGAGGCTTCGGACACGAATTTTCGGATGATTGTGGCCTGGTTCATGGGGTCGGGCCCGGCGTCGCGGTTTCGATAGCCGCGCGACGGCCAGCCGAATTCGGCGATGAAGGCCTTTTTACCCGGGAAGGCGTCGAGGACCTGTTGGAAACGCTCGAACGCGTAGTCCACGGCATTGGCCGCGCCGATAGCTTCCCAGTAGGGCAGGACGTGCACGCCCATGAAATCGACTTCTTCCGCCAGCTCCGGATGGTTCAGCCAGCGGTCCCAGGTTTCACCCGTGGTCACCGGTACCGGCACGCGGGTTCGAACTTCGCGGATCACGTCGATCAATTGATCCGAGGTCATATCCTCGCGCAGCAGGGTTTCGTTGCCGACGACGACGGCGCGGATGTTCGAATATTTGCGGACCAGGGAGACCGCCGTTTCGATCTCTTTGCGGTTGGCGGCCTCGTCCCGGCCAAGCCAGATGCCGAGCATGACTTCGATCCCGCGGGCCTGGGCCAGGCCGGGAACCTGGGCCTGAATACCGCTGACGGTATAGGTGCGGATCGAACGGGCGACGGGTTTCAACACATCGAGCGCGCGCGTCAGGTCACGCAGGTTGGCTTGTTTGCCGAACCAGGCTTCGCGCGGCGCGCCGATGTTGAAGGACATGGACTGAACCTTGCCCGTGATATCAGGCAAGGTGACGTCATCAAGCGTCGTCACCCATGCCATACCATGCAGGACGGCGGCGATTACAGTCGCCGCAAGAACGTTCTTCATTTGGGTTTGGAGGCCTCCGAAGCGGGTAACCCGGCTGTACCTAACTATCGCGGCCACTGCGACCGCAGGCAAATACATAGACCGCGCAATGTTCCGCGCAAGGGGCGGGACGTCGTCGCTTCTTCGCGATATCTCCACGCCGTTAATCACTTACATACCGCCAGAATCCCTGACCCCACAAGAGGGCAAAATTAGGGAATTATCTTGGCGAAAAGTGACGACCCGCGGCGGGTGGCGGAAAACGGTGGGAATCCCGCCGCCGCCGCGGATGATCGGGGGAAATAATTAGGCAGAGATCTCCATCAGGCGGGCCAATTCGGGAATGCTGGCGACCGTTTCCAAAGCCATCAGGCCGTCGAACAGGGGGCGCAGCCGATCGGCGGGCAGGGCGCGGCCGGTGCAGTCCTCGAATTTCTCCCACAGGTCTTCGGGCGTCATGGTGTTCTCACCGCTGCGGCCGATCAGGTTGGAGACCGTTTCCGACAGCTTGCGCCCGTCGGACAGGGTGACGATCACTTCCGCGCCCCAGTTGTCCTTGTCGTCGCCTTCCAGGTCCGGATGGGGACGGGCGGTGGTGATATCCAGCAGGCGGCGGACGGGGTCCTCGCGGAAGGCGTCGCCTTCGAAGTCCTTGAGCCGCACCGTGCCGTCCAGCAGGGCCCTGGCGACCACGTATTGGACCGAGAACTTGGCCTCCAGTTCGCTTTCGGGAATGGGCGTGTTGGTATGCCGCAGACGGCGCTGGTGGGGCATGATCTCGATCCCGGCCACGTTTTCGACCGGAATGTCGTTCTTTCGGGCCAAGCGCTGCATCGCCGTGATGCACTGGTGCGTGCTGCCGCAGCACGGGAACTGCTTGATCGCAAGGTCCTCGGCCTCGACCGCCCAGGGCCCGTTGTCCCAGCCTTCCAACAGGCGTTCGGCAGCATAGTTGCCCGTACCGTTGAAGACCTGGAAGAAGCCTTGGTGATGCTCCATCGCTTCCGGATCGGCGTCGAACCCCTGTTCGGCCAACAGCACGGCCAGAAGGCCGGAGCGCGCCGAATGACCGACATGCAGCGGCTTGGTCATTGTGCCGAAATTGGCTTTCAGGCCGCTCGCCATCGACGCCGCCATGGCCAGGGCCATTGCCGTCTGCTCGGCGGACAGGCCGATCAGGCGCGCGGCGGCGGCGGCGGTGCCGAAGATGCCGAGCGTCGCCGTCGGGTGCCAACCCTTGTCGTAGTGATGGGGGTGTACGGCGCGGGCAAGGCGCATTTCGGCCTCCAACCCCACGACGTAGGCGGTGATCAGGTCCTGGCCGGACAGGCCGCGTTCTTCGGCCAAGGCGAACAGGGGGGCGACCAGCGGCACGGATTGGTGGCCGCCGAACACGGACGAGAAATCGTCGAAGTCCAAGGCATGGGACGCGATGCCGTTGATGAAGGTGGCGTCGAGGGCGCTGGTTCGCCGGTTGGTGCCGAAGACCAACGCGCCGCCGGGCGCCGTCGCCACGCCGGGGGTCTTCAGGGCGATCTGTGTCGAGTCTGCGGGCAGTCCGGCCAGGGTCACCCCAATGGTGTCGGTGATGCCCAGTTTGGCCAGGTACAGGCCGCGATCGGAGATCACGGCGGGATCATAGGAGAGGATGCGATCCGCCAGACGCGCCAAGATGGCCCGCTGGTCGGCGGTGGAGATGGTGTTCATGGATGGTTGTCCCTATCGTTATGGGCTCTTGCGGCCCGTGCATTAGGATAACGTGGGGACAGGGGGGGCGGTCAATCCGTCAATCGTTGCCGATGTGATTCATATCGAACGGCGTGGTTTGATAGATCAGGTTGATCCAATTGCCGAACAGGATATGAGCATAGGCGCGCCAGCGGTTCACCGGCGTATTGGCCGGATCGTCGCCAGGGTAGTAATTGGCCGGAATCTGAATGTCGTCGCCCTTTTCCTCGTCACGCCGGAATTCCGCGTCCAGGGTATCTGAATCGTATTCCAGATGGTTGAACATGTGGACGTGGTTGAGCTTGTGGTCGTGGACCAGGGCGATACCCGTTTCGGAGCTATCCATCAGGATTTCCAACTGAGGGAACGGCTTCATGTCCTCGGCGTGGTTCTCCGTATGGCGGGACACGGGGATGTACAGGCTGTCGTTCAAGCCGCGGCACAGGATCGAGGCGGTATTGAGCACGCGATGCTCGAACACGCCGAAGGCCTTGTGCGGCAACTGGTATTTGGGAATGCCGTAGAAATGGTGCAGCGCCGCCTGCGCGCCCCAGCACAAGTTGAACAGGCCGTGCACGTTCGAGCGCGTCCAATCGAAGATCTGGCGCAGTTCGTCCCAATAGATGACGTCCTCGAACGGCAATTGTTCGACCGGCGCGCCGGTCACGATCAGGCCGTCGAACTTCTGATCCGTGACCTGGGTCCACGGGTGGTAGAAGTCGATCATATGCTGTTCATCGACGGTCTTCGGCTTGTGCGTCGTCAGCGCCAGCAGGGTCATTTCGACCTGCAGCGGTGTCGCGCCAAGAACCCGGGCCAATTGCGTTTCCGTCTTTTGCTTCAGCGGCATCAGGTTCAAAACCGCAATGCGAAGCGGGCGGATGTCCTGACACATCGCCTGGTCGTTGCCGATGATCGGCACCCCTTCCTTTTCGAGAATACTGCGCGCAGGAAGGTCGGACGGAATCTTAATAGGCATATTGAGCCGCTCCAGGCGGTTGCTTCAGGTCAAAAAAAGTAACGTCGCCATGCGGGAACGCATGGCTTGGTGGCGGGTTAGAAAGCCAAGGCCCGGCGCTCGGCGCGGGCAAGGCATGCGTTCACATAGTGTTTCGCATTGGCTGCGGCAACCGGATTATCCACCGATTGGGCGTGGATCGTCTCGAAAATGCGCAGCAGAATCTTGTCGACCTCGGGCACGACCTGCCCCGCGGGCGGGTCCGCAAACAGGTCCGCGACATCGATGGTGAAGCCGAATTTGTCGGCCATCTCGGCATAGCGGGGCTTGCGGCTTTGCAGTAGCTGGGGAAACAGCTTGCGGGCGAAATCCTTCGGGCCCACGCCTTGCCCATCGTCCGGCTGGTCCGCCAGATGCTGATCGATGAACGACGGATAGTAGAACAGGGGTTTCGGATCGGTTTCGGCCCGCTCCATCAAGGCTTCTTCATCGGCCTTCCCGGCGCGGATATACAGGATCAAGGTGTCCGCGCGCAGGGCCGCGATCACCGGATCGTTCGGATCGGTCAAGTCCACGACCTCGCACAGGCTGCCCGAGGCGTCGTTGATGAAATCCTTACAGCGATAGATTTCCCAGGCCTTGGCGATGAAGTGGCTGGTATCCTTCATGGATTCCTGCTCGCCCCATTTGTACAGGTTCTGGCGCTCCAGGAAGATCGTCTTATTCAATCCGCCTTCGGCCGGATCGCCGAACATGCCAAGGAAGGTCGATACCGGATCCAGGTTGTCGACGCTGATGTTATGGCTGATGTAAATGGAATCCGAACGCAGCAAGTTGGCGACGAACGGGTCTTCCATCCGCATGATCTTGTACTTGATATTGTCCAGGATGTGTTCGACCAGATATCGGGTTCCGATGCGGTAATCGGCCGAGTAATGGAACCAGTCCGCCTGACGGCGCAACTGCGTCGACAACATCGTTTTGCCCACCCCGGACATGCCCAGCAAAGTGACGGCATGGGGGAGGTGACGAAAGGACTCGAAGTCCGAAAGATATGCGTCCGCGCTCATGCCCATGGTTTGGCCCGGACGCCGCCGCTTGTAAAGAGGGATCGTTACAAACGGCGGTAATCGTCAGGCGGCTTTGACGCCGTCTAGGAACGTCCGTACGCATTCCTTCAGCACTTCCGCCTGACGGGATAGTTCGCCCGAAGCCCCTTGCAGGTCTCCTGCGGCGGCGCCTGTGTCGTTGGCGGCCGTGCTGACGCCTTCGATGTTTTCGGAAACTTCGCTGGTGCCTTGTGCTGCTTCCTGAACGCTGCGCGAGATCTCGCTGGTTGCGGCGGCCTGTTCCTCGACCGCGGCGGCGACGGCGGAAATGATCTCGAAGATTTGACTGATGGTGTCCGAAATGCCGCCGATCGAGCCGACGGCGGATTCCGTCGCCGATTGAACCTCGTTGATTTGCTGGCTGATTTCCTCGGTCGCCTTGGCCGTCTGATTGGCCAGGTTCTTGACCTCGGCGGCGACGACGGCAAAGCCTTTGCCGGCTTCGCCCGCACGGGCGGCTTCGATGGTCGCGTTAAGGGCCAACAGGTTCGTCTGCTCGGCGATGTCGGTGATCATCAAGATGACTTCGCCGATACGATGCGATGCCGTGGCCAGGCCCTGGATTTCGTCGCGGGCTCCGCTTGCCTGTTCCACCGCTTCCGACGAAATCTTGGTCGACTGCGCGATCTGCCGGCTGATTTCGTCGATCGACGCCGTCAGTTCTTCGGCGGAAGCCGCGACAGTCTGAACATTCGCCATGGCTTCCTGAGAGGCTGAAGCGACGGTTGTCGCACGTGCGCTGGCGGTTCCGGCGGTGCTGTTCAATTGGTCGGACGTGACGCGCAGTTGATCGACGGCGGAACTGACCACGGACAAGACGTTGTCGATTTCCTGATCGAAGCGTCCGGTCAGGCGGTCGACGGTTTCCTGCCGCTGAAGGCGTTTGGTCTGCTCGGCGCGTTCCCGTTCTTCGGCGGCACGGTTTTCGATCATTTTCTCGCGGAACACCTGCACGGATTTGGCCATGGTTCCGACCTCGTCCGCCCGATCGGCCGCGGGCACGTCGATATCGAGGTTCCCGCCCGCCAGGTCGTCCATAACCCGTTGCATGGCCTTGACCGGGCGGGTGATATCGCGAACCACCGCGACGACCAAAAGAACCGTTGCGGCGACCAGCACGATAGACCCCACCAGGACTTGCCAGAAGTATGTCAGGGCCTGTTTTTCGATCATCCTCGCCTGCACGACCAGATCGTTCGCAATGTGATCCTCGACGGTCTTCATCAGATTGATCTTGTCGGTGATGGTCGTGAACCACATCCCCGCATCAACGCCTTGCAGCCCGCTGAGCGGACTGTCGATGGCGATCGTGCGCATTTTCTCCACGCCATCCACGGCCGGGCCTTGAACCGTATCGGCCAGGAATTTCTTTTGCTCATCGGTGGCATAGGTCGTGAAAACCTTCAGGAAGGTTTCCTGCATGGCGATCAGTTTGATGAATCGCGTGTAGATCGCGGGTCGGAAACCGCCCGATCCAAAACCGGCGGCCCCCATGGCGCGCTCGATCCCGGCGCGTTCTTTCGCCTCCAGGAACGCCGTGTAGGTGACGATGGTTCGGGTGACGGCGGCGTCGCTGCTCAAAAGGGCCATGCGCTCGATGATGGAAAGCAGGCTGGCAATCGTGCCGGTGTAATATTTCGCCATGTCGCCGACGGGCATCTTCAAGTCCGAGATCGCCTGGCGGCGTTCTTCCAACAGGGAAAGGTTATCGGTCGCCGTCTTCAGCATCGTGGCAAAGGTCGGGCTGTAGTCGGCGATAGGGAAGGCGGCCAAGGTCGCTTTCAATGCGGTTCGGTGTTGGTCCGTCAATTGCCGTTGTTCCGGAAGCTCTTTGGCGAACTTTTTGCCGCCGCTGCCGATGAAGCCGGCGGACCTGCCGCGCTCTTTCTGCATTTCATGGACCACCGCGCTTAAGCTTGGGGCCAACTCGGCCAGCGTCGAGACCTTGGCCATCTGATCCGCCAAGTTGGCGTTGCGATAGACCGTCATGGCGCCGAATGTCAGAAGCCCGGCGATCGGCAGGATCAACAAATAAACCATTTTTCTGCCGATGGGGGCGCGTGCAAGGAAGGCAAACATTGATCTCTCCCTGTCCTTCAGCGAATGCGAACGATCCGCTTTGAAGACTGCATTTTCACGTCGAAGTTGTGACGACGTTGCCTCCAACCCCAAAGAAAATGTACATCAGAAACATCTGATGTAGGTATATGGATGAATGATTGCGGGATTATCGATAGACGAAAGTATATGGTCGGTTGTAATCCGGTCGGCCTGTATGATCGGAATTTCCGCTGAATGCGGTGTGAAATATTCGAACGCTCGTCGTTGATCCATCACGCCTTTTCTTTATCCTGTGCCCACAGAAAATACCCGTGCCCCCCAACCAAATGGACTTAGGAGTTCCCATGTCGAGCGAAGGATTTCACGAGCCTCTTGAAAAACTGTCGGAAGAAACCCTGGATCTGCACCGGGCGATCGTTTCTCTGATGGAAGAATTCGAGGCCGTCGATTGGTATCAGCAGCGGGTCGATGCGGCCACCGATCCCGACCTGAAGGCCATCCTGGCCCATAACCGCGACGAGGAAATCGAACACGCCGCCATGGTTCTGGAATGGCTGCGTCGCAAGATGCCGCAGTTGGACAAGGAACTGCGCGAAAACCTGTTCAAGGATGGCCCGATCGTGGGGCACCACGGCCACGATCACGACCACTAAGGTCGTTCGCGTTCGTTTTCAGCGCCCGGGCAGTCCAGCCCGGGCGTTTTTTATTGGGAAGGGGTCAGCCTTTGTCCGCGTACGGGTTGTCACCCTTGCGGAAGATCAGGCGGATCGGCACGCCGTCCAGGCCGAAGGAATCTCGCAGGCCGTTGACCAGATAGCGGGTGTAGCTGTCGGGCAATTCGGCTGCGCGCGAACAGAACACGATGAAGGTCGGGGGGCGGGTCTTAGCCTGGGTCGCGTAGCGCAGGCGGATGCGTTTGCCGCCTTTGCCCATTGGCGGGGGGTGGGCTTCCTGCATGGCCATCAGCCAGCGGTTCAGGTCACCGGTGCCGATCCGCGAATTCCAGGTGTCATACGCTTTGGTCACGGCGGGCAACAGTTTGTCCATCCCTTGCCCGGTCAAAGCCGAGCAAGTGATGACCGGAATGCCGCGGACTTGCGGTAGGCTGGTCTGTAGGCGATCGCTGAGGCGTTGGATGGTCTCGCGCCGGTCGGCGGCGGCATCCCATTTGTTGACCGCGATCATCAGGGCGCGGCCTTCTTCGATCACTTGGCGCGCGATGGTCAGGTCCTGTTTTTCCAGGACCGCGTCGGCATCCAGCACCAGCACGACGACATGGGCAAAGCGCACGGCGCGCTGGGTGTCGCGGGTGCTCAGGTATTCCAGTTTGTCGGTGACGCGCGCCCGGCGCCGCAGGCCGGCGGTGTCGATCAGGCGATAGTCGCGCCCACCGTGCCGCCACATCACCGAGATCGCATCGCGGGTGATCCCGGCTTCCGGGCCGGTCAGCATGCGGTCTTCGCCCAACAGGCGGTTGATCATCGTTGATTTACCGACGTTTGGGCGCCCGACAATGGCCAGTTGCAAGGCCTTGGGCTCCGCCGGGCCGTCGCCATCTTCCAAGTCGGCGTCGTCTTGTTCGTAGACGGATGCCCCCTCGGCGGCGGCCAACTCGGCATAGGGTTCCAGGCGGTCGTAGAGTTCCGACAAGCCCAGGCCGTGTTCGGCGGACAGGGACACCGGATCCCCCATGCCCAGGGAATAGGCTTCCAGCAAACCGGCTTCGCCGCCGCGTCCCTCGCATTTATTGGCGACCAAAATCGCCGGGGTGCGGTGGCTGCGCATCCAATCGACGAAGTGTTGGTCCATCGGCGTCACGCCGACCCGGGCGTCGATCACCATCAGGGCGACGTCGGCCTCGTCCAGGGCGCGCTCGGTCTGTGCGCGCATGCGGGCTTCCAGGCTGTTGTCGGTGACGTCTTCCAAGCCGGCCGTATCGATGATGCGGAACTTCATTCCGGCCAGCTTGCCTTCGCCTTCGCGGCGGTCGCGGGTTACGCCCGGCGTGTCGTCGACAATGGCCAGCCGCTTGCCGACCAGTCGGTTGAACAGGGTCGACTTGCCGACGTTGGGGCGGCCGATAATAGCAATCGTGAAAGGCATGAATGCGACCGGGCTCTTAAGACCCGGTTCCGATTTTCCAAAGGTTACTGATACGCGATCAATTCGGCTTCGTCAGTCAGGAAGATCACGCGACCGTCGGCCACGATCGGCGGCACGGAAATGCCGTCGGGCATTTCGACTTCGCCGATGAAGGCGCCGCTATAGGGCGACAGGGCCCAGGCGGAGCCGTGCGATCCGGCCACGATCAAACGGTCCGAGGCCAGGATCGGCCCGGTCCAGATGATCGGGTCTTTCTGTTTTTCCGGGTTCTCGAATTGGGGCAGGGGGCGGACCCAATAGACGCCGCCGGTATCGCGGTTGACCGCGGCGACTTCCGAGTCGTTGGTCAGCACGAAGATATAGTCACCGGCCACCCAAGGGCTTTCGATGCCGCCGATATCCCGCTCCCAAATGCGACGTCCGGTCCGCAGGTCGTAGGCGGCCATGATGCCGGAATGGCTGATGGCGATAACACGGCCACGGTCGATCACCGGGCGGCCACGGATATGCGACAGGGCGGACACGATGTCCGAGCGCTTCAGCGAGGCCAGGGAGTCCGACCACAGCAGGCGGCCGTTTTCCGTGCGCAACGCGACCAATTCACCGGAAGAATAGGGAACGACCACCACGCCCTGATCCACGGCGGGGCTGGCGCTGCCCAGGATCGAGGCGGATTCCGTGATCCCCGAATGATCCCAAATCTGCTGCCCGGTCTTGGCATCCAAGGCGAAGGTGCGGTTGTCCAGGGTGACGACGAAGACGCGGCCGCCGCGAACGGTCGGGGCGGCGTGCATTGGCGCGCTGACGGGCGTGCGCCACAGCTCCTTGCCCGTCGCGGCCTCCAGGGCGACGACATGGCCGAAACCCGTGGCGGCGAACACGCTGCCGTTGTCATAGGTCACGCCGCCGGACAGCAGGCCATCGTCTTCTTCGGATTCCGGGGCCAGGGCGACGTGCCACATCACGTCGCCGGTCTTGGCGTCGGTGGCATAGACCTCGGACTCGGAATCCATGGTGTAGATGCGGCCCGCGGCGGCCACCGGCGAGCCGAGAATGCGCAGTTCGTCGTCTTCGCCCTGGCCGACGTCGGTACTCCAGGCTTCGGACAGATTTTCCGGAACCATGATGTGGTGCATCGCGTGGTTGGGGTAGCCGCCCGGTTGCGGCCAGTCGGGGTTCGGCGACGGCGCGGGCAACAGGATCTGCTGACCCTTGAGGGATTCGTCCGGGGCCAGGGTGCGCTGCGTCGTCAGGATCGACACGCGCGTGCCGGGCAGGGGGACCTCTTCCTTAGAGAACAGGTCTTCGAAATACGTACAGCCACCGGCCGCCATCGGCACGGTCAAAACCAATGCCAGGGCCAGGGCCTTCGCACTGCGCAACCGGGCCCCACGCATCCGCGTCTGGGCGCCTTTGGTCAGGCTGTTTCCGCAATTCGGCGCAGACATTCCGTTGGTTCCCCTGTTCCCCATGGTTGGTCCTGATTAATCGAGGGGGTCTTTTAGCGCAATATCGTTAACAATTCCGTTGCGCGCTGGCGCATGCGGGCGGGCGTTTCCACGTCTTTCGACAGGTCGGTGTAGATTTCGCGGGCTTTCGCCGTTTCCCCAGCGCGAAGCGCTAAAACCGCGGTCAGTTCCTTGGCGCTGAAACGCCACGGGTTGCCGGCTGCGGTCAGGGGTTTCAGGCGATCGGTGATCTTCTGCGCATCGGCGTCCGCCGCGTTGACCTGCAGGCCCGCCGACAGGATCACGGCCAGTTCCTGATAAAGCTTGCTGGCGTCCTTGTCCTGGGCGATGGCGTCGTAGGCGGCGATGGCGCCCGCAGTGTCGCCCTTCTTGGCCAGGAGAGCCGCCGCCTGGAACTTCGCCAACAGGCCATAGCCGCCGGAATCCTTGGCCAATTGGTCGAACGCCTTGGCGGCGTCGTCGGTCTTGCCTTCCTCGGCCAGTTTCTGGGCCTTGTCGAACTTTTCGCCGATGGCCTGGCGGGTATCCAGGTCGTATTTGACCCAGAACTGATATCCCGCGACCGAGGCCACGCATAGTCCGGCAACGACGAGGATGATCTTGCCGTAACGGCTCCACAGTTTATTAAACTGGTCTTGGCGGAGTTCTTCGTCGATTTCTCGGATCAGGCTTTGTTCGGTATGATCGGCCACATTCGGCTCCCGTAGACAACGGTTGGATTTGGCGGGGAAAATAGTGGCCTTTTCGCCCGATAGCAACTTCCCCCATTATCCGAACGGGCTAAGATTTACGCCTCTTTAACGATGATTGCCGATACTGTCGGCTGGCGGCGAAGCATTGTGCCGCCGGTCCGGCATGGGATGAACATGAAGATGAAGCGCTTTCTTGCGATTTTCGCCGTCAGTCTGTTGGCGACCGGTTGCGTCGGTGGGGTCGCCGGGGTCGAGGGCGTTTCGGTTATGGCGACGGATAAAACCGTGGTCGACCACGTGATTTCCCTATCCAGCGGCAAGGATTGCTCCAGCGTCCGCCGTGAACTGGGTATGACCTATTGCAAGGAAGACGAAGTCACGCCGCCGATGAACGTCTACTGCTACCATACCCTGGGTGAAGTGACCTGCTACGATCAGCCCATCTATCAGGGGAAGCAGCAACAGGTTCGCCAAGGCGGCGAAAAACCCCGTTGATCCGATAAACGGAGGCTTGTTCTTCGGCGCCCGCCGTCGTTCAATGCCGCCCCATGCGATTTCTCGCCTACGTAATGATGTTGTCTGCGCTGCTCGGCTCCGGTTGGGCAGCGTGGTTCTTTTTCGGCGCGCCCGCGGCCGATGACGATCCGGTCCTGACAGCCCTCAAAAAACGGGTGGCCGTGTTGGAAAAATCCGTCAAATCCGGCGATTTGAACGCCGCCGTCGATTTGGGCTGGGTGTTGGCGCCGAAGGATTCATGCCTGCCTGATCCGGAACGTGCGGTCACTCTGTTTCGCACTGCTGCCGGAAAAGGGAACGTGCGCGCCCAATACGCCATGGGTTGGGCCTATGCCAAGGGCCGGGGCGTGCCTGTGGACTATGTCAAAGCCGCCGAATGGTATCGCGTCGCGGCGACCGCGGGCGGCGACCCGGACGCGCAGTTTGCGCTGGGGGAATTCTATTTCAATGGCTTGGGGGTGGCGAACGACTACGGTCGCGCCATCGATCTGTACCGCCGGGCCGCAACCCAAGGCCATCCGGTCGCACAATACCTGATGGGGATCATGTATCGCGAAGGATGGGGGGTTAAGCGTGACACGGTCGAGGCCTATAAGTGGTTGGTGCTGGCCGGAACGCAGGTCGATCGGATCAAGGCCTATAATCCCCAGTTCGACCCCCGGGGCGAGCGGGAGCGTCTGATGGTTCAGCTGAATAAAACTCAAATTAACCGGGCCGAACGGATGGCCCGCGAGATGTCGTCCGCTAGATAATTTCAAGGTCAAGGAGGGGCTGGTGAACGGCTCAGGGCTTCGTATTCTCATCATCGAAGGCAACACCGCCGAAGGCAACGCGGCGATGGCCGCCGCAGGCGTCGGCAAGAATTGCGAGCAATACGCAGCTGCCGTGCGGCGGTCCCACCCGGACACGGACATCACCTTCGTCTTTCCCGCCGACCGGGACGACGCCATGCCCCAAGGCGTGGCCTTGGCCGATTTCGACGGCGTGATCCTGGGGGGATCGGGTTTGTTCGTGCGGTCGACCGGCAATGCCCCCGAAGTCCAGCGGCAGGTCGATCTGGTTCGCGCTGCTTTCGATGCCGGATTGCCGGTGTTAGGCAGTTGTTGGGGGTTGCAAGTCGCCGTGGTGGCGGCGGGCGGTGACGTCGACCGAAGCCCGAACGGTCGCGAAGTCGGCATTTGCCGCGATATTTCCGTGACCGATGCAGGGGCTGGGTTCCCCATGTTCGACGGAAAGCCCGCCGTGTTCGACTCACTGGCGATCCATTATGACGAAGTCACCAGCCTGCCGTCTGGGGCCGAGGTGATGGCATCGAACGTCCATAGCCCGGTACAGGCCGCCATGTTCAACGCCGGCAAGGGCGTGTTCTGGGGGGTGCAGTATCACCCAGAGTTTTCACTTGGTCACATGGCCCGCCTGATCCGACGGTACGGACCGGATATGGTGACGCAGGGCATCTACCCAGACCAGGAAGCGATGGACCGTGAAACCGACGAAATGCTGCAATTGGAAGGCGTTGCAGATCCTCTTTCGCCTGAGGCCCGTGTTCTGACATGCAAGTTGCACACTGGCGTGACGGTGGCCGATCCGGCGCAACGAAACCGGGAAATCGAGAACTGGTTGAAGTTTTGCGAAGAATTCGCCCGCGGCGGGCAAGAGGCCTGAGACTCGCTATTCATTTGAAAACATTAATATAAGACTTTCGTACAGCTAGATTCTTTTCCCTCTACCTGGCTATTCTGTTGTGGTGCTGACCACGCCTGGGATGTGAAACCCTTGTGCGACGGTCGCTTCTTCGTGCTCATCGGGGAGCGGGGACGAAGCGTCGAAACGGGATGTGGGGGTAGGGGTAACCTTTTTTCTGGAATTGATCCCTATACCGCACCGTAAAATCGCATAGGATGGCATGCCCTGTGGGGGGAAAGCTGCGAACCTGCCTGGAAAAAGGCGGGACGCAAGGTGAGATACGGACAGGAAACAACCAAGAAAAGGGTTTGGCACGATGAGCGACCAAACGAAGCCCGTGGACGAGGATCAGGTGGAGATCGTCGCGGGAGATGAGCTGGTTGAAGCGGAGGAGGCCGCGACGACCGATACGGAATTTTCACAGACCGAGCATCAAGACGACACGCCGACGCAGGCTCCCGTAGCCTCTGTGTCGCGTCGTGGCATGGGCATCGGTGCCCGGCTGCTGTTTTCGGTGCTGGTGATTTTCGGCACCACGGTCGCGGCGATCGCGGTCGGTTGGTATTCGATGGGGGTGTCGTCGCGGACATTGTCGGCGATCACAGACGTCAAGGCGCCGGCCATGGCGGATGCCCTGCGCCTCGCCGAGACGGTTTCCCGGATCACGTCGATCGCGCCCGCGATGATCGCGGCAAAGGATAACGTTGCCCGCGGCGAGGTCGACGAACTGGTCAAGAACAGCTTCGACCAATTCACCCAGATCGTGAACGGCGTTCAAATGCCGAAAGACGTTCTGGAGGAACTCAAGAAAGGGGCCGACCAGCTGCAAAAGAACCTCTCGCAGATGAGCAAGAAGGTCGAACAGCGCAACGGTTTGGTGACCCATCGTCGAGAGTCGATGGAAGCCTTGGGTGTCCTGCATAAGAAAATCGCCGATGCGGCCGGCGTGATCGCCGACGAGGTGGCGTTCAACCTGTCGCTGGGTGCCGAGGCCGTTGATGTAACGCAACCGGGCGCAGTGCTTGAATTCGTCGAGACCGGGGTCGAGCCGTTGTCCGCCGCGATGAACGTCAAGGCCGAGGTCAACCGCATCGTCGGCCTGTTGGGTAATGCGGCGTCGGAAACCGCGCCCGAGAACCTGGAAGGCATCCGCAATCTGTTCATCGCGTCGAAGTCTCAGTTGCAGGCCGGTCAGACGATGATCACCGAGTCCGAGCATTCCCTGAAGCTCGGCGAAGAGATTCAGCAGTTGCTGAAACTCGGCGAAGGCGAAGGCAACCTATTCGATACGCGCCTTAGCGAGTTGCTGGTCCAGGAGGTGATCGAAGACCTGATGGCCAAGGCGCGCGAAGTTTCCCAAGCATTCAGCGAGCAGATCGCGACCCAGGTTTCGGTTGCTGAGTCTGAAATGGCAACCGAGGCCAAAAACGCTGAAGAAACGGCTGCGCAGAACAAAAAGATCCTGATCTTCCTGGCCGTGGCGTCGATCGCTGTCATTGCCTTTATCTACCTGTTCATCGTTCGTCGCTTGGTGTCTCGTCTGGTGTCTTTGTCCGGAACCATGGTCACGTTGGCCGATGGCAACCTGGATGTCGAAGTCGATACCCATGGTTCGGACGAACTGGCGGCCATGGCGGGTACGGTTCAGGTCTTCAAGGAAAACGCGCTTGAGGTCCGTCGCATGGCCTCGGCGCGGGAAG
>CAXGUG010000056.1:0-24927 GCA_964012715.1 uncultured Rhodospirillaceae bacterium | reverse complement strand
CCCCGTCGCGCACGGCGTTGAAGAAGCAATTGTGCCGCCCTGTGTGGCAGGCCACGCCGGTTTGATCGACCATCAGCAGGACCGTGTCCTCGTCGCAGTCGAAGCGGAATTCCTTAAGGTCCTGCACCTGGCCCGAGGTTTCGCCCTTGCGCCACAATTTTCCGCGCGAGCGCGAGAAATAGCAGGCCCGCCCGGTGGCAAGGGTTTCGCGGACGGCGTCCGCGTTCATCCAGGCCATCATCAGCATTTCGCCGGTGTCGTATTGCTGGGCGATGGCGGGGATCAGCCCGGCATCGTTGAATTTAAGGCGGGCGATGACCTGCGCCGCCACATCGTTACTCATTTTTCCGTGCCTTTTCTCAGGCGGCGTTGAGCCGCGCGAAACCCTCTTCCAGATCGTCGATCAGATCCTGCGGATCCTCCAACCCGATATGGAGACGAATCATCACGTTGTCATGGGGCCAGGCCACGGCGGTGCGCGATCCCTTCGGATTGATGGGGATCGCCAGGCTTTCGAAACCGCCCCAGCTGGCGCCGATGCCGAACAGGTCCAGCCCGTCGACCATCGCGGCCATGGCTTCCTTGGTGTACTTGGCGTCGAGCATCACCGCGAACAGGGACGACGCGCCGGTCTGGTCGCGTTTCCACAGGGCATGGCCGGGGTCCGAGGGCAGGGCAGGATATAGCACCTTGGCAACCTCGGGCCGGGTTTCCAGCCAGCTCGCGACTTGTAGACCGTTTTTCTGATGCCGTTCCATGCGGACCGACAGCGTGCGGATACCGCGCAGCGCCAGATAACATTCGTCGGGTCCGGCGCGCGAGCCCAGGGTGCTTTGCATGGTCTTCAGGGCCTGGAACTGTTCCTCGGTCTTGACCGAAACCGTGCCCAGCATGGCGTCGGAATGGCCGCAGAGGTATTTGGTCCCGGCCTCCAGCACGATGTCGACACCCAACGCAAACGGGTTGCAGAAGAACGCCGACGGCCAGGTGTTGTCGATCACGGTTAGGATCTCGCGGTCCCGCGCGACCTTGGTGATGGCCGGAACGTCCTGCATCTCGAAGGTGTGGGAGCCCGGGGATTCCATGTAGATCATGCGGGTGTTCGATTTGACCTTGTCCGCGATCCCGGCGCCGATCAGCGGGTCGTAGTATTCGACCTCGATCCCCGCACGGGCCAACAGGTTCTGACCGACCCGCTTGCGCGTCGGGCCGTAGACTGAATCCGCGAACAGCACATGGTCGCCATGCTTCAGGAAGGTGATGGTCGCGGCGGCGATCGCACCGATGCCGGACGGGAAGGTCACGGTCTTGTGCGCGCCTTCGTACAGGGCCGTCACGGCCTCTTCCAATGCGAACTGCGTCGGTGTGCCCGAGCGCCCGTATTGCACCCCGCGATAGGGGGCGCTGTCCCGGGTTTGGAACTCTTCAACGGTTGGGAACAATACGGTGGACGCGTAATAGACCGGCGGATTGGGGATGCCCTCGTTGTCCCAGGGCTTCATCGCCGCATGGGTGATCAGGGTGTCCTTGCGGCGGGGTTTCTTGCTCATGGCCGGGCGTCCTTGGCGAATTGGTGGTGGATTGGTGGCGGATCGGAAGATTTTGGCAAGATAGCGAGAAACCATGTTTTCGCAAGGCGTTGCGCGTGTGCGCTGCACCATTTCGGCGGGTGCGGCGGGCATATTAGACAATCATTCTCGCTTGAGAGTTTTTTGTAGGTTATGTTACGGCTATTAATGTTCGCGGGTGCGGGATAACCGAATGCCCGCGGAAAACAAGGCAACAAACCAAATTTCAGATAGCCAGGGAGTACTTAACCTATGATCAAGCGAGCAAGTTTCGCAGCAGCCGCCATCGCGGCTGTCAGCATCGCGTCGGGGGCCCATGCGGGCACGCTGGAAGACGTGAAGGCGCGCGGTATCCTGCATTGCATCGTGAACACCGGCCTGCCCGGGTTCTCGTATACCGACGCCAATGGCCGTTGGTCCGGCTTCGATGCGGACATGTGCCGTTCGGTGGCCGCCGCGGTCCTGGGGGACGGCGAAAAGGTCAAATTCATTCCGGCGACCGGTAAAACCCGGTTCACGCTGCTGAACTCGAAGGAAGGCGACGTTATCTTCCGTAACACGACCTGGACCTTCGTCCGCGACGTCGATGTGAAGCTGACCTTCATCCACCCGACCTACTACGATGGCCAGGGCTTCATCATCCGCAAGGACAAGGGCGTCAAAAGCGCCAAGGAACTGGACGGTGCGACCGTCTGCATCCAGACCGGCACCACGACCGAGCTGAACCTTGCCGACTTCTTCCGCACCAACAAGATCAAGTACGTTCCGGTGCCGATCGAAGACAACACCGAAGCGCGTAAGAACTATCTGGCCGACCGCTGCGACGCGTACACCACGGACGCCTCGGGCCTGGCCGCCACCCGCGCGACCTTCGAGAAGCCGTCGGATCACGTGATCCTGCCGGAAATCATCTCCAAGGAGCCCCTGGGCCCGGTGGTTCGCCATGGCGACAACCAGTGGGAAGACATCGTGCGTTGGACGGTGTTCGCGCTGATCCAGGCGGAAGAATCCGGCGTTACGGCCGGTAATGCCGACGAGATGGTCAAGAACCCGCCGAACCCCGACGTTGCCCGTATGCTGGGCGCCGAAGGCGACCTGGGCGGTATGCTCGGCCTGGACAAACAATGGGCCCTGCGCGCCATTAAAACCTCGGGCAACTACGGCGAAGTCTTCGAGCGGAACCTCGGCACGAAGACCCCGATCGGCCTGGAGCGTGGCATGAACGCCCAATACACCAATGGTGGTTTGCAGTACGCGCCGCCGTTCCGGTAAGCCGGGCATAGCCGTGCATACGACTTAAGACGATACGCGCCGGGCGGGCTTCCCCCCGGCGCGTGTTCGTTTTAGGGGCCGAAAATCAAAAACACCCTTCCGTGCTCTTGGGAGGGAAAAAACGCGGCGGAACACCGGTAAGGTTTTTATTGAACCGCCCAATAACGACAGGGGGCTGACGTGACCACGACTGTGGATCAAGGAAGCGTGACGGCACAGAAGGGAAACCCGAATGTGCTGATCAAACTCTGGCGAAACAAAGAGACCCGCTCGGTCATCATTCAAATTTTGACGATGACCCTGCTGTTCGCTTTTTTCGCCTATATCATTAACAACGCGGTGCTGAACCTGCATGCGCTGGGCAAGACGTTCAGCTTCGATTTTCTGCAGGAACCCGCGTCCTACGACATCAACCAAACACTGATCGAATATACCTCTCGATCGTCGCATTTCCGGGCAATGCTGGTCGGGATACTGAACACGGCCCTGGTGGCCGTCTGCGGTATCATCACGGCGACGATCCTTGGGTTCATTCTCGGTGTCATCCGCCTGTCCAACAACTGGCTGGCGTCGCGCATCGTTTATGTGTTCATCGAATTCACGCGAAACGTTCCCGTGCTTCTGCACATTCTGTTGATCCACGGGATCATCGTGCATTTTCTGCCGCTGCCAAAACAGGCGCTAAGCGTCGGCGAGGCTTTGTTCCTGACCAACCGCGGTGTCTATGCGCCGAAGCCGGAGTTTCATGAGGGCTTCGTCTTTACTGTGATCGCTTTTGCGGTTGCCGTCGTCGGCGCCGTGATCTTCCGCCAATGGGCGAAGAAACAACAGGAAGCGACGGGCCGCATTTATCCAGTGGCCTTGATTTCCCTGGGCATCATCGTCGGTCTGCCGTTGATCGTGTTCCTGATCTCCGGTGCTCCGTTGACCTGGGAACTGCCGAAGATGGGTCGCTTCAACCTGCAGGGCGGCGTCGTGATGTTGCCGGAGTTCCTGGCCCTATGGCTGGCGCTGTCGTTCTATACCTCGGCCTTCATCGCGGAAATCGTGCGCTCCGGCATCATGGCGATTTCCAAGGGCCAGTGGGAAGCCGCCGGGGCCTTGGGCCTGCAACGGAACCGCACGCTGTCTCTGGTCATCATCCCGCAGGCCCTGCGGGTGATCATCCCGCCGCTCGCCAGCCAGTACCTGAACCTGACCAAGAACTCCTCGCTCGCCATCGCCATCGGCTACATGGACATCGTGGCCACCATCGGCGGCATCTCGTTGATGCAGACGGGTAAGGAGATGGAGACCATGATCATCGTGCTGCTGATTTACCTCAGTTTCTCGCTGGTCATTTCGGCCTTCATGAACTGGTACAACAAGCGCATCGCGCTGATCGAACGGTAAGGGGAGGGACCAATGGCAACCACGCACAATCCCGATATGACCCCTGGTCTGGAAAACGCCTACGAGCCGGGTGAACACCCGAGCTGGCCGGCGCCGTCTTCGGTCAAGGGGCCGATCCATTGGGTTCGAACCAATCTGTTCGGATCCGTCACCAATACCTTGTTGACGCTGCTGACGTTCTATCTGATCTACAAGATCGTCCCGCCGCTGATCGACTGGCTGTTCATCGACGCCGCCTATACGGGCGAGTCCCGAAAGGACTGCGAAGCCCAGGCGGCGGGGGCCTGTTGGGCATTTATCGGCAGCCGCCTGCAACTGTTCATCTATGGCTTCTATCCCGAGCCGGAACGCTGGCGGGTCAACCTGTCGGCAATCCTTCTGGTCGTTGCCTTGGTGCCTGTTCTGTTCGATCAGGTGCCGCAGCGGGGCAAGTGGCTGATCTACACGGCCTGCTTCCCGGTGATCGCCGGGGTCTTGCTGGTCGGGGGGATTTTCGGCCTGGAGCACGTTGCGACGGACCAATTCGGCGGGCTGATGCTCAACGTCATCATCGGCGTGACCGGTATCTCGTTCTCGTTGCCGATCGGCATCTGTCTTGCCCTCGGACGGCAGTCGCATTTGCCGATCATCCGCGTTCTCTGCGTTTCGTTCATCGAGTTCATTCGCGGGGTGCCGCTGATCACGCTGCTGTTCGTCGCGGCGGTGATGCTCAGTTACTTCGTGCCGCCGGGAACCAACTTCGACCTTCTGGTTCGCATGCTGATCATGGTCACGTTGTTCGCTTCCGGCTATATGGCCGAAGTGATCCGCGGCGGCCTGCAGGCCATTCCGAAAGGCCAGTACGAAGCCGCCGACGCCATGGGGCTGAAGTATTGGCAGGCCATGCGCCTGATCATCCTGCCGCAGGCGTTGAAGATCTCGATCCCCGGCATCGTCAACACGTTCATCGCCCTCTACAAGGATACGACCCTGGTCATCGTCATCGGCCGGCTCGACATCCTGGGCATCGGTCGGTCATCGCTGGCCGACAGTGCATGGAACGGACTGTCGACCGAGGTCTACGTCTTCGTCGCTATCTTCTTCTTCGTGAGCTGCTTCCTGATGTCGCGGTACTCCCTGTACCTCGAGAAGAAGCTGCACACGGGTCATTAAAAGGAGCCACCAGACATGGCTGAAATGCAAACCGCCGCGCCGACCGGGACCATCGGTTCCTCCAAAGGCAAGGAAGACATCATCCTGATCCGCGGCATGCACAAATGGTATGGGGACTTCCACGTCCTCAAGAATATCAACCTGACCGTGAAGTCGAAGGAACGCATCGTGATCTGCGGCCCGTCGGGGTCCGGCAAGTCGACCATGATCCGTTGCATCAACCGGCTGGAGGAACACCAGCAGGGCGACATTTACGTCGATGGGATCGAGCTGACCAACGACCTCAAGAACATCGACTTGATCCGCCGCGAAGTCGGCATGGTGTTCCAGCACTTCAACCTGTTCCCCCACCTGACGGTGTTGGAGAACTGCACGCTGGGTCCCATCTGGGTCCGCCAGACGCCGAAGAAAGAGGCCGAGGCGATTGCCATGCAGTACCTGGAGCGGGTCAAGATTCCGGAACAGGCCAACAAGTTCCCCGGCCAGCTTTCCGGCGGTCAGCAGCAGCGCGTGGCCATCGCCCGCTCGCTCTGCATGAACCCCAAGATCATGCTGTTCGACGAGCCGACCTCGGCCCTCGACCCGGAAATGATCAAGGAGGTTCTGGATACCATGATCGAGCTGGCCGACACCGGCATGACCATGCTTTGCGTGACCCACGAAATGGGCTTCGCCAAGACCGTGGCCGACCGCGTGATCTTCATGGACGGCGGCGAGATCATCGAACAGAATGAACCCAATTCGTTCTTCGACAACCCGCAACACGAACGTACGCAACTGTTCCTGAGCCAGATCCTGGCCCACTAAGACCAATCAAATCGCCGGTCGCCCCGCACCCGTCCATTTCCTGGATAGGTGCGGGGTCGCCACGGCGGTAAAACACCAACCGGAAACATCAAGGTCCCAAATGAAAAGAAACGCCGTCGTCACCGGTGCCAGTAACGGCATCGGCAAAGCCATCGCCACGCGCCTGACCGAGGAAGGCTGGCGCGTCATCAACCTGGACCGGGTCGCGCCGGCATCCGAAGATCCCGCCGTAACCTGGATCGAGGCCGACCTGTCAGAGCCTGAGTCCATCGCCGCGGCGTTCGAGGAAATTCGCGAACGGGAACTCGGCCCGGTGACGGGGCTGGTCAACAATGCCGGCATCGCGCGCGCCTCCCTGCTGGAAGAATCGACGGTCGAGGATTTCGATCTGACCATGGCGATCAACATGCGCGCGCCCATGCTCTGCGCCCAGGCGGTGATGGAAGACATGAAGACCGAAGGCTTCGGGCGGATCGTCAACATCGCCAGCCGCGCGCTGCTGGGTAAGACGCATCGCACGGCCTATGCCGGGTCCAAGGGGGGCATTGCCTCCATGGGTCGGGTCTGGGCCCTGGAACTGGCGCAGTACGGGGTGACGGTGAACAACATCGGCCCCGGCCCGATCGCCACGGAACTGTTCAAACAGGCCAATCCGCCGAACATGCCGCGGACCCAGGAAATCATCGGCACGATCCCGGTCGGACGACTGGGCGAGCCCGAGGACATCGCCCAGGCCGCGGCCTTCTTCATGGATGAGCGGTCCAGCTTCATCAACGGTCAGACCTTGTTCGTTTGCGGCGGTATCTCGCTGGCGCGCGGCGGCAGCTGATCCGTCAGGTTCGATATCTGTTTGGAAAAGGCGTCCTACGGGGCGCCTTTTCTGTGTCTAATCGCCGCTCGGTCTTGACTTTCGCCGCCGTTGCCAGCTTTCTCTCCCGGTCTTAGGGAGAACATCATGACCACATTCCATCGCCTGCCAGTCGCCCCCTTCATGTTCATCGTTCGGACGCGGGAGGTGCGGGCATGAGCGGCATGGCGACACCGGAACTGAGCGGGCGCGTCGCCCTGGTTATCGGCGCGGGCTCGATCGCGCCGGGCATCGGCATCGGGCGGGCGATCTGCCTGACCCTGGCCCGCGAAGGGGCGCATGTGGTCGCTGCCGACCAAAACCTGGAAGCCGCGCAGGGCACCTGCGACATGGTCGCCGAAAAGGGCGGCAGCGCCGAGGCCGCTGAGGTCGACGTGCTGGACGATGCCTCGGTCGAGGCCCTGGTCGCCGGGGTGATCGAACGCCATGGCCGGATCGACATTCTGCATTGCAACGTCGGGCTGGGCAAAAGCGGCCCGTCCGAGGGGACGTCGCCCGCCGAATGGCGGCGGATCAGCGACGCCAACCTGACGTCGCTGCACGTCGCGTCCCAGGCCGCGGTCCCGGCCATGCGGGCCCAGGGCAGGGGGGTGATCACGATCACCTCTTCGATCGCCGGAATTCGTTTCCCGGGTTATCCGCATCTGGCCTATAGCGCGACCAAGGCGGCGGCGAGCCACTTCGCCACGGCCCTGGCGGTGGAACTGGCCCCGGACAACATTCGCGTCAATTCGATCGTCGCTGGGCTGATCGATACGCCCCGCATCGGTGTGACCCTGGCCAAGAGCTATGGCGACCGGGACGAGGCCCAGATGCGCGCCGCACGCGATGCTAGCTGCCCCATGGGGCGGATGGGCAGCGCCTGGGACATTGCCGAGGCGGCGTTGTTCCTGGCCACGGACCGCGCCGGCTACATCACCGGCACGTCGCTGGTTGTCGATGGTGGGTTGTCGGCGACGGTGCGTCAGCCGAAAGAGGTTTAACGGTTCGGCTGAGGGCGCGGGTGCTTAAGAAAGCCCGCGCCAGATCAGCCCGCCGCCCAGCAGGACCAATCCGACCAGCACCGCACGGCGGAAGGTTTCCTCGGATATACGGTCGCGGATCCAGAACCCGATGATCAGCCCAACGCCGGTCGGGATCAGGGCCAGGAAAGATGCCCCCAACTGCGTCCAGGACAAATGGTCCTCCGCAACCAAGCGCAGGTAAAGCGGGATGGAGCCGGTCATGGCGGCAATGGCCATCTGCGCGACGAACAGGTCCTTGGGCAGGCGCAGCGCCGCGAAATAGACGATCACCGGGGTGAAGCCCCCGGTCGCCCCGCCGCACAGGCCGATGGCCGCCCCGGCGAACGGGTTAATGAAGCCCGAGCGGCCTTTCAACGCCTTGACCTCGCGGATGAAGACCTGGGCCAGAGTGGTTACGATGACGAGGCAGCCCAGGGCCAAGGCGATGGTCTTTGGATCAAGCGAGGTCAGCGCCCCGGCCCCGATCCAAACCCCGATCACCAGTGTCACCAGGAACGGCCAGAACCGTTTGACGGCGGGCAGGGACTGCCCGGCCTGCTTGATCTGCCAGATGTTGGACAGGATGACAGGCGCTACGAACAAAACCACGGCCTGCGCCGGTTCAAGCTGCAGCACCAGGATCGGCAAGCCGACCGCCGGAAGACCGCCGCCCAAAGCCCCCTTGACCATGCCGCCGATAATGAAGGCGACCAGGATGACCACCAGGGTCAGCGTCGGGATGTCCGGCAGGCTCATGTCGATGGCTTCCGCCGGGCCTTTCAAATGCGTGGGCTATGGGCGTTGGGCGTGGCTCTGTTGGTGCTCAGGTTACGATGGGCGTGTCCTGACGGCCACCCCATTCGGACCAGGACCCGTCGTAGATCGCGACGTCTTCCTTGCCGATCAGATAGAACGCCAGGGCCGCGTAACAGGCGGTAACGCCCGAGCCGCAGCTGGTCACCAACGGGCGCTTCATGTCGATCCCAGCCTTGTCGGCCAGGGCCTTGATCTCTTCGGCGGAACGCATGACGAAGTTCTTTTCCGGGTCCATCAGGTCGCCGTAGGGCAGGTTGAACGCACCCGGCATATGGCCCGAACGCATGCCTGCACGCGGTTCCGGGGCGGTCCCGGCAAAGCGGCCGGCAGCACGCACGTCGATCACGTCTTCGCGCTTACTGTCGATGTTGGACAGGATCTGTTCGATGGAGCGGACCATCATGTGGTTTTCCCGCGCCGTGAAATGACGTTCCTGCGGCGTCGGGATGTCGTCGGTCACCGGGCGGCCTTCGGCCAGCCATTTCGGCAGCCCGCCGTCCATCACCGCCACGTCGTCATGGCCGAACAGGCGGAACATCCACCACACACGGGCCGCGGCGCTGCCGCCGCCGTTGTGGTCGTAGCAAATGATCCGATTGCCGTCGCCCAGGCCCAGCTTGCGAACCTTGGAGGAAAAGACTTCGGCCGAGGGGATCATATGCGGCAAGGGATCGTCAGCATTTTTGACGTCATCGATGTCGAAGAACACGGCGCCCGGCAGGTGCTGCTTTTTGTATTCCTCGGGGCCGGTGCGGCCGTCGTTGGGCAGGAAATAGGTGCAATCGACGAGGCGCACATCAGGGGCCGACATGTGATCGGCGACCCAGGTGGTCGATACCAGGGCTTGCGGATTGGAGTAGGGCATCAGGGGCGCTCCCTTGAACGGTGCGGGTCAGGGCAGGAAGTCGGGGACCGGCAGGCCCTTGGACTTCAGGAATTCACGATTGAACAGCTTGGACGTATAGCGCGTGCCGATATCGCAAAGGATGGTCACGATGGTGTGGCCCGGGCCAAGCTCCTTGGCCAGGCGCACGGCGCCGGCGACGTTGACGCCGGACGAGCCGCCCAGAACCAGCCCTTCGGACTTGATCAGGTCGAAGATCAGCGGCACCGCTTCCTGGTCGTCGATCAGGAACGGCTGGTCGACGCTGATGTCTTCGATGATCGGGGTCACACGGCCCAGGCCGATGCCTTCGGTGATCGAGCCGCCTTCGGTGGCCTTGGCCTCGCCGTCCTTGAACAGGTGATACATGGCCGCACCCTTGGGGTCGGCGCAGCCGATGACGATGTTCGGGTTCTTTTCCTTTAGGAAGGTCGAGGTCCCGGCCAGGGTGCCGCCGGTGCCGACGGCGCAGATGAAGCCATCGATCTTGCCGCCGGTTTGTTCCCAGATTTCCGGGCCCGTGGTGTCGTAATGGGCTTTGCGGTTGTCCAGGTTGTTCCACTGGTCGGCGAACAGCACGCCGTTCGGCTCGGTTTTGGCCAGGTCTTCGGCCAGACGGCGGGCGACGTGCTGATAGTTGTTCGGGTCGGAAAAGGGTAGGGCCGGGTTTTCGACCAGTTCCGCGCCGCACAGGCGCAGCATGTCTTTCTTTTCCTGGCTTTGCGTTTCCGGGATCACGATGGTCGTGCGGTAACCGCGGGCGTTGGCGACCAGGGCAATGCCGATGCCGGTGTTACCCGCCGTGCCTTCGACGATATGACCGCCGGGCTTCAGGTCGCCGCGCTTTTCCGCTTCCAGAATCATGTGACGGGCGGGGCGGTCCTTGACCGACTGGCCCGGATTCAGGAATTCAGCCTTGCCCAGGATTTCACAACCGGTCTCTTCGGACAGCTTGTTTAGACGAATGAGCGGCGTATTCCCGATCGCATCCACCAGGCCGTTTTTAATGTTCATTTAATCGAGTTCCGTCCCTAGAGGTTCTTCGACTTGATTTTTGGAGAGTTGCCGCAACATAAACGCGCCCGAAGGGCCGATCAAGGCGCGGTGGACCGGCGGGTGCTTTTCCTGCTACTTCCACGCTGATCTTGAGGCTAATCTGTGCACTTCGCATGGGGGCCCAAGCAAAAAGACAAAAGGAGAAAACACCATGGCCGAGAATCCGGTCCTCGTAGACATCGACGCGCGCGGCGTCGCCACCGTTACCCTGAACCGGCCCGAGGTGAACAACGCCTACAACGGCGATATGATCGATACCCTGCTGGAAGGCATGGAAGTCCTGGCAAACGACGACAAGGTGCGTGTGATCGTGCTGCGCGGTGCCGGTAAGCATTTCCAGGCCGGGGCCGATCTGAGCTGGCTGCTCGACGTGTCCAGCAAGTCGCCTGAAGAAAACCTGGAAGTTTCCCGCCGCACCGGCCGCGTCGTCCATATGCTGGATGTCTGCCCCAAGCCGACCATCGCGGTTGTGCAGGGCTTCTGCGTCGGTGGCGGCACCGGCGTGATCGCCGCCTGCGACGTGGTTATCGCGGCCGAGGACGCGACCTTCACCATTTCCGAAGTGCGCTGGGGTCTGATCCCGCAGCCGATCCTGCCGCAGCTGATCAACGCCATCGGCGTGCGTAACGTGCGCCGCTATGCCCTGACGGCGGAGCGCTTCTCGGCGACGCAGGCAAACATCATGGGCCTGGTCCATGAAGTCGCCCCGGCGATCCAGCTGGAACGCACGGCGGAAAAGACCATCGACGCCTTCCTGCGTTGCGGCCCGGACGCGGTCGCCCAGACCAAAGCCAAGACCCTGGAACTGGCCAATATCGCGATGGATCCCGCCGTGGCCGACGAATTGGCGCGTCTGCACTCCGAAAAGCGCCAGTCGAACGAAGCCAGCGAAGGCTTGTCCGCGTTCCAGCAAAAGCGCAATCCGGCCTGGTACAAGGAATAGGCCGGAGCCTTTACGTTTCGCGTGGCCGCGGGTGGATCAGGTCCACTCGCGGCGCACGGCCTCGCGGTTCAGCTGCAGCCATTGCAGGGTGATGATCGTGGTGCCGTTGTTGATCCGCCCATCGGCGACCATGCGAAACGCTTCATCGGCCGGGGCCGTGAACACGCGGATATCCTCGTGTTCGTGGTCCAGGCCATGAATGCCGCCGGCGCCGGTGGCATCGACCCGGCCGAGGAACAGTTGGATCGTTTCCGATGAACAGCCGGGCGTCACCAGATAGCTGGTGATGGGCATCAGGCCCAACAACTCCCGACCGCTTTCTTCCATGGTTTCACGCGCCGCGACCTCTTGCGGCTCTTCGCCTTCTTCGACGATCCCGGCGACGATCTCGATCAACCAGGGCGAGGGCGGCTTGCCATGCCAATTGGGCGAGGGCGCGCTGGCGGCCGCCCCAACCCGGAACTGTTCGATCAACACCACTTCGTCGCGGACCGGGTCGTACGGCAACACGCCCACGGCGTGGCCGCGTTCCAGGCACTCGCGGGTGATCTCGGCGCTCCAGCCGCCTTCGAACAGGCGATGGCGCAGGCGCCATTGGTCCATCTGGAAATATCCCCGGAACGTCCGTTTACGTTCCAGAACCTCAAGATCATCTTGATCCATGGACATCGCCCTTTCATCCAGCGGCGTTAGTATGGTCATCTCGTATCCCATCGAGGCGCATTAACCAACAGGGCGGAGAAACCTTTTCATGAACAAAATTCCTTTCCCCGGGTCGCAGCCGGGTACCGTGGTGGTCGAAGAAACGGGCAACGGCACCTTTCAGAACGGCGTTTCCATCGGCGGCCATCACTTGTTGATCGCCGACGAACCCAAGGCCATGGGGGGAACGGATACGGGGCCCAGCCCCTATGACTTCCTGTTGACCGCGCTGGGCAGTTGCACCGCGATGACCATTCGCATGTACGCCGACCGCAAGGGCCTGCCCCTGGAAAAGGTTCGGGTGACCCTGCGGCACGACAAGGTCCACGCCGAGGATTGCAGCGAATGCGAGACCAAGACCGGGACACTCGACCGGATCGTTCGCAACATTCACTTCGAAGGAGAGCTGACCGACGAGCAAAAGGCCCGCTTGTTGGAGATCGCGGATAAATGCCCGGTGCACCGCACCCTGCATTCGGAGATCGTCGAGGAAAGCCATCTCGTCTGATGCCGCTGGTCGGCAAATAGAATGATTTTGTTTTTCGAATTTAAACTATGAAATAAATTCGATATTCAAAACATATGGTCGGGTGTACTGATTCGCCTACCGGCAATGGGCCGGTAACCCGCACCGGCAGAGCGCCGGTGTATTCATGAGGCGAAACAGATGTTTTCCCGCAACAAACCGACGGTTGCCGCTGTCGGTAAACCCGCTGCCAAACCGACCGCTCCGAGCAAACCGGCCGCCAAGCCGATGCCCGCGAAAAAGAAATAGTTTGCTGACGCGGCCGACCTGACGGCTGCGACGCGACAAGGCCGCCGGCTGCCTCCGGCGGCCTTTTTTTGTCAGGGAAGCCAGCCCCAATAACGGCCCGAAGCGCCGATCGCCGCCGTGATCAGCCCGATCACCAGGTTGGTGCCGACGATGCGGCGGATGGTGTTCAGGTTGGCGCCGCCGGACGGCCAGTCCTCGGCTGCGACCGCGCGGCGAAAGCCCCGGTAGGGGCCGAAATACAGGTAGATGTAGAGGGCGTTCATGATCCAGCCCAGGCCGTGCATCCAATGGATGTGGATCGGCGTGGTGGCGAAGCCCTCGTACTGGGTGAAGATCAGCAGGTATCCGGTCGCCGGAATGATCACCACGGCCCCCCAGACCCAGACGAAAAACCGCCCGAACACGCGATCCCACAGCTTCAGCCGCTCCGGCGGCGGGTTGATGCCGCCGACGGCGGGGCGCAGGACCATATAGGCGAAGAACATGCCGCCGACCCAGACGACGGCGGCAAGGGCATGCAGGGCGGTGGCGAGGGTGCTTGTCAGCATCGGGGGGCTCCGTCGATCTTTATTGGGCGGTATTTATTCGGGCGGTCTTTATTCGGGTGCCGTGGCGGCGGTGGTCAGGTTGTCCAGGACGTCGGCCATGGCGGCGAGAACAGGCGCCACGTCATTGCCGTGGCGGTCGGCCAGCCACTGCGGGTCGTTATAGGCGATCCAGCTTCCCTTGTCGTCGCGCCAGGCCAGCACGCGCAGCGGCAGGTCGATCGCGATGGTTGGCGTGGCCTGCATCAACGGCGTGCCCATCTTGGGATTGCCGAAGATCAGCACTTCCGTTTCGGGCAGGGTTTCGCCGACCGTGGCGGCGCCCGCTGCATGGTCGATCCGGGCGAACACGGTAATGCCCTTGGCCGACAGGATATTTTCCAGCCGGTCCAGGCTGTCTTTCGGGGCGTGGGGACTGGGTTTGGCGATAAAGCCTTCGGGCGGCATGGCGGTTCTCCGGTCGTCGTTTGTACGGGGAGGATAAAGCAACGGCGGCGGATGCATCTATTGGAATTCACGGGCCGGGAACATGCGCCCGCTTTCCACCCCGGCATTTGCGGGCTTGCCGTTCACCGGATCGTCCAGGGACAACAGCACATCGGCCAGGTCTTCGGCCTGATGAACGATCAGGTGAACCACCGGCCCGGCGCGCTGAATTTCGCCGCTGACGCCAAGCAAGCGCGAGCCCAGGACCGGCCTGCGGAAGGCTTCGAACACATGGGGCCAGACGATCAGGTTCAGGGCCGCGGTTTCGTCCTCCAGCGTCAGGAAAATCACCCCCTTGGCCGTGCCGGGCCGCTGCCGCGCGGTGACCAGTCCTGCGACGCGGGTACGGCGGCCATGGGCCAGGGTTTCCGCGGTGCCGCAGGGAACATAGCGGCGCTGGTGCAGCCGGGGGCGCAGAACCGCTGCCGGATGGGCCTTCAGTGACAGGCGCAGGGCGCGGTAGTCGTCGGCGACTTCTTCCCCCGGCGACATCAGGGGCAACAGGGGCGGGGCGGCGTCCTCCATCCGCCCGGCGGGGGACGGGTCGCCGTTGAACGGATCTTCGCCGAAGGCATCTGCGAACAGGGGCGGCGGCGGGGCGTCGGTCAGCCCCTTCACGGCCCAAAGAGCTGGGCGGCGTGACAGGTTCAGGGATTGATAGGCGTCGGCCCGGGCCAGGGTTTCCAGGGCCCGGCGGCTGACGGCGGCGCGACGCATGATCGCCGCCGGGTCGCCATAGCCGTTGCCCCGGTGCAGGACCAGGCGCTGCATGTCTTCTTCACGCAGGCCTTTGACCTGTCGGAAGCCAAGGCGCAGGGCCGGTTCGCTGGCGGGGCCGGGCTCCAACGTGCAATCCCAGTCGCTCAGGTTCACATCCACGGGGCGGACCACGACGCCGTGGTCCTGGGCGTCGCGGACGATCTGCGCCGGGGCGTAGAAGCCCATCGGCTGGCTATTCAGCAGCGCGCAAGCGAAGGCCGCCGGATAATGGCGTTTCAGCCAGGACGAGACATAGACGATCAGGGCGAAGCTGGCGGCATGGGATTCCGGAAAGCCGTAATCGGCGAAGCCCTCGATCTGCTTGAAGCAACGCTCGGCGAAATCGGGGGCGTAGCCGCGCGCCCGCATGCCGGCCAGGAACTTTTCGCGAAAGGCATGAATCGTGCCGTGGTTACGGAACGTCGCCATGGCGCGGCGCAGGCCATCGGCCTCGGACGGGGTGAACCCGGCGGCGACGATGGCGATCTTCATCGCCTGTTCCTGAAACAACGGCACGCCCAGGGTCTTGCCCAGCACGTTGCGCAGTTCGTCCGATGGGAAATCAACGCGTTCCAGGCCGTCGCGGCGGCGCAGGTAGGGATGGACCATGTCGCCCTGGATCGGGCCGGGGCGGACGATCGCGACCTCGATCACCAGATCGTAGAAATTCCGGGGTTTGAGGCGCGGCAACATGCTCATCTGGGCGCGGCTTTCGACCTGAAACACACCGACGCTGTCGCCCTTGCACAGCATGTCGTACACCACCGGGTCTTCCTGCGGCACGGTGGCCAGGGCGACATCGCGCCCGTGAAAGGATTTGAGCAAGGCAAAGGCCTTGCGCACGCAGGTCAGCATTCCCAAGCCCAGGATATCGACCTTGAGGATGCCCAGGGCGTCCAGGTCGTTCTTGTCCCATTCGATGACCGTGCGGTCCTCCATCGCCGCGTTATGGATCGGCACCATATGGTCGAGCCGCCCGCGGGTCATCACCATGCCGCCGGAATGCTGGCTCAGGTGGCGGGGAAAGCCGCGCATTTCGCGGGTCAGGTCGAGAACCCGGCGAACCATTGGGTCGTCCGGGTCCAGGCCATAATCGCGAAACCGGTCGCGGGGGATGTCTTCGTCCAGCGACAGCCGCCACAAGGCCCCTTGCAGGGCGCGGATGGTGTCTTCGGCCAGGCCCAGGGCCTTGCCCGCGTCACGCACCGCCCCCTTGGCGCGGTAGGTGATGACCGTGCCGGTCATGGCGGCGCGCTCGCGGCCGTATTTGTCGTAGACGTATTGGATGATTTCCTCGCGGCGACCGTTCTCGAAATCGACGTCGATATCGGGCGGCTCGCCCCGTTCGGCCGAGATGAAGCGCTCGAACAACAGGTCCAGATGCGCCGGGTCCACGGCGGTTATTCCCAGGGCGTAACAGACGGCGGAATTGGCCGCCGAACCGCGCCCCTGGCACAGAATGTCCCGTTCGCGGGCGAACCGCACCAGATCGTGGACGGTCAGGAAATAGGGGGCGAAGTCCAAATCCCCGATCAGGGCCAGTTCATGGGCGATCTGGGCCCGAACCCGGTCCGGCATGCCGCCAGGATAGCGGGTCGCCGCCCCGGACCATGTCAGGCGCTCCAACTCGTCCTGAGGATCGGCGCCTTCGGGCAAGGCATCGATGGGGTAGTCGTAGCGCAGATCGTCCAGGGAGAACCGGCAACTATCCGCGATCTCGACCGTGCGGGCCAGGGCGGCGGAATGGTCGGCGAACAGGCGGGCCATTTCCGCCGGGGCCTTCAAATGCCGTTCGGCATTGGGGTGCAGGCGGTGTCCGGCCTCGAACAAGGTGCAGCCGTGACGGATGCAGGTCAGGACGTCCTGCAGCATCCGCCGCTGGGGGGCGTGCATATGAACGTCGCCGAGCGCCACCAAAGGCGCGCCGCTGCGCGCCGCCAGATCGGCCAGACGGGACAGGCGTCGGGCGTCGCCGCCGTCCAGCCGGACACTGCCGCCCAGGAAGATTTCGGCTTTTGATTCCGCCTTAAGAATCGAAAGCAATTCATTGAAATAACGATCAATTCCATCCGGTCCCAGGGCGATCAATATCTGTCCGCGCGCGGCCTGGAAATCCGCTGACAACAGGTCCGCCGGGCGCAGCTCGCAGCCGCCTTTTTCCGCTCGCCGCTTGCCCAGGGTGAGAAGCTGCGTCAGCCGTCCCCAGGCGTCGCGGTCGGTGGGATAGCAGAGTAACGAGGCCCCGTCCGACAGGTCCAGCCGCGCCGCCGGGATGAACCGCAGGCCGTGAGTCTTGGCCGCCTGATGGCCGCGCACCAATCCGGACACGCCGTTGCGGTCGGCGATGGCCAAGGCGTGCAGGCCCAGGGCCGAGGCCTGAAGGGCCAATTCCTCGGGGTGGGAGGCCCCTTCGAGGAAGCTGAAACTGCTCATGGCCTGAAGCTCGGCGTAACGCGGGGCGGCGGCGGTCATGGGAATACTCCGTGCAGGAACCATTGCGGGGCGCGGCCGGGCAGGGGGCGGCCCGTGCGGAACAGCCAGAACCGGGCCCCGGTTTCGTCCTCGACCCGGTAATAATCACGGGTTTCGGCCGCGTCCGCTCCGGCGTCGGGGTCGCCGTCCGGCCCGCCGCCGGGACCGTCGCCCGGCCCCAACAGGTCGCGCCACCATTCCGGGGCGATCCGTTCCGGGCCGTCGGCATGGACCACCCGGTGCTGCCGTCGCCGCCAGCGGAACGCCGCGGGCGGGCCCAGGACGCCCGGGGTCAGGGCATCGACCGGTTCCGGCTGGGGCAGCAGATGGATGGGGCGCGGGGCCGTGGCGGCAGCCGTTGAAGGGGGCGTCGTGGGGGCGGGGGGCCGCTTTCCGTGATCCGGCGGGCCCAGTTCCTGCGCCCGTTCCGGCAGGTGGCTGGCGCGGGGATGCAGGGCGACCAGCCCGCCGGGGCCCAGCCGGTTGGCCAATCGATCGATGAGCCGATCAAGCTGGCGGTCCGGATTGCCGCGCGGTCCCCCCGTGGGGGCGGCTGTCGCCGGCAGGCTGTCCTGCCCCGGCGGCAGGGGATCGACGGCGCGGGCCGCCAGCAGGGCCGTTTCGATCCCGAAACCGGGGTCCAGGCCATCCAGCTTGTCGCGGAACAGTCCGGCCAGATGGGCCGTGTCGCGGCTCGCCCGGCCGGTGCCGACGCGGATCGACGCGGTCGTGCCGTCGACCCGGAACAGGGTGAAGTCCAGGCGGCGGGCTCCTTTCCCGGCGCGCGACAGGCGGGGGGCGAGGGCCGCCAGCAGGCGATCCAGCGCCAGGGCGATGTCGTCGGCCCGGCCGACCGGCTCGGGGAAATTCAGGCGGACCTGAAACAACGGCGGCGGCGACAAGGGGGATAACGGCTCGTCGCGGTCGCCCAGGGCCTGATCGAGGCGCAGGCAGGGCTCCAGCCCGAACCGCAGGGCCAGGGACGCCCGGGTCAGGGGGTACAGATCGCCGACCCGGCGCAGGCCCAGGCGGGCCAGGGCCTCGGTCGTTTCGCTGGGCAGCCGCAACGCGGCCATCGGCAACCCCGCCAGACTGTCCTTTTCCGCACCGGCGGCGATCGCCCGCCAGGGCCGGGGAGCTTGTTTAGAGTCATCGAACCGGGCGAGGGCCCAGGCCGCGCCCGGCGTGGCCGCCAGCCCGGCCCGGGCCGTGTATCCGGCGGCGTCGAGGCGGCGGCTGAGATCGGCCAGCAAGGCATCCTCGCCGCCGAACAGATGGGCGCAGCCGGTCACGTCCAGCCATAGGCCAGCACCTGGAATTCCGGCGTCTTCCGGGGCGCTGGCGTCGACGGCGGTCCAGGGGGTGTAGCGTCCGGCCCAACGGGCGAGGCGGGTCAGCGCCCGGGCATCCGCCGCCGGATCGGCGGGGATGGTGTCCAGGGCGGGAACCTGGGCGCGGGCATCGGCCAGGGACAGGCCGGGCGTCAACCCCATCCGCGCCGCCGCGGCGTTGACGGCGGCCAGCCGCCAGGCCCCGCGCGCCTGCGTCACCGTGGCCGCTGGGATCGCCTTTGGGGCGGCGCGTGGGGGCGGGGCAAGAGGATCACCCCGCCCGGCGCCGGGCCGATTTGCCATCCGGTCCGTGGCGAAGCGGGGCAGCCAGACGGAAACGACCCGCCGCATCGCCGTTTTCTGTGTCGAAGCCATCTTCGTGCCGCCATTCCAGGGTCCATGCGCCGGGCCGCCCGCCGTCCCGGCATTTCAGCAATTCCACGCGCCAGGCCGATCGGCCGGGCGGGGCGGGCGCGCCCGTCACCCGCCATCGGGTCAGGGCCGGGCCGGGGCTTTCGGCGGTCCCGGCGTCAAGCAGCAGCAAGGCCGCGACGCCGTTGTCCTCGGCCGCCAGTTGCAACCGCCGCCGGGCGGTCAGGTCGGCGCGGTCCGGCTCGCCCAGAACGGCGGCCACGGCGCGGCTGCGCAGGCATTCCTCCATGGACCACAGCACGGCCTGGCTGTCCCGAGCCTGGGCCAGCAGCAGATGCGCCGGATCAAGCCCGAACCGCGCCAATCCGGCGCCGTACAGGCCGGGGCGGAAACCACGGGCCGGGCGGCGGCACCAGACCACGGCGCGGCTCTCGTTCCCGGCCAGCCGGGCCAGCATCGCCGCCGCGAAACCCGCCGCCGCCGCGTCGCCGCCGGGCGCGGGGGAAAAGGCGACCTCGTGCAGGCCGCCCTGCGGCAGACCGCCCCAGGGCAGATGGGCGTCGATCTCGGCCACCCCCAGGGTGACGACGGCGCGGCCCGCCGTGGTGTCGCTTCCGGCCCCGGACGCCCGCTCCAGGGCGGCGATGCGGCGGCGCAGGGCATCCAGGTCGACACCCTGGTCGACATCGGTTTCCGCCTTGTTTTCCATTGGGGGGCGCGGCGCGGACGGCATGACGGGGAATCCGGACTAAATATTGTTCCTGTTTTGTTCTAATTGTGCGGAAGGGATGGGTCAAGAGGGCAGACGGCCCCGCGAAAGACGCCGCGCCGCATGGGGCTTGGCGTCAGGAGGTCAGGAAGCCTTCGGAAGCCGCAGGCTGCGTTCCACGGGGAAGATCAGATGGACCGAGGTGCCCGCGCCGACCTCGCTTTCCATCACCAGCTCGCCGCCGTGAAGCTCGATCAGCTTGCGCGCCAGGGTCAGGCCCAGGCCGGTGCCTTCGTGCTTGCGGGTCAGGGTGCCGTCGACCTGCCCGAATTCGGACAGGGCGACGGAGATGTCCTCGGGCGAGATGCCGATCCCCGTGTCGGACACGGTCAGCCGCACGGCCCCATCGTCCTGGCGGCTGGCGACGACGCTGACCGCGCCGCCTTTTTCCGTGAACTTGATGGCGTTGGACAACAGATTGACCAAGGCCTGCTTGACCCGCAATTCGTCGGCCAGCAGGGGCGGCAGGTCCGACGGACAATCGACCATCAGCGATACCCCGGCGTCCAAGGCCCGCTCGCGGACCAGGCGATGGCAGGCGTTGACCACAAGGCCCAGGTCCAGGCGCTGTTCGTTCAGGTGCATCTGGCCCCGTTCGATCCGGGCCAAGTCCAACAAGTCGTTGATCAGGCGCAGCAGGTGCTTGCCGGCTTCGTTGATGTCGCCGGCGTATTCCTTGTACTGCGGGACGTTCAGGGCCCCGAAGGTTTCGCTCAACAGAATGTCGGAGAAGCCGATGATGGAATTCAGCGGTGTGCGGAGCTCGTGGCTCATATTGGCGAGAAACTCCGTTTTCGCCCGGTTGGCGAATTCGGCTTCTTCCTTGGCCGTGCGCAGGTCGTAATCGGATTGGCGTTCGCGGGTCACGTCCCGGGCGAAGCCGCGATAGCCGATGAAAGCACCGTCGTCGGCGAACACTGGGGTGCCGCTGATCCGGACATAGCGAAACCCGCCTTCGCTGCCGGCGATGCTGTATTCAAAATCATGAAACGGTCGATGGGCGTTCAAATCCGCCAAGTGTTCGGTCCAGGCAGTCTGATCCGCCGTGCCGCGACGATGCGCCAATTCGCTGCGGGTATGGCCCAGGATATCCTCTTGCCGAAGATCGAAGGCTTCGAGGAAGCGTTCGGAGATGAAGGTGAAGCGGTGGTTGCTGTCGGTTTCCCAGAACCAGTCCGCGGCGGCGAAGATGAAGGCCCACCATTCCTCGTCGTTGAAGCGCCTGACCAAGGATCCGGTCAACTCTTTCGGGGTTTCACGGGCGCTCGTCTGCCGGGACAAGGCAAGCCCCGCCGCGGCACCCAGCGCCGCGACCATTGCCGTCAACAGGGGATGAAGCCAGGAATCAAGGTTCGCAGGCACAACCAAAGGCGCCAGGAAAAACTCCCACGCGACAGTAAAAAGAAATGAAAAAACAATGCAATAAATATATTTCTTCATGCAATTTCTTGCTGCAAGTTCGGCCCATTCCACAGCGCCGGACTTGCCGCCAAAATCTCCCACCTTATCCTCCCGGACCGGAGTATAACGTGAAGACCCTGGAATAGCGGAGTAGGAAATGATCGATATCCCGAACGCCTGGAAAGCGGCGGAACTCCTGCGGGTCGGCCAGATGGGGCAGGCCGATGCCCAGACCATCAAGGGCGGCATTCCCGGGATCAAGCTGATGGAAACTGCGGGCGCCGCGGTGGCCGACCGGGCAGGGGCATTGTTCGATCCCACCCGTCCCGTGGCCGTGCTGTGCGGGCCAGGGAACAACGGCGGCGACGGCTTCGTCGCGGCCCGTCTGTTGCAAGAACGGGGGCGCGACGTCCGTTTGTATCTGCTGGGCGATGTGAACGCCTTGAAAGGCGACGCGGCCCTGGCCGCCGGACGCTGGACCGGCCCGATCGAGCCACTGGCCCCGGCGTTCGATCCGGACGGGGCCGGGATCATCGATGCCCTGTTCGGGGCGGGGCTGACCCGTCCGTTGGAGGGCGTTGCCGCGACGGTTGTGGAAACCTTGAACGCGCGGGGTGCGGAGGTGTTGGCCGTCGACGTGCCGTCCGGTGTATTCGGCGATACGGGCGAGGCCCCAGGGGCCGCCGTGCAGGCCCATGAAACGGTCACCTTCTGCCGCCGCAAGCCAGGCCATTTTCTGATGCCGGGGGCGGCGCTCTGCGGCGCGGTGCATGTCGCCGATATCGGTATCCCCGACGCCGTGGTGGCCGACCAACGGCCGGATACCTGGGTCAACAGCGCCGATATCTGGTGGCCGGACTTCCCCCATCCGGGACCGGCGGATCATAAATATACCCGTGGTCACATCGTGATCTGGGGCAACGGTGAGATGCCGGGAGCAGCCCGAATGGCCGCCGAGGGCGCGCGCCGGGCCGGGGCGGGGATGGTGTCGATCGCCTGTCTGCCGGACGACGCGGCCTTGTTCCGGGCCGGAGCACCCGGGGTTCTGGTCCGCCCGATGGCGGATGCGACGGCTTACGCGCGTTTCATCGAACACAAGGCCAAGGGGCTGATCGTCGGTCCGGGCAACGGTACGGGCGCGGATACGCGTGATCGTGTCCTGGCGGCCCTGGCCAGCGGTCTGCCGGTGGTGTTGGACGCGGATGGGGTGTCCGTGTTCGCCGACGATCCGGCGCCGTTGTTGGCCGGACTGCATGAAAACTGCGTCGTGACCCCGCACGAAGGCGAATTCGCCCGGGTGTTTGGCACAGAGGGCGATCGATTGACCCGGGTCCGCCGAGCGGCGGCGGAAAGTGGGGCGGTGATCTTGCTCAAGGGCTTCGATACGGTGATCGCGGCCCCGGACGGACGGGCCGTGATCAACGCCAACGGATCGCCGCATCTGGCCTCGGCCGGGACCGGCGACGTCCTGGCCGGGATCGTCGGTGGGTTGTTGGTCCAGGGTATGGCGCCGCTGTCCGCGGCGGTGGCGGGGGTATGGCTTCACGCGGCCGCGGCCTGGACCGTCGGGCATGGGCTGATCGCCGAAGATATCCCAGGAATTCTGCCGGGTTTGGTGCGTGCTTTGCCGCTGGCGGTGGCACATGGCCAAGCTGGGCATATATTCTCCGTATTGCCACTTGAACCGGGCGGCAAAAGCGAACAGGTTTAATGACCTTACGAACGCCTTTAAGGGGGTTTCGATGACCGAACACAAACCGAGCAGCCTCATTGACCGGACCTTGGCGAATCTGCGCCGTGGATGGCAGAGCATTGCTGGATCGTCCTATGACGAAGACGCGGCCAGCACGCGTCCGAACCTGCCCGACGAAGACGCCGGGCACATTCTGGAACAGATGCAGGAATGCTTGGAAAACCGTGGTGGGGAAGTCTCCGCGCGGGTCAAGGCCGCGGCCCTGGGCCGAGTCTATCTGGCGCTGGACAAGCGCGGCCGCGAGAAGTTTCTGCGCCTGATGGCCGAAAATTTCGGTACCGATCCGAAAGCGGTCGGCGCCGCCATCGACAAATATCAGGGTGCGACCGACGAAACGGCCCGCCTGGAAGCGCAACTGGCCATGCAGAACAGCCTGCAGGCCCCGTGGCGCCGCCTGTTGACGCAGTTCAACGCCCTGCCGGACGGGGTCAAGTTCCTGGTCGATCTGCGCGCCGAGCTGATGCCGCTGGCCAAATCCGATGCCGGGTTGAAGGCCATGGAGCACGATCTGCGCGATCTGCTGGCCAGTTGGTTCGACGTGGATTTCCTGGAACTGCGTAGCATCGGTTGGGACACGGCGTCGGCGTCGTTGCTGGAAAAGCTCATCGCCTATGAAGCCGTGCACGCCATTAAGGGCTGGGAAGACCTGAAGAACCGGTTGGATTCAGACCGTCGTTGCTATGCGTTCTTCCATCCGCGCATGCCGGACGAGCCGCTGATCTTCGTCGAGGTTGCCCTGGTCAACGGGATCGCCGGCAACGTGCAGGATCTGCTCGACACCAATGCGCCGGCGACGGACCCGAAAGCCGCAGACACGGCGATTTTCTATTCCATCTCCAACGCGCAGAAGGGGCTGGCGGGCATCAGCTTCGGCAACTTCCTGATCAAACGCGTCGTTCAGGAGCTGAAGCAGGAATTCCCGAACTTGAAGACCTTCTCGACCCTGTCGCCGATTCCGGGTTTCCGCCGGTGGCTCAACGAGATCATGGCCGAAGGCGCGCCGAAGCTGTTCACGGCCGAGGAACGCAAGGCCCTGAACGCCGCGAGCGGCCGCAAGGGTGGGGCCAAGGGGAGCATGCTGGCTGCCCTGGACAATGCCTCGTGGATCAAGGACGAGAAGACGGTCGAAGCGTTGGAGCCGCCGCTGCTGCGTCTCGCCGCCCGCTACCTGGCCAAGGAAAAGGGCCGCAAGGGCAGGGCGCTCGACCCGGTCGCGCATTTCCATCTGTCGAACGGGGCCCGGTTGGAGCGTCTGAACTGGCTTGGCGACACGTCTGACAAGGGGCTGACGCAATCGGCCGGGATGATGGTCAACTACCTCTATGACCTGAACCGGATCGAGAACAATCACGAGTCCTATTCCCTGTCTGGCAGCGTCGATACCTCGTCGGGTATCAAGGCGCTGTTGAAGGGGTGACGCCGGGCAAGTCGAATTCCTGCCTCCATTGTCTGAATTCTCGGTTGTAATCGCAGCCAGAATGGATAAAGTCGCGCCGCCCGTTATTCGGGCGAGCCGGAGGCGTCAGCGGGCGTGGCGGAATTGGTAGACGCGCCAGGTTTAGGTCCTGGTGGCCCTTGGCCGTGGGGGTTCAAGTCCCTCCGCCCGCACCACCCTATAACCGTTTATCGTTGCCGGTTTCGGGGCGGAGCCCTATATAACCGCCTCTTGAGTTAGAGGTCGTATTCTTGGTTTACCGGCGGTGCCCGCCCTGGGCGATATCGCCACAGATTTCCGAAACGGGAGTTCCATGCAAGTCGTCGAGACAAAATCCGAAGGCCCGAGCCGCGAGATGAAAGTCAC
>CAXGUG010000055.1:0-25038 GCA_964012715.1 uncultured Rhodospirillaceae bacterium | reverse complement strand
TGGGTGGTCTTTTGATCTTGCTGGCTTCGGTTCTGGCGACCCTGTTGTGGATGGATCTGACCAACGGTTTCGTCTGGACGGCGCTGGGCGTGACCATCGGCTACGGCATCATCGGCTTCCTGGACGATTACCTGAAGGTCTCCAAGCGGAATTCAAAGGGCCTGCCCGGAAAGCTGAAGCTGATCATGCAGGTCTCCATCGCCGGGGTCGCGGCGTTCTATATCTCGGCTCATCTGCCCGATCCGCTGGCGACGACGCTGGCCTTGCCGTTCTTCAAAAACGTGCTGATCGACCTCAGCTGGTTCTTCATCGTCTTTGCCTGCTTCGTCATGGTCGGCTCGTCGAACTCGGTCAACCTGACGGACGGTCTGGACGGCTTGGCCATCGTGCCGGTGATGATCGCGGCGGGCGTGTTTGCGCTGATCGCCTATCTGGTCGGCAACGCCGTGTTCGCCAACTATCTGCAACTTCATTACGTGCCCGGCTCGGGCGAGTTGGCGGTGTTCCTGGGCTCGCTGGTCGGCGCTGCCCTGGGCTTCCTTTGGTACAACGCGCCGCCGGCCAAGGTCTTCATGGGCGACACCGGCTCGTTGTCTTTGGGCGGGGCGCTGGGTGCGGTCGCCGTGATCACCAAGCACGAGTTGGTCCTGGCCATCGTCGGTGGGTTGTTCGTGCTCGAGACCGTGTCGGTCATCGTTCAGGTGATGTCGTTCAAGCTGACCGGTCGCCGCGTGTTCCGCATGGCGCCGCTGCACCATCATTTCGAACAGAAGGGATGGGCTGAATCCACCATCGTCATCCGCTTCTGGATTATCGCAACCATCCTGGCCCTGGCCGGCCTGGCAACCCTGAAGCTCAGGTAAGGAGGCGCGATGATCGATCTTTTCTATTTCTATCACATGCCGGTCGCGGTCCTCGGCCTCGGGAAATCGGGGCTGGCGACCTGCAAGGCGTTGGAGATAAGCGAGGCCGAAGTCTGGGCCTGGGACGACAACGAGGACTCACGTCAGCGGGCCCGCGAAATGGGCGTGCCTCTGGTCGATCTCTACACCTGTAATTGGAGCGAGCTGACGACCCTGGTCCTCAGCCCCGGCATTCCGCTGCATCATCCGGAGCCGCACCCGGTGGTCAAGATGGCCCGGGAAGCCGGTGTCGAGATCGTCAGCGATATCGAACTTCTGGCCCGCGCCCAGCGCGACGCGGCCTATTTGGGCATTACCGGCACCAACGGCAAATCGACCACCACGTCGCTGATCGGCCACATCATGGAATTGGCCGGGCGCGAGGTTCAGATCGGCGGCAACCTGGGCACGCCCGCGCTGACGTTCGACCCGCTGGAAGAAAACGGCACCTTCATCCTGGAGATGTCGTCATTCCAGTTGGACCTGACCGTGTCGATTACCTGGGACATCGCGGTCCTGCTGAATATCAGCCCCGATCATCTGGATCGCCACGGCGGCATGGACGGCTACATCGCCGCCAAGCGCCAGATCTTCCACCGCCAGACCGATCCCAAGTCGGCGATCATCGGTGTCGATGACAAGTATAGCGAAGCGATCTACGAAGAGCTGGCCGACATCGGCGATCAGATCATCGTTCCCATTTCGGGCGAACGGCGCATCCACGGCGGCGTCTACGCCATCGACGGCATTCTGATCGATGACATGGACGGGCGGGAAATTCCGGTCACGGACCTGCGCAACGTTCCGGCCCTGCAAGGCCCCCACAACTGGCAGAACGCCGCCGCTGCCTATGCGGCCTGCCGTCGCGCCGGAATCGAAGGCAGCGTCATCATGGCCTGCCTGCAAAGCTTCCCAGGGCTGGTCCATCGCCAGGAAGCGGTCGAGGTCGTCGACGGCATCGCCTTCGTCAACGATTCCAAGGCGACCAATGCCGTCGCCGCCGCCAAGGCCCTGGCCTGTTACGACGACATCTACTGGATTGCGGGCGGCAAGCCCAAGGACGGTGGGATCGACGGTTTGTCCGATTTCTATCCGCGTATCCGCCATGCCTTCCTGGTCGGCGAGGCCGCGCTCGGCTTCGGCCAGATGTTGGACGGCAAGGTGCCGTTCTCGATCTCGGGCGAGGTCGCGACCGCCGTCAAACAGGCGTTCGAACTGGCGCGCAAGGAACGGCCTGGCAAGCCGGTGGTTCTGCTGTCGCCGGCCTGTGCGTCCTACGATCAGTTCACCGGGTTCGAAGCACGCGGTGATGCCTTCAAGGCCGCCGTCGAGGCATTGCCCGGCGAGCACTTGGACCCGTCCGAAGCGCCCGACGCGTTCAAATCCGGTGGGGAGGTTGCCTAGATGAGCACGCTGGCCCGCACCGATAATTCGATCCTGACCCGCTGGTGGTGGACCGTCGACCGCTGGAACCTGGCTGCCGTCATGGTTCTGGCGATGATCGGCATGGTCCTGGCCCTGGCCGCGTCGCCGCCGGTCGCCCAGCGTTTGGGCTTGGATACCTATTACTTCGCGGGCCGTCAGGCGGTCTATCTGGGTCTCGGCTTGTTCGTGCTGCTCTGCGCGTCGTTGCTGTCGCCCCGGGGCGTGCGCCGGGTCGCCATGGGCGTGCTGGGCCTGTCGATGGTGCTGATGGTCGCGGTTCTGGCCGTCGGCCCTGAGATCAAGGGTGCCACCCGCTGGCTCAGCTTCGGATCGTTTTCGTTGCAGCCGTCGGAATTCGCCAAACCCACCCTGGCCGTGACTGCGGCTTGGTTCTTCGCCCAGGCCCGGTTGCAGGAAGGTTATCCCGGCAATTTGGTCGCCACGGGCTTGTTCCTGATGGTCGCGGCGTTGTTGCTGATGCAGCCGGACGTGGGCATGACCATGGTCGTCGCCTCGGTCTGGGGGGTGCAGTTCTTCCTGGCCGGATTACCCATCGTCATGGTCATGGGCATCGGTTGCGCCTTCCTCGCGGCCAGTGTCGGGGCCTATTTCACATTTGGCCACGTACGCGCGCGGGTGGATCGCTTCTTCGATCCCTCGGCGGGCGAGGGCTATCAGATCATGCGCTCGCTCGACGCCTTCCATAACGGGGGGCTGACCGGGCGCGGTCCGGGCGAGGGCCGGGTCAAGGAAGTCCTGCCCGACGCCCATACCGATTTCATCTTCGCCGTCGCGGGCGAGGAATTCGGCATGTTGGTCTGCGTCGCCATCGTGGCGCTGTTCGCTTTCGTCGTCGTGCGCGGCCTGTCCCGCGCCTACAAGGACGACAACCTGTTCGTGCTGTTGGCCTCGGCGGGGCTGCTGGTTCAATTCGCGGTCCAGGCGATGATTAACCTCGCCTCGACCCTGCACCTGATCCCGCCCAAGGGCATGACCCTGCCGTTCGTGTCCTACGGTGGTTCGTCCACGGTCGCGATCGCACTCGGCTTCGGCCTGATGCTGGCCCTGACACGCTCCCGCCCGGGCGAAGGGGGTGGGCGATGACGGCGCAATTGGTCGTGCTCGCCGCCGGCGGCACCGGCGGTCATGTCTTCCCGGCGGAAGCCTTGGCGGCGGAACTGTTGGGCCGCGGCCATCGCCTGGCCCTGGTCACCGACCGGCGCGGCGGCAATTACGGCGGGGCCCTGGCCGACCTGGAAACCCATCGCATCCGGGCTGGCGGCATTGCGGGCAAGCGTTTGACCGCGCGCCTGGAAAGCGTGTTCGAATTGGGTCTGGGCATGTGGCAGGCGCGCGCCCTTCTGGCCAAACTGCAACCCGCTGCCGTGGTCGGGTTCGGCGGCTATGCCTCGGTCCCGACGATGATGGCCGCGACCTGGGCCGGAATGGCGACGGCGATCCATGAACAGAACGCGGTCCTGGGTCGGGCCAATCGCCTGTTGGCGACGCGGGTGCGGCGGATCGCGACCTCGATCGACGGCACGCAGATGATCCCCGACGCGGCCAAGGACAAGGTCCGGGTCACCGGCATGCCGGTTCGCCCGGCGGTTCTGGCGGCGGCGGATGCGCCTTACGATGAAATCTCGGCGACGGGACCATTGAACCTGTTGATCACCGGCGGCTCGCAAGGGGCGCGGGTGCTGTCCGACGTGGTTCCGGCGGCCTTGGCGGCAATGCCGGAGGCGTTGAAGAAGCGCCTGAAAGTCACCCAGCAATGCCGGGCCGAAGACCTGGACCGTGTCCGCACGGTCTACGAACAGGCCGGGATCGCGGCGGAATTGAACAGCTTCTTCGACGACATTCCAGCCCGTCTGGCGGCGACGCATTTGTTGATCGCGCGGGCAGGGGCCTCGACCGTGGCGGAAATGACGGCCATCGGGCGGCCCGGCATTTTGGTGCCGCTGCCCCATGCTATCGACAACCATCAATTCGTGAACGCGCAGTCCGTGGACGAGGCCGGGGCCGGTTGGCTGATGGCCGAAGACGTGTTCACGCCCGAACGCTTGGCCGGTCGGCTGACCAGCCTGTTCGAAAATCCGCGTCATCTGGTTCATGCGGCGCATGCGTCGAAGCGCATCGGGCGTCCCGATGCGGCCCGCGCGTTGGCCGACATGGTGGTCGAGATGATGCCAAACGGAAACTCCAACGACGGAAGGCAGGCGGCATGAGAGCGCTCCCCCTCGATATCGGCACCCTGCATTTCGTCGGCATCGGCGGCATCGGGATGAGCGGCATCGCCGAGGTGCTGCACAGCCTGGGCTATTCGGTTCAGGGCTCCGACATCGCCGACAGCGCCAACGTCAAGCGCCTGCGCGACATGGGCATTGTTGTTCATATCGGCCATGACGCGGCCAACCTGGGCCCGGCCCAGGTGGTGGTGATTTCGTCGGCGGTCAAGCCGGACAACCCGGAAGTCGTGGCGGCGCGGCAGAACCTGATCCCGGTCGTGCGCCGGGCGGAAATGCTGGGCGAATTGATGCGCCTGAAATGGTCGATCGCGGTCGGCGGGACCCATGGCAAGACCACGACGACGTCGCTGATTTCGGCGGTGCTGGATGGTGCCGGCCTGGACCCGACGGTGATCAACGGCGGCATCATCAATGCCTATGGCACCAATGCGCGCCTCGGCACCGGCGACTGGCTGGTCGCCGAAGCGGACGAAAGCGACGGCACGTTCCTGAAACTGCCCGCGACCATCGCCGTGGTCACCAATATCGACCCGGAACATATGGACCATTACGGCGACTTCGAAACCTTGAAGCGCGCCTTCGTCCAGTACGTCGAAAACATCCCGTTCTACGGCTTCGCGGTTCTGTGCATCGACCACCCCGAGGTTCAGAACCTGATCCCCCGCGTTTCCGACCGTCGGGTCGTGACCTACGGCTTCAGCCCGCAGGCCGACGTCCGCGCCGTCAACATGACGCCGGGCCTGGACGGCATCGCCTTTGACGCGGTGATCCGCAATCGTAAAACCGGCGAGGTCCGCGAGATCGCCGACCTGCATCTGCCGATGTATGGTCAGCACAATGTCCAGAACGCTCTGGCGGCGGTCGCCATCGCCAGCGAAATGGCGCTGTCCGATGCCGACATAGCCCGGTCCCTGGCCAAATTCGGCGGGGTCAAACGGCGCTTCACCCGCACCGGCACGGTTGGCGGCGTCACGGTGATCGACGATTACGGCCACCATCCGGTCGAGATCGCGGCGGTTCTGTCCGCCGCGCGCGATGCGACGACGGGCAAGGTCGTGGCCGTGGTTCAGCCACATCGCTATACCCGCCTGCGCGACCTGTTCGAAGAATTCTGCACCTGCTTCAACGATGCCGACGCTGTCATCGTCGCCCCGGTCTATGCGGCGGGCGAGGCCCCGATCGAGGGCATCGACCAAAACGCCCTGGTCGAAGGGCTGAAGGTTCACGGCCACCGCAACGTGGTCGCTCTGTCCGGGCCGGAAGACCTGGCCCGCGTGGCCATGGACCTGACCGACAGCGGCGATTTCGTGGTTTGCCTGGGGGCGGGAACGATCAGCCAATGGGCCAATGCCCTGCCCGAACAGATGCAGGAACTGGGTGGCGGCCTGCGGGAAATTCCCGGCGGTAACGGACGTAGTGGGGAGGCGGGCGCATGATGGCTGCGCAATTCGATACCTCGCTGTTGGACCGTCTGCCCCGCGCGCGGGGTCGCCTGACCGCTAATGCGCCGATGGCCGGGTTCTCCTGGTTCCGGGTCGGTGGTCTGGCCGAGGTTCTGTTCGAGCCGGCGGATGCCGATGATTTGGCGAGCTTCATGGCGGCGCTACCGGACGACGTGCCGGTGACGGTGATCGGCGTGGCCTCGAACCTGATGGTTCGCGACGGCGGCGTCGACGGCGTGGTCGTGCGCCTGGGTAAATCCTTCGCCGATATCTCTGTCGAGGGCGCGACCATCACCGCGGGTGCCGGGGCGATGGACGTCAACCTGGCCCGCGCCGCGCGGGATGCGGGCTTGACCGGATTTGAATTCCTGATCGGCATTCCGGGCACCCTGGGCGGGGCCTTGCGCATGAACGCCGGGGCCTACGGGGCCGAGATTTCCGATATTTTCGTGGCCGCACGGGCAGTGAACGGCAGGGGAGAGGTTGCGGCCCTCTCCCCGGCCGACATGGCCTTCGCCTATCGCCACTGCGGTCAGCCCGAAGACGTGATCTTCACCCAGGCAACCCTGCGCGGCGTGCCGGGCGATGTGTCGGCCATTGCCGAACGCATGGCCGAAATCCAGAAATCGCGCGGTGAGACCCAGCCGGTCAAATCGCGCACCGGCGGATCGACCTTCGCCAACCCGGATGGCCACAAGGCCTGGGAACTGATCGACGAAGCCGGTTGCCGGGGCCTGACCCGAGGCGGCGCGCAGGTCTCGCCCCAGCACTGCAATTTCCTGATCAACACGGGTAACGCCACGGCGGCGGACCTGGAAGGACTGGGCGAGGAAGTGCGTCGCCGGGTGTTCGAAAAATCCGGGATCGAGCTGCATTGGGAAATCCGCCGCATCGGTCGTCCGGCGCAGCCCCCGGCGCGGGAGGTGCGGTCATGACCAAACATGTCGCCGTGCTGATGGGCGGCTGGTCCGCCGAACGCGAGGTGTCGCTGGTGTCGGGCGCGGCCTGCGCCAAAGCGCTGAAGGAAGCGGGATACGACGTCGCGACAATCGACGTGCAGCGCGACGTGGGCGCCTTGATCACCCGCCTGTATCCGCGTCCGGACGTGGTGTTCAACGCCCTGCATGGCCGCTTCGGCGAGGACGGCTGCATTCAGGGCCTGCTCGATATTTTGGGCATCCCCTATACCCATTCCGGTCTGCTGGCCTCGGCCCTGGCCATGGACAAGGTGATGGCCAAGCAGTTGTTCCAGGCCCAGGGCATTCCCGTGGCCGAACACGTCATTGCGACCATCGAACAGGCGCGGGCCAAGGAGCCGATGGCTCGGCCCTATGTGGCAAAGCCGATCAACGAAGGCTCCAGCGTCGGCGTGCATATCGTGCGCGAGGGCGACAACGAGCCGCCGTTCGAAGGTTCCGGCTGGAACTACGGCGAGGAAGTGATGTTCGAACGCTACATCCCCGGTCGCGAGCTGACTGTGTCGGTGATGGGCGGCAAGGCCGTGACAGTCACCGAGATCACGACCGCGCGCGGGTTCTACGATTACGACGCCAAATACGCCGACGGCGGGTCGATCCATGTCGTTCCCGCCGAGGTGGAAAAAGATGTGTTCGATCGGGCGATGGCACTGTCGGAACAGGCCTATGCCGCGGTCGGCTGCCGGGGGGTGGCGCGGGCCGACCTGCGTTACGACGGCAAAGACCTCTACATGCTGGAAATCAATACCCAACCGGGCATGACGCCCACGTCGCTGGTGCCGGAACAGGCCGCCTACAAGGGCATGTCCTTCCCAGACTTGGTCGCATGGATGGTTGAACAGGCGGAGTGCGATTGATGGCCGACAAGAAGAAGACGGAAAGCAAGGACACCTCGAACGACGGCATGCTCGGCGCGCCGCGCAAACGCGTGATGCGCGGCCGGGTCAGCCGGGCGGTCGCCGCCGGCGGGGTCGCGGCCCTGTTGGGTGGCGCCGCGGTGGGCGGCTGGTGGGTCTGGACCCATGACATGATTTCAAGCGCCGCCGAACAGGCGCGCCTGTGGACGGTGGATCGCACTGCCGATGCGGGCTTGCGGATCGACGATATCTTCGTGACCGGTCGGTCGCAGACGACCCGCACCGATTTGCTGGCGGCGCTGCGCCTGACGCGTGGCGCGCCGATGTTCGGCTTCGATCCCGAAGATGCCCGCCGCCGGGTGGAAAAGCTGCCCTGGGTCAAACGCGCCGTGGTCGAACGGATGCTGCCCGGCACGGTAATGCTGCACATCGACGAACGCATGCCCCTGGCGCTGTGGCAGAACAAGGGTGAATTTCATCTGATCGACGACGAAGGCGTGGTGATCCTCAACAAGGGGTTGGAGCGGTTCTCCGACCTGCCGATTGTCGTCGGCCCCGATGCTCCGAAACATGCCGCCGCCTTGCTGGAAACGCTGAAGGCCGAGCCGGATTTGATGAATCAGGTCCGCGCCGCCGTTCGCGTCTCGGGCCGCCGATGGACGCTGACCCTGGACAACGGCATCGACGTGCAACTGCCCGAAACCGACCCCGCTGGGGCCTGGGTCCGACTGGCCGAATACGAGCGCCAGCACAAGGTTCTGGCCCGCGATGTGGAGGTCCTGGACCTGCGTTTGCCGGACCGCCTGATCGTGCGCAAGGCATCGAAGCCCCGCCCGCCGCGCAAGCCCAAGGGTCAGGAAACCTGAATTGAATCAAACTGACCTGAACGACCTGATTGCCTGAACGACCTGATTGCCTGAACGACCTGATTGAACGAACGAGACGACCGCGATGAAGAAACCACTGGGAAATACGAAACCGCGCAGCGGCCTGGTTGCCGCCCTGGACCTGGGATCGTCCAAGGTTTCCTGCCTGATCGCCCGCCTGGGCACGGGGGTCGCGGGCGGCGGTCAGACGACGGCGCGCGTTGTCGGCATCGGCCATCAGAAATCCCACGGTCTGAAATCGGGCAGCGTGATCGACCTCGACACCGCCGAGGCGACGATCCGCGCCACGGTCGAAGCCGCCGAAGCAATGGTCGGCGAGAACATCCACAAGGTCTTTGTCAACCTGTCCTGCGGCAAACCGAAATCGCAGCTGACCGCGCACGAGGTCGATATCGGCGGGCGCGAGATCGAGGAAACGGATCTGTACCGTGTCCTGTCGGCGGATCAGGTCACCGCCGGGGTTCCGGCGGATCGCGACCTTATTCATTCGATCCCGGTCGGATATTCGGTCGATGACAATCGCGGCGTGCGCGATCCGCGCGGCATGTTCGGCAATCGCCTGGGCGCCAATCTGCATCTGGTCACGGCGCAGTCGGGGCCGGTCAAGAACCTGCGCACGGTCGTCGGTCGCTGCCATCTGGAAATCGAATCCCTGGTCGCGACGCCCTTCGCCTCGGCACTGGCCTGCCTGGTCGATGACGAGCGGCAATTGGGCACGACCTGCATCGACATCGGCGGGGGCACGACCTCGCTGGCGATCTTCTGCGACGGCGAGCTGGTCCATACCGACGTGATCCCGCTGGGCGGCGGTCACATGACCAACGACATCGCGCGCGGCCTGTCGACGCCGCTGGAAAGCGCCGAACGGATGAAGACCCTGTTCGGCTGCGTCATTCCGTCGCCGTCAGATGATGCGGAAATGATCTCGGTGCCGTTGATCGGCGAAGACAAGGAAGCAGCCCAGACGCAGGTGCCGCGCTCGGTCCTGGTCGGCATCGTCCGGCCTCGGGCCGAGGAAATCATGGAATTGGTGCGCGACCGCCTGGCGGCCAGCGGCTTCGACAAGACCATCGGACAGCGCGTGGTGCTGACCGGCGGTGCGAGCCAGTTGTCCGGTTTGGCGGAACTCGCCGGGGACGTGCTCGGCCGTCAGGTTCGCCTGGCCCGGCCGCGTGGAGTTGAGGGGCTTTCAGAGGCGGTTTCGGGGCCGGGGTTCGCCACCTCGGTCGGGTTGATTCGCTACGCCGTCGAAAACCCCTTGGAGGTGGCTGGGGGCGATTTTCAGCCGATCAAAGAACGCAGCGGCGCCTTCGGGCGTTTCGGGCAGTGGCTGCGGGAGAATTTCTGAATGAGGAACGACAACGTGTTTTCAACCAATACCCCTGATTGCAGCCGTGGAGGGTCCGGTCGCGGTTGCATTTATTCAGGCGGGAAGTAATCATCGGAGGCAGTGAAATGAGCATTAACATTACAGTACCTGAAGAGAACGACGCGCCCGAGCTGAAGCCTCGGATCAGCGTGATCGGCGTCGGCGGTGCCGGCGGCAATGCCGTGAACAACATGATCGCGGCCAACCTGGAAGGCTGCGATTTCATCGTCGCCAACACGGATGCGCAGGCCATCAAAGGGTCGAAGGCCGATCGCCGCATTCAACTGGGCACCGGGGTCACCAAGGGCCTGGGTGCGGGGTCGAAGCCGGAAGTCGGCCGCGCCGCCGCCGAGGAATCGATCGGTGAAATCCTCGACGAACTGAAGGATTCCAACATGGTGTTCATCGCTGCCGGTATGGGCGGCGGCACGGGCACCGGGGCCGCGCCAGTCATCGCCAAGGCCGCGCGCGAGCACGGCATCCTGACCGTTGGCGTGGTGACCAAGCCCTTCCAGTTCGAAGGCAGCCACCGCCTGCGTTTGGCGGAAGCCGGGTTGGACGAACTCGCCGGTTACGTCGATACCCTGATCATCATTCCGAACCAGAACCTGTTCCGCGTCGCCAACGAGAAGACGACCTTCGCCGACGCCTTCAAGATGGCGGACGACGTTCTGTATTCGGGCGTGCGCTCGATCACCGACCTGATGGTCATGCCGGGCTTGATCAACCTGGACTTCGCCGACGTGCAGTCGGTGATGCAGGGCATGGGCCGTGCCATGATGGGCACGGGCGAAGCCGCCGGCGAACGCCGGGCCCTGGACGCCGCCGAAGCGGCGATCTCCAACCCGCTGCTGGATGATGCCTCGATGCGGGGCGCCAAGGGCGTGCTCATCAACATCACCGGTGGTGACGATGTGACCCTGTTCGAAGTCGACGAAGCCGCCAACCGGGTTCGCGCCGAAGTCGACGAAGACGCCTACATCATCATCGGCTCGGCTTTCGATCAGTCCATGGAAGGCACCATGCGTGTGTCGGTCGTGGCGACCGGTCTGGAAGTCGCCGAAGGCGAACAGCCGTCGCATATGAACATCCTCAACCAGGCCCAGCGGATCGCTCCGGTGCGTGTCCCCCGGCCCGAGGAAGAGCCCAAGGCCGAAGCGCCGATCGTGGTTTCGACCTTCGACGAGCCGGTGTCCGAGCCGAAAATCGACGCTGAAGTGGCCGAATCGACCGACGATTCCGCTATTTCCGAGCCGATTGCCGAAGTTGCCGAAGCCGATAAGGCCCCGGTGACGGCGGAAGCCGAAGCCCCGATTGAGACGGTGGAAGCCGCCCCGGCGGAAATTCAGCCGCGCGTTCCGGCGGCCATGCCGGGCGCCAGCAACGTCGAATCCTTCATTCCGCCCCGTGCGATCGAGGTCGAGGAAGATGACGTGATGGATGGTCCGGCGCAGAGCGCCGATCCGTTCGAAGTCGCCGCCATGGTCAATGGGGCGCAGGATGAAGACGACGCGCCGAAGGCGGGTGGTCTGCTACGTCGCGGCCGCAAGGAAGGCGGCGGTCTGTCGCTGTTCGAGCGTGTCACGGGCACCGGTCGGGCCAAAAAGCCCGAGGAATCAACGGTTTCCGAGCCCGCAGCGGCTGCTCCGGCTACGCCGGTTGAAGCCACAGCGGCGGATCGCGGCACCATCGATGCCCTGATCCGGTCCCGGACGGCCACGCCGCAGGCGGTTGATACGCCTGCTGCCACGCCTGCTCCGGCCCCGGTTCAAGCGCCGGTTCAGGCCGCGGCCACGGTCGCTCCGGCTCCGACCCCGGCGCCGGCCAAGGCTCCGTTGGGCGGTGTCGATCCGGCGGATCGTCTGCCCTCGGCGGAAACCGAAGACGATCTTCTGGATATCCCAGCCTTTCTGCGCCGCCAGGCCAATTGAAAGGACGGCGGAACGCCGTAACATTCGGAAACAAATAGTGATTTGAGGGGATCCCAGGTTCTGTTTATGCAGATACCTGGGATTTCTTCATTTTCCGGCGGTTGTGTCGGGAACGAGGGTTATAGAAGAAGCGTTCCTGCCCGGAAAACCCGGGGGGGAAACGGAACATAAACGGGGAACCTTATGGGTTTGAACACCGCCGGCCAGAAAGACCAGCCGAAAACCGCAGCCAAGGATGCCGTTCGTCAGCGCACCCTCAAGGAAGCGGTGACCCTGACGGGGATCGGCCTGCATTCCGGCGCTCCGGTGAACATGGTTCTGCACCCCGCCCCCGCCGATTACGGCATTCATTTTCTCCGCACCGATGTCGCCGAAGGCGAAGCCGAAGTCGCGGCCCGCTGGGACCGCGTCGCCGATACGCGCCTGTGTTCGGCGGTCGCCAACGATCACGGTGTTTCGGTCGGCACGGTCGAACATCTGATGGCGGCCCTGGCCGGTTGCGGTATCGACAACGCCCGGATCGAGCTGGACGGACCGGAAGTTCCGGTCATGGACGGCAGCTCGCAGCAGTTCGTCGACCTGATCCGCGCCGCTGGTGTGGTCGAGCTTTCCGCCGCCCGCCGCGTCATTCGCGTGTTGAAGCCGGTTGCCGTGGAAACGGACCATGGCCGCGCCGAACTGTCGCCGTCGCCGGTGTTCTCGGTCGACTTCGAAATCGAATTCCAGAGCGAAGCCATCCGCCGCCAGCATCTCAGCCTGGGCGTGGTCAACGGCACGTTCTGCAAGGAACTGGCCAATGCCCGGACCTTCGGCTTCATGCACGAGGTCGAAGCCATGCGCAAAGCCGGTTTGGCCCGTGGCGGTTCCCTGGACAACGCCATCGTCATCGACGGCGACAAGGTGCTGAACGACGGCGGTCTGCGCCATGACGACGAATTCGTCCGCCACAAGGCGCTGGACGCCGTGGGCGACCTGTACTTGGCGGGAAGCCAGATCATTGGCGCCTACCGTGCCGAGCGGGCCGGCCATGCGATCAACAACGCGCTGTTGCACAAGCTGTTCGCCGATCCCGATGCCTGGTGCTACGACATCCTGCGCGGTGACGAATCGAAGACCGCGATGGACGGCGGGATCAAGGCCGAACCGGCCCTGGTCTAAGCGAAAAGCCTAGTTGGGAATGCAGCGGCGCCGATGGGCGCCGTTTTTGCGTCCAGCCCAGGGCTTGCTATTCGGGCAATCCGTGCCAAATCCTAAAAAAGAGCCGATTTGGCCTTTTTGAAATGGCTTTACCGCATGGTATATTCCCGGCGCACAAAGCCCCACGGGTCACCCGTGCCGAGGCAGTATTCAATGGCTGACGAAGCAGATCACCCGCCGATGAGCATGTCCGACCGGATCAAACACCTTGTCCCCGCTCTGGCGCTGGCCTTGAGCCTGTCTGCCTGCTCGATCTTCGAAGAAGACAAGCCCGTCTATGTCGAGCGTCCGGTGGACGAGTTGTACAACCGCGGCGTCGATCAGATGACGGGGCGAAAGTTTGCCGACGCGGCCCTGACCTTCGAAGAAGTTGAACGCCAGCATCCGTATTCTGTCTGGGCGACCAAGGCCCAGATCATGGCCGCCTACGGCTATTACAAATCGAACAACTATCAGGAAGCCATCGCGGCCCTGGACCGGTTTATCGAACTGCACCCGACCCATAAGGATGTGGGCTATGCCTATTATCTGAAGGGCTTGGCTTATTACGAACAGATCTCGGACGTGACCCGGGATCAGCGGATGACATCGCTGGCCCTGGAAAGCCTGAAGGAAGTCGTCACCCGCTTCCCGGAAAGCAAGTTCGCCCGCGACGCCAAGTTCAAGCTGGAACTGACCTATGACCATCTTGCCGGCAAGGAGATGGAAATCGGGCGGTATTATCACAACCAGCATCAATACCTTGCGGCCATCAATCGCTTCCGCACCGTGGTCGATAAGTATCAGACCACGACCCACGTGCCCGAAGCGCTGCATCGCCTGACCGAGGCCTATCTGGCCCTTGGTCTGACCGATGAAGCGCGCAAGACGGCATCGGTCCTGGGTCATAACTTCCCGGGCAGCGAGTGGTACATGGATTCCTATGAAATGCTGACGGGCGAACATGTCCGTCCCCAGGTGGAAGACGAGAAGGCCTGGTACGACAGCCTCAAATTCTGGTAGGCCTGAATTCGCCATGCTGACGAGCCTCACCGTCCGGGATGTCGTGTTGATTGACCGCCTGTCGCTGGATTTTCCGGCGGGGCTGTGCGTTTTGACCGGCGAGACGGGGGCCGGCAAATCAATCCTTTTGGATGCCTTGGGCTTGGCCCTGGGCGGCCGGGCCGAGGCCCGATTGGTCCGCGCCGGGGCGGGGCCCGCCAGCGTCTCCGCGGTCTTCCATGTCGCCGCCGATGCGCCGGTTCATGGGGTTCTGGCCGAACACGGCATTCCCCCCCATGATGACGGCGACGGTCGGACCGTCCTTGTCCGCCGGACCCTGAGCGCCGACGGCCGGTCCAAGGCTTTCGTCAATGACGAGCCGGTCAGCGTCGGGCTGCTGCGCCAAGTCGGCGAGACCCTGGTCGAAATCCACGGTCAGTTCGACAACCACCATCTGATGAACCCGGCCCAGCATCGGGGCTTGTTGGACGCCTTCGGCGGCCTGACGGCCAAGGCCGAGACCTGCCGTCGGACTTGGAACGCCTGGCAGGAAGCGGCCGCCGCCCGGCAGGCCGCCGCCGATGCCCTGGCCGATGCCCGGCGGGACGAGGAATTCCTGCGCCACGCGCTCGAGGAACTATCCGCCCTGGCCCCGGAAGAGGGCGAGGAAGAACGCCTGGCCCAGGAACGCTCGGTCATGATGCACAGCGAAAAGGTGCTGGAGGCCATGAACCGCGCCCAGGCGGGCCTGGGGACCGGTCGCGGGGTCGAAAATGGCCTGCGCACGGCCCTGCGCGAGTTGGAAAGCGTCGCGGACAAGGCCGGGGGCGCGCTGGACGTCGTTCTGGCCACCCTGGGGCGCGCGCTGGACGAGGCGGCGGAAGCCATCACCCAGTTGGAGCGGGCCTCGCAAATCCTCGACCTGGACCCGCGCAAGATGGAGCAGACGGAAGAACGCTTGTTCTCCCTGCGCGCCCTGGCCCGGAAGCATAACGTCCAGGTCGATGGTCTGCCCGGGCTGCTGGCCCGGATGGAGGCGCAGATTGTTGCCCTGGATACGGGGTCGGGCGACCTGCAACGCCTGGAACAGGCCGAGGCCGAGGCGCGGAAGGCTTATATCCGCGCCGCCGGTGACCTTAGCCAGGGCCGTAAGCAGGCGGCGGAGCGTCTGGACAAGGCGATTTGCGCCGAACTGGCTCCGCTGCATTTGGCCGGCGCGCGGTTCGAAACCCGCCTGGACGCCCTGGACGAAGACGCCTGGGGGCCGGGCGGCATGGAAAAGGCGCAGTTCCTGGTCGCGACCAATCCGGGATCGGCCGCCGGGCCGATGAACAAGATCGCCTCGGGCGGGGAATTGGCGCGCTTCATGTTGGCGCTGAAGGTTGTCCTGGCCGATGCCGATCCGGTGCCGACCCTGATTTTCGACGAAGTGGACGCCGGGATCGGTGGGGCCACGGCAGCGGCGGTGGGCGAGCGGTTGGCCCGCTTGGGCGATGCGGTGCAGGTTCTGGTTGTGACCCATTCGCCCCAGGTCGCGGCCCAGGGTGCCAGCCACCTGAAGGTTCAGAAGGCGTCCCGTGATCAAGGCACGGCGACGACCGTGACGGTCCTGAGCAACGACGAGCGGCGCGAGGAAATTGCCCGCATGCTGGCCGGATCGGAAGTGACCGAGGAAGCCCGCGCGGCGGCTAATTCCCTGTTGGACCGCCGGGCATCGTGATGGCGGGTAACTCTCCGGATTACGGCGACGGCCTGCGACAGGCGCCGGTCGAAACGATGCGGCCCGAAGACGCCGCGATTGAGCTGGAACGCCTGGCCTCCGAAATCGCGGCCCATGACGCCGCTTATTATCAAAACGACGACCCGTCGGTCAGCGATGCCGCCTACGACGCCCTGCGCCGCCGCAACGAGGCGCTGGAAGCCAAGTTTCCCAAGCTGATCCGCGCCGACAGCCCGTCCAAACGGGTCGGGGCGGCCCCGGCGGACGGCTTCGCCAAGGTCACCCATTCGGTTCCCATGCTGTCGCTGGGCAATGCCTTCAGCCGCGAAGACGTGGCCGACTTTCTGGATCGCGTGCGCCGCTTCCTGAGCCTTCCGGCGGACGAGGCGGTAGAGGTCATGGCCGAGCCCAAGATCGACGGGCTGTCGGTCACGGCGCGCTATGTGAACGGAAAATTCGAGATGGCGGCGACCCGGGGTGATGGGCGGGAAGGGGAGAACATTACCGCCAACCTGCGCACGTTGAAGGACCTGCCGGACCGGATCGTCCCGAAGGATCTGTTGGGCGGCGGTGTGCCGGAAGTGCTGGAGGTGCGCGGCGAAGTCTATATGGCCAAGTCCGATTTCCGTGCCCTGAACGAGCGCCAGGAGGCAGAAGGCGGAAAGGTCTTCGCCAATCCGCGCAATGCCGCCGCCGGGTCGCTGCGCCAGAAGGACCCGTCGGTCACGGCGGCGCGCGCGCTGCGGGTGTTTTTCTATGCCTGGGGCGAGGTCTCGGACATCACCTGGAAGACCCAGGCCGAATTCTACGAACGCTTGGCCGAATGGGGCTTTCAGATCAACACGCGGGCCAAGGTCTGTGCGTCGTTGGACGAGATCATGGCCGAGTATTCGCGCACGGAAACCGACCGCGCGGGCCTGGATTACGATATCGACGGCATGGTCTATAAGGTCAACCGCCTGGATTGGCAGGACCGCCTGGGCCAGGTCAGCCGCGCGCCGCGTTGGGCCACGGCGCACAAGTTCGCCGCCGAAAAGGCGACCACGGTGCTGGAAAAGATCACGGTGCAGGTCGGTCGCACGGGCGTGTTGACGCCGGTCGCGAACCTGACGCCGGTCACGGTCGGCGGCGTGGTCGTGGGCCGCGCGACCCTGCATAACGAAGACTACCTGCGGGACAAGGACATCCGCGAGGGCGATACGGTCGTGATCCAGCGCGCCGGCGACGTCATCCCCCAGGTGGTCGAGGTCGTTTTGGATAATCGCCCCGAGGGTGCCCAGCCGTTCCAGATGCCGGACCATTGCCCGGAATGCGGCAGCATCGCCATCCGCGAGGAAGGGGCCGCCGCCAAGCGCTGTACCGGCGGACTGATCTGCCCGGCCCAGGCGGTGGAGCGGCTGAAGCATTTCGTGTCTCGCGACGCCTTCGATATCGAAGGCATGGGGGCCAAGAATGTCGAGGCCTTCCACGAGGAAGGCTGGCTGACCTCGCCCGCCGATATCTTCGATGTCGACGCCCTGACTGCACGCCTGCAGGGCCGCGAAGGGTGGAAGGAAAAGTCCATCGACAACCTGAAGAACGCGATCGAGGCCCGCCGGACCATCGGCCTGGACCGCTTCATCTACGCCCTGGGCATTCCCCAGGTCGGGCAGGCGACCTCGCGCCTGTTGGCGCGGACCTATGGATCGCTGGCAGCGTTCAAGGCGGCGATGATCGCCGCCGGGCGGGACCGCGACGGCGAGGCCTATGCGGAGCTGGTCGATATCGATCAGATCGGCCCCTCGGTCGCCGATGACCTGTTGGGCTTCTTCGCCGAGCCTCATAACCTGGACGTTTTGGCCAAGCTGGAAGCCCAATTGACCGTTCAGGACATGGAGGCGCCGGATACCGCGTCTTCGCCGGTCGCGGGCAAGACCGTGGTCTTTACCGGCACGCTGGAAACCATGGGCCGGTCCGAGGCGAAGGCCAACGCCGAGCGCCTGGGCGCCAAGGTCGCGGGTAGTGTGTCGAAAAAGACCGACTATCTGGTTGCCGGGCCGGGGGCGGGCTCGAAGTTGAAGAAAGCCGAAGAATTGGGCGTCTCCGTGATGACCGAGGAAGAATGGCTGGCCTTCGTGGGCCAGCGATAGGCAACGCGCCTTAAAGCGTCACGCCCCAGCGCCGCCATCCGGCCTTTTCCGACGCACCGAAGGTCTCGTAGAACGCCTGGGCTCGGGCGTTGTCTGCCAGGACGTTCCATTCCACCCGCTCGCAGCCCTGGGCCCGGGAGCGGTCCAGAACCGCGGTCATCAACAGCCTGCCCACGCCGCGCGCCCGCCAGGGTTCGGCGACGTAGAGCATTTCCAGCTCCATCGACGGGCGGGCGGCATAGGCATAGGGGATATTGAACACCGTGGCGAAGCCGATGGCGGTGCCGGACGCTTCGGCCAGGACGGCCTGCAGCCGGGGGGGCTGGGCCGATGCGCGGGCGGTCAGCTCCGCCGCGGAAACGGAGAGCAGGTGGCTCCAGCCCTCGAATGCGGCCAACTCCCGAAACAGGCTCAGCAATGCCGGGGTATCGGCGGTAGCAGTCTGGGGCGTGATCCAGCGGATAAAGGGTGTATCGGACATGGCGGAAGTCTAACACCGGGTGAGGAGGGGGCAAAAAGCTCAAAAACCGGAATCGGCGGGGTGATTTCAGAGCGTCTTCCACCGATTTGTCACAAAAAAAATGCGCAAAAAGTGCGGCTTAGGGCGCGTCGGGCCCGGCGCAAAAGTCGCCGGAAAAAATTTTAAGATTATTGTTTATTATCAATCTATTACGGGGTGTGAAATTGAGTCGAATTTTGCCTTAATTTATCACAAAGGCTTTTTCGGGCCCTTCGGCATGGGGCGATGCGAACTTTTTTTAGAATTAATGCTTTACAGCGGGGTCGATCATCTTTATTTCGCGCGTCTCGGGCTCCCGAATAGCGAGGCCGAATTGGTGAGGCTGTTACGGGAGTTTCCCATGCGATGGAAAAGTTCCCCTCTGCACGTGCGCTGGCTAATACCCTAGCGCCCAACAATCCGGTTACGTGTCTACGGCCGCATGCGGTCCGACGCGCCGTTAGGTTTTTCCTAGATCAGTTCCCCGGCGATATCCTCTACGCCGTCAAGACCAACCCCAGGCCGGAAGTCCTGGACGAGGTTTACGGCGCGGGTGTCCGGCATTTCGACGTCGCCTCCGTGGCGGAGATCGACCTGATCGCGGGCCGTTTTCCCGACGCCCGTATGTCCTATATGAACCCGGTGAAGAACCGGGACGCCATTCGGCTGGCTTATTTCCAGTACGGCGTCCGCGACTTCGTCCTGGATTCACATGAGGAACTGGTCAAGATCGTCGAATCGACGGACAACGCCAAGGACCTGAATCTTTTGGTTCGCCTGGCTGTTCCGAACCATCATTCGGAGCTGGAGTTGTCGTCCAAATACGGCGTCAGCCAAGCCGACGCGCCCGATCTGTTGATCGCCGCGCGCCGCGTGGCCACGCGCCTGGGCGTCTGCTTCCACGTCGGCTCGCAGTGCATGCAGCCGACGGCCTATGGCACCGCCATTCACATGGTCCGTGACCTGATCCACAAATCGGGGATCATCCTGGACATCGTGGACGTGGGCGGGGGCTTCCCCTCGGTCTATCCCGACATGACGCCGCCGCCCTTGGCAGACTACATGCGGGAAATCCGGGCCGCGGTCGATAGCCTGCCGGTCACCGATACCTGTGAAATCTGGGCGGAGCCGGGTCGGGCCCTGGTCGCCGAAGGGTCGTCGACCCTGGTGCGTGTCGAGATGCGTCGGGGTGATACCCTGTACATCAACGACGGCACTTATGGCAGCCTGTTCGACGCGGGTGTTCTCAACTTCGTGTTCCCGGTGCAGGCGATCCGCGCCGAGGGCGAGATGGGCGAGGACCTGATCCCCTTCGCTTTCTACGGTCCGACTTGTGATAGCCTGGACCATATGAAGGGGCCGTTCTACCTGCCGGCGGACATGCGCGAGGGCGATTTCATCGAAATCGGCCAGACGGGCGCCTACGGCTGCGCCATGCGTACCAAATTCAACGGTTTCCACTCGGACGAGATGGCAATTCTCTCTGACGAGCCCATGTTGACGGCATACGGCAAACGGGCGGTCGCCGACCGGTCCCGGAAAAGCCCGGCGAACGCCACCGTCCTGATGGAGAAGATCAAATGAAGACCTCGGAAAAGATCGCCGACGAAAAGTCGGCCCTGCTGAGCAAAACGGTCGAACACGTCGATATCACCAAGATCGACGCGCGCCCGATCATCGACGCCATGGGGCACATGTCCTTTACCTCGCGCGATCTGGCGCGAGCGACCGGCATCTATAACGACATGCTGGCCGACAAGGACTGTACGATCTTCCTGACGCTGGCGGGGTCGACCTCGGCCGGCGGCTGCATGAAGGTCTATGCCGACCTGATCCGCTACAACATGATCGACGCCGTGGTTTCCACCGGCGCCAGCATCGTCGACATGGACTTCTTCGAAGCTCTGGGCTTCCGCCATTATCAGGGCTCGCCGGATCTCGACGACAACTATCTGCGCTCGCAGTATATCGACCGTATCTACGACACCTATATCGATGAGGAAGAGCTGCAGGCTTGTGATCACGCCATCGGTGAAATCGCCGACAGCCTGGAGCCGCGCCCTTATTCGTCGCGTGAATTCATCCGCGAGATGGGCCGCTACCTGTCGGAAGGCAAGGCGAAGAAAGAAGGTTCGCTGGTTCAGCTGGCTTACGAGCACGACGTGCCGGTGTTCTGCCCCGCGTTCACGGATTCCAGCGCCGGTTTCGGCCTGGTCCTGCACCAGGTTCGCAACCCGGGCAACCACATGACCATCGATTCCATCGCCGATTTCCGCGAACTGACCGACATCAAGATCAAGGGCGGCACCTCCGGCCTGTTGATGGTCGGCGGCGGCGTGCCCAAGAACTTCGTCCAGGACACGGTGGTTTGCGCCGAAATCCTGGGCAAGGAAGTGGACATGCACAAATACGCCGTGCAGATCACCGTGGCCGACGTGCGCGACGGCGCTTGCTCCAGCTCGACGCTGAAGGAAGCTTCGTCCTGGGGCAAGGTCGATACCGCCTTGGAACAGATGGTCTATGCCGAAGCGGGCAGCGTCATTCCGCTCCTGGCCAGCGATGCCTATCACCGCGGCCATTGGAAGGACCGTCCGCAGCGCCGTTACGCCAAGCTGTTCGACTGATCGGACCCTGGACGTGAACATCCTGCCTCCTGAAGAGGGCTTCCTGGGCCTGACCGGAGACGACGCGGCCACCGCCGGCGACAAGCCGGGGGTGACCATCGTCCCGTTCGGGCTGGAAGCTTCGGTCAGCTACGGCGGCGGTACAGCCGCCGGGCCGCAGGCCATGATCGAGGCCTCGCATCAGGTCGAATTGTTCGATGAAGAGCTGTGGCTCGAATCGTTCCGTGAATTCGATCTGGCGACGCTGGCGCCCTTCGCCATCGAGGAAGACATCCCGGCGGCCCTGGACCAACTTGCCGGGGTGATCGAAGGCGTGCTGCAACAGGGGCGCTTCCCCATGACCTTCGGTGGCGAGCATTCCATCACCCCGGGCGCGATCCGCCCGTTCGTGGCGCGCTATCCGAACCTGGTGCTGTTGCAGTTCGATGCCCATGCCGACCTGCGTGACGGCTACGACGGGGAGCATTTCTCCCACGCTGCCGCCATGCGGCGCTGCCTGGACTTCCCAGGCGTCGAACTGGTGTCCGTGGGTATCCGTAATATCTCGGCCGGCGAGGTGCCGTTCCTGGAGGCCAACCGCAACCGTATCCATATCTATTGGGGTAAGGACCGGGCGGCCTGGAACGTCGAGGAGATCGTCTCTCACCTGGCTGGGAAGACCGTCTATATCACCTTCGACTTGGACGGCTTCGACGCCAGCCTGATGCAGGCCACGGGCACGCCGGAGCCGGGGGGCGTGTTCTGGGACGATGCCGTGCGGATCATCCGCCGTGCGACCGAGGTCGCGGGCGAAGTCGTCGGTGCCGACATCAACGAACTGGCGCCGATCGAGGGCCTGCATTCGTGCAACTTCCTGGCGGCCAAGCTGGCCTACAAGATCCTGGGATATCGCTTCGCGGCAAAGGCTGCCGACTGATCCTTTCGCCTAGGCTTTTCCGTTATATCCGCCGTTATTCAGGCAAAAGAAAAGGGGCTCCGAAGAGCCCCTTTTTAATTTCGTGCCGTGAACGCTGCGGGATTAGTGCAGCTTTCCGGACAAGCCGCCGATGGCGTCATCGATCAGCTTGGTCGCCTTGGCGCCCTTGATGCTGTCGGTCAGCACCTGGCGCGTCGCGGCCATGGCGATATCGACGGTATGGGCCTTGACCTGCTCCAGCGCAGCGGCTTCGGCCTGGGCCAGACGGTCCATAGCCTGCTTTTCGCGGCGGGCCAGGGAATCTTTCAGCCGCTGTTCACCCTGCTTGGCAAGGCGTTCGGCTTCTTCCTTGGCGGCGGTCACGATGTTCTCGGCCGCTTTCTGCGCGTCGCGCTGCTTTTTCTGGTAATCGGCCAGAAGCTTTTGGGCTTCTTCGCGAAGGCGTTCCGCTTCCTCGATGTCGGCCTTGATCTTGTCGGCGCGCTCGTCCAGCGCCCCGCTGACCATGCCGGGCACCTTGAAGTACACCAGCACGCCCAGGAAGGCGATGAAAGCAGTGGCCACCCAGAAGGTGGGATCGTGCAGAATATGTTCCATGATCCTGTTCCTTCCTTAAGCCTGGCGGGCCTTGGCGACAGCCTGTTCGATGCTCTTGGCGTCGGGGGCTTCGCCGGTCAGGCGTTCGCAAGCGGCAGTGGCGACATCGATGGCCATGGTGTCCAGGCTCGCCAGAGCGTCCTGCAGGGCCTTGTCGATGGCGGCTTCGCCTTCCTTGATGCGGGCCTGCAGGGTCTGAGAAAGCTTGGCTTCCTCGGCGTCCTGCTTGGCCTTCAGGTCGGCCTGCACCTTGGCGATTTCTTCGTGCGCCGTGGCGCGAGCTTCGGCCAGGGCCTTTTCATAAGCCTCGATCGCGGCTTCTGCCTCAGCCTTCAGTTCCGCCGCACGCTCCAGGTTCTGCTCGATCTTCTTTTGCCGTGCTTCGAGAGCACCGCCGATCCGGGGCACGCAGATTTTCCACATGATCAGGAACATGGCCGTAAAGGTGACCACGAGCCAGAAGATCTGGGGCACGAAGGTAGTGATGTCTAATTGAGGCATTGAAAGACCTCTTTATCCCAATGCGGATGATTCCAGTCGTTCAGCCGGGGGCGAACCCCCGGTGAGGACGCGTCGAACCCGGGACGAATGCCGCCCCGGGCCTATGCGTCGTACGAAAGGATCAGCCGTACAGAATGACCAGGGCGATAACCAGCGCGAACAGCGCGATGGCTTCAACCAGGGCGAAGCCCAGCATGGTCATCGGGAACACCGCGCCCTGGGCGCTGGGGTTGCGGCCGACAGCCTGAATGAAGGAAGCGAAGATGTTACCCATGCCGATACCGGAACCGATAACACCGATAACGGCAAGACCGGCACCAAGGGCTTTGGCGGCTTCAACGTCCATGGATTTATCCTTTCGTATGACTAGTTCAGATGGTTCAGATTGATGGTGATGTTTGACTACGAAACTCTTAGATCGCCTACGATTCCCGTCCCAGGTCTTAGTGCAGGTGCAGGGCGTCGTTGAGGTACAGGCAGGTCAGCATGGTGAACACGAAGGCCTGCAGGAAGGCGATAACGATTTCCAGACCGGTCAGCGCCACGACGAAGGCCCAGGGGGCAATGCCGAACACGCCCAGCGACACGATGAAGCCGGCGAAGACCTTCAGCAGCGTGTGACCCGCCAGCATGTTGGCGAACAAACGAACGCTGAGGCTGATGGGGCGCGACAGGTAGGAAATGATCTCGATCGGAACCAGCAGCGGGGCCAACAGCATCGGCACGCCCGGCGGCATGAAGAACGAGAAGAAGTGCATCTTGTGCTTGGCCAGCGCGATCAGGGTCACGCCGACGAAGATCACCGCGGCGATCGTGAAGGTCACGATGATGTGCGAGGTGAAGGTGAAGCTGTACGGCAGCATGCCCAGCAGGTTGCCGAACAGAATGAACATGAACACCGTGAAGATGAACGGGAAGTACTTACGGCCCTCGGAGCCGACCGTGTCCTTCATGACGTTGGCCACGAACACGTAGCTGAGTTCGGCGATCGACTGCCAGCGGCCGGGCACCAGGGCGGCGCGGCGCATGGCGAGGATCAGGAACAAGCTGACCACGACCACGGTCGCCACCATGAACAGCGACGAATTGGTGAAAGAGACGTTCACGCCGCCGAAGTCCAGCGGCACAAGGGTTTTGATCTCGAACTGAGCGAGCGGGCTATGCTTCTCGGCCAAGGTTGGAATTTCCCGTCTGTCTAAAGCGCGTTTTCGGTCAGGTGCGTTACGACTGGCGGTCTGTGCCGTCCGACGGGGTGTTCCCCCGCTGATAACCCGGAGCGTAACCAAAGCCACGGGCCATTCGATAGACGTTCAGAATACCGGCGCATCCCCCTAGGATTATGAACACCAACATGAGCCAGGGCTTTGTATCGAGCCACCTATCCAGCAGCCAACCGATACCCAACCCAACGGCGACGGCGGAAACTAACTCAATGCCGACTCGAAATGCAAGGCCAAGAGCGCTTTTTGGTGGCTTGCTTCCGTCGATTTCGTCCTTGGTCCAGAACGTGCCCCTTTCGCGGGCGTCGTCAATGCGCTCTTGCAGGCCATCAAGGTCGGATTTTGGCCGTTCTTCGGTCATTCGAGGCACCCATATCGGTATGGTTGGGAGAATCGGTCGCGGAGATTAGCACTCCGCGATGCAACTGTCAGGCGCTCTCGCGGAAGCTTTCGGCCTGCTGCAGGTCGACCGAGACCAGTTGCGACACGCCGCGTTCCTGCATGGTCACCCCGAACAGGCGGTGCATGCGGGCCATGGTCATGCGGTGGTGGGTGATGACGATGAAGCGCGTCTGACCCGAAGCCGACATTTCGTCGAGCATCGAGCAGAACCGG
>CAXGUG010000054.1:0-26312 GCA_964012715.1 uncultured Rhodospirillaceae bacterium | reverse complement strand
GACCTGGGGGCCGACGTGGTCAAGGTCGAACGCCCCGACGGCGGCGATCCGCTGCGCCAATGGCCGCCGTTCAGCGAAGGCGCGGACGGCGAGGCGATGAGCCACAACTTCGTTTCCGTCAATCGCAACAAGCGGAGTCTGCGCCTGGACCTGAAAGACCCGGCGGATCGCGAGCAGTTGAAAGACCTGGCGGCGGCGGCGGACATCTTCGTCGAGAACTTCCGCCCCGGGGTGCTGACCGGCATGGGCCTGGGCTATGACGACCTGAAACCCCGCAACGAAAAACTGATTTACTGCTCGATCTCCGGCTACGGTCAGACCGGCCCTTACGCCCGCAAGGGGGCGTTCGACGCCACGGTGCAGGGGATCAGCGGCTTGATGAGCGTGACCGGCGAGGTCGATGGCGACCCGGTCAAATGCGGCGTGCCGTTCGGCGATTTCTGCACTGGCCTGTATGGGGCCTATGCGGTTCTGGCGGCGGTGCGGCGGCGTGACCGGACCGGTCTCGGCGGCTATATCGATTGTTCGATGTTGGGCTCGTTGATCGGCGTCGCCGCCCTGCAGACCAGTGAATTCTTCGGCACGGGCATCGCGCCCAAGGCCCTGGGCTCGGCCCATCCCCGCAACGCGCCCTATCAGGGGTTCAAGGGCAGCGACGGTTATTTCATGCTGGCCGCGGGCACGGACGATTTGTGGCGACGGGTCTGCGACGTGGTCGACCGCCAAGACCTGGCCGACGATCCGCGCTTCGCCAAGCTGCGCGACCGTGTCGTCAATCAGGTTGAACTAGCGGAAATCCTGTCGGTCCATTTCAAGGAACGCACGGTCGACGAATGGGTCTCCGAGCTGGATGCGCGCGGCGTGCCAAGTGCGCCGGTCAAGAACTACGCCGAATTGGCCGAGGACGAACACGTCGCCCATATGGGGCTGATCCAGGATATCGACCTGCCCAACGGGCAGACCGTGCCGACGACGATGTTCCCCATTTCTGTTTCCGACTTTGAATTTGAGGTATACCGGGCACCGCCCCGCCTGGGAGAACACAACGACGAAGTCATGGCGGAATGGCTGTCCCCGCGCGGCGATGCGCGGGCGGACAAAGCCGGTTCCGCTTCCTGATCCCGCAACCACAAGAACGGAGCCTTTATCCGTGGCCATCGACCTGAACATCGACCGTCAAGAAGCGGTCACCACCCTGACCTTGAACCGTCCGGAAAGCCTGAACGCCCTGTCGACCGAGATGGTCGAATCCCTGATCGCTGCCCTGGAAGCGGCACGCCACGACGGCACGCGCCTGTTGGTGATCAAGGGCGAGGGTAAGGGGTTTTGCGGCGGGTTCGACCTGTCGAACATCGAGCAGGAAAGCGACGGCGACTTGACGTGGCGGCTGATCCGCATCGAGACCATGCTGCAGGCGATCTATCACGCACCCTATGTGACCTTGGGCATGGCCCATTTCCGCAGCTTCGGCGCGGGCACCGACATCATCGGCGCCTGCACGCGCCGCGTCGCCGCCCCCGCGACGATGTTCCAGATGCCGGGCTTCCGCTTCGGCATCGCCCTGGGGACGCAGCGCCTGACCCGTTTGGTCGGCTCGGACAATGCCCGCTATCTGCTGGGATCGACCCGTCGGTTCGAGGCTGAGGAAGGTCTCGACCTGGGCTTCCTGACCGCCATACATGAGCCCGATGCCTGGGGCGAGGTGGTCGAAGAGACCTTGCGCGATTACTGCGCCCTGGCCCCGGAGGCGACGGCGACCATGCTGGAGCGCAGCCGCTTCGACAGCCGCGACGCCGACATGGCGGCGCTGGTGCGTTCGGCCTCGGTGCCGGGATTGAAACAGCGGATCACCGACTACGTCGCCGCCGTGCGCGGCCACAAGAAGCCGGCGTCGAAATAAGGCGCGCGCGGCCAGGTCAGGGAAAGATAAAGCCATGCCCGCGGACGACGACGAAAAGCCGCTGCGTCAGGTCGCCTACGAGCATATTCGCGAGGCGATCCTGGCCCTGCGCTATAAGCCGGGACAGTCGGTCACGGTGTCGGACTTCGCCCGCGATCTGGGTATCAGCCGGACCCCCGTGCGCGAGGCCCTGGGCCTGTTGGAAAGCGACTTTCTGGTCGAATTTCAGGGCCGCCAGGGCGTGCGCATCCGCGACCTGTCGTTGGAAGAAGTCATCAGCAACATGCAGATGCGCGAAGTCATCGACGGCCTGGGCGCACGTCTGGCGGCGCAACGGATGAGCGACGAGACGTTGGCCGACCTGTTCGCCCGGCTGGAAGACCTGACCCGCGACGGGCCGTTCCCGGACGAAGAGGCCCACGAAGCCTTCAGTACCTACCTCCATAGCACCATCGCCGCGACCTGCGGCAATGCCTATGTCAGCCAGACCTGGGAACGGTTGCACAGCGCGTTCCTGCGGGTGCGCCGTCACGAATGGCTGATCTGGAAGAAATCCGGCGACCGGGAAAAGATGGCCGAACGGCGGCTGGCAGAGCATCGTGAAATCGTCGAGGCCATCGCCGCCCGCGATCCCGAGCGGGCCGAGGCAGCGGCGCGCAGTCATATCGCCCGCACCCTGCGCGATACGGTGGCCTTGCTGAACGGTCTGTAGGGTTGGGTTAAGCCTGACGCAGGCTGACCCGGAACAGGCTGGTTCCGTCGCGGGCGAATTCGACGGTCAAATCGCCGCCCATGGCGCGCATGATCGAGCGGCTGATCGGCAGGCCCAGGCCTGCCCCGGCGCCGCGTTCCGATTTAGTGCCACGGGAAAATTTCTCGAAGATCACGGGCGCGTCCTCATGCGAGATGCCGCCACCGTTGTCCTTGATATCGATCAGCACATAGGCGCCGCTGCGATGCGTGCGGATGGCGATCTCGGGCGTTTCGGAATCGTTGTACTTCACCGCGTTCGACAGGATGTTCAACAACACCTGATGCAGGCGGTCGCCGTTGGCCCAGACCGCAACGGGGGCGGCTGGATCATCTTCGACATTGACGGCGACATTGGCGTTGCGGGTCAGGGTCGACATCGCGTCCAGCGCCTGGGCGATCGCGGTCTGCGGCTCGATCCGGGTCAATTGCAATTCGACCGTGCCGGATTCCAGCCGGCTGATATCGAGCAATTCGTCGAGCAGCCGGGTCAGGCGGCGGCTTTCCTGATGGATGATACCGATGAAGCGGTCGCGGTCCTTAGGCTCGATATCATGGACGTTGATCAGCGTTTCCGAGAACGATTGGATCGCCGTCATCGGCGTGCGCAGCTCGTGGCTGATCTGGCTTAGGAACTCGTCCTTTTGCATGTCCAGGGCGCGCAGGCGTTCGTTGACTTCGCGCAACTGATGGGCGGTTTTCTCCAGCTCGTGGGATTTGTCGGACAACTGGCGCGAGGTCTCGATCAACTGCTGGGTTTCGTCGGCGATGTCGATCAGCTCGGTCATGCCGACCGTTTCGCGCCCGGCGATCCGCGATACCATTGCATGGGCCGATGCCGCCCCGATCGAGCCGGCCAATTCCCGCTCCAGTCGGGCGATCATGGCGTCACTGGCCGCGGGCAGGCCGACAGTTCCCTGTTCCAGGGCCAATTCATCGAACAATTTCAATGCCGCTTCGCTGCCCAGGATGCGTTGCGCCAAAATGAACAGGTCTTCGGCATCCGCCGTGCCGGTGGCGACGGTCGACGGCGCGCCCCCGGACGAGCGATAGACATTGACGAACATCGCCGCCTGAAACCGCTCCAGGGTCGTGGCTTCGCTCATCACCGACACGATCAGGAAGGTCAGGGCATTGGCCCCGACGCTCCAGATCACCGCATGGACCAGGGGGTCGGTGGCGGTGAAGCCGAACAGCGCCTGCGGCCGCAGGAAATCCAGCCCCCAGGGGCCATAGGTCAGGGTGTCGGTGCTGAGGATCACGTCGCCGCCGAAGCTGGGCAGGAACAGGGTATAGGCCCACAGAACGAAGCCGACGACCAGACCGGACAAGGCCCCGGTGCCGGTCGCACCCCGCCAGAATATCCCACCCAGCAAGGATGGCAGAAACTGCGCGACGCCGACGAAGGCGATCAAGCCGATGGCGGCCAGGGCGTCGGACCCGCCGCTGATTTGGAAATACAGGAATCCCAGGCAAAGAATGATCGCGATGCTGATCCGGCGCGAGACCAGCAGCAGGTTGCGGACGTCGCCGATCACGCCGTGCGCGCCTTGAAGAACGCGGAGAGCGACCGGCATGACGATATGGTTCGAGACCATGGTCGAGACCGCGATGGCGGCGACGATGACCATCGACGTGGCCGAGGAGAACCCGCCCAAAAAGGCGAACAGGGCCAGCTCGTGCCGTTCCTGCGCCAGCGGAATGGACAGCACGAACAGGTCGGGGTTGGCATCGGTCGGCATAACCTGTAGCCCGACCAGGGCGATCGGCATGATGAAGATCGTCATCCCGAACAGGTACAGGGGGAACAGCCAGGACGCGGTCGCCAGATGGCGTTCTTCGACGTTTTCAACCACAGTCACCTGAAACTGTCGCGGCAGGCAGATGATCGCCGTGGCAGATAGAAAAGTCAGGGTGATCCAGCGCGGCCCGAAAATGTCGGTCGATCCGCGCACGGCGTCGGGGTGGACGTTCTCGAAGATATCGCCCAGCCCGTCGGCGATGCCGTAGGTCACGAAGATGCCGACCGCGATCAGGGCCAGCAGCTTGACAATGGCTTCCAGCGCGATGGCCGCGACCACGCCGTGATGGCGTTCGTTGGCGTCCAGGTTGCGGGTTCCGAACAGGATGGTGAACAGGGCCATGCCTGCCGCCACCCAGAACGCGGTCGTGGTGGCGTCGGCGTCGCGGGCGATCACCTGATAGCTGCGGGTCACCGATTGAAGTTGCAGGGCGATATAGGGGGTGACGGCGATGACCGCGATCAAGGTGATCAGCACGGCCAGGCTGGAGCTTTTGCCGTAGCGCGATGAGATCAAGTCGGCGATCGAGGTGATGCGATGGGCGCGCCCGATCCGCACCAGCCGCCGCAGGATCCACCACCAGCCGATGAACACCAAGGTCGGCCCCAGATAGATGGTCACGAATTCCAGGCCGTTACGGGCGGCTGAGCCGACCGCGCCGTAAAAGGTCCAGGACGTGCAATAGACGGAAATCGACAGGGTGTAGACGACCGGGGAATGCAGCCAGCCGGCGGCGCTGCGTTCGCTGCGGCGGTCGACGAAAAAGGCGACCGCGAACAACAGGATTACATAACCGATACAGGCCGCCAGCAGGACGTTGACGGAAAGCATCACAACCCCGGGGGAATGTAGGTGCCGTCGGACGGGCGTCCGCCGGTCGGGTTCGGCGTCTTGGTTTCGGAATCACGAAGGGGGCCGGAGATCAGGGCCGCGCCGATGATCAATCCAGCCCAGACGACGAAGATATATAGAAGCGGCAGCGGCAGGCCGAACAACAGCTCATCCATCAGCACGACCGTGCCGATCGGCGGCATCATCAGGGCGACGCCGACGATCAGGATAACCATCGAGCGGTCGCGCGCGCGGCGGCCGGGTGATTGGGTGACGTCCTTGTCGGCCACGTCCGGGCGGCCTTAAGCGGACCCGTCGCCCGCGAGCTGCTGCACGGCGGCGATCAGTTCCGAATTGACGAACGGTTTGGTGATAAACAGGTCAGCGCCGCAGGCGATCGCTGTTTCGCGGTCTTCGCGCTGGCCCTTTGCAGTCAGCATCAGGACGGGCAAGGTTTTGGTCCGCTCGTCGGCGCGGAGTTGACGCAGGACTTCGTATCCGTCCATTTCCGGCAGCATGACATCCAGGATTAGGATGTCCGGGGTTTCGGTTGTTGCCTCGGCCAATGCCTGCCGTCCGGTCGTCGTGACCCCGACCTGGAAGCCGGATCGTTCCAGGATGAATGTCAGGGACTCGACGATGTTCGGCTCGTCCTCGGCGAGCAGTACACGCTTCGTCATTGTCTGGCGAAACCTCCCAAATATGAGTGTTGTTAATTGTTATTTCGCCTTGGGTCGAATTAGACCCCAGATGGTGCCCGCCTGCAATGCTCAAGCAAGAGTGGCGGATTTCAGCCGGTAAAGGGGTCATCGACCCGATGCGGGCAGTCCCTCCGATTGCACAGCCGACAGCCGGGACCAACCTCTTCGATGATCGATGCGGGGTCCGGCGCATACACGGTCATGCCCGAATGAGCCTCGGTCATGACCAGCATGTCGGTCACGTAGTGGCGCGGCTTACCGTAGCCGGTCATGCCCGTATTTCGCGCCCGCGCGATGAACACGAACCGGTCGCCCGACGGGAATAACGCGCGCTGACGGATCACGGCTTCGGGCGATTGTTGGGCGCGGAACAGAACCCAAAGGGGACAGGCGGCGGCATAGCGCGGGATGATGAGTTTCTCGAACCCCAACTTTTCCACGATCATGCCGGAGGCATTGGCCCGCAGGTAGCCGAAGCGCGGCAGGTCTTCCTGACGGGGCAGGGAGATCAGCCGGTGGCAGACCGTGTCGACTTCGGCGGAAAAGGTCTCGGCCAGGGCTTCGATGTCGAAGCGAAGGTCGCCTGCTTTTTCCAGGAACGGAGCCATCGGCATCATCACCGCACCCACGGCATAGTCGGCCAGCATCTTGCGCGCCCGGTCCGCCGCCGCCGTGGTTTCGATATGCGGGCTTTCGGAAACGATCTTGGCGAAGATCTCGCCCAGGCGGTCGTCGACCAGGGCGCGGGCCTTGGCCCGGCGCGGCGCTGCCTGGGAATCGTCGAGCAGGCGATTAAGCTCGCGGGCCTGGTCTTCGATTTCCTCGAACCTGCCCTGGCGGGCGTCGAACAGGGATTCGACCTCGTCGACCGGGGTCAGGTAGCGCTCGGCGTGTTCGGCCTTATCCAGATAGGTGGCCAGGGCTTCGCCGGTGTCGGATAGAACGCGGATTTCCTCGTGAATGATGTCGATGAAGCGGTCGCGGCGCTCGTCGCTGAGGTCGCTGTAGTCGACCAGAATTTCCGAGGCCGAGCGGATCACCGTCATGCGGTTGAGCATCTTGTGGATCTCTTCGCCCAGGAACGGGTCGTGCGACAGGCGGTCCGACAGGACCTGGGCGCGGATCGTCGATTCCCGCTCCGACCGTGCCAGGGCGGCGAGGCCCCGGGCCCAGCCGGGAAAGCGCCCGATCAGTTCGCTGGCCTGATCGGCTTCGACCTCGGCGTTTTCCAGGGTGGGCAGGTGCGCGACCTCCAACAGTTCGGCGCGCAGGCGCTCTTCGGCGACGCTGCCCAGGTCGTCCAGGGTCACCCCCAAAGCCTCCGACAGCTTACGCAGCAGGCTCCCGGCGATGGGCCGTTTGTTCCATTCGATCAGGTTCAGGTAGCTGGGCGAGATGCCGACACTGCGCGCCAGGGCCGCCTGGGTCACGCCCTTGTCCCGGCGGTACTGCCGGATGCGCGTTCCGGGAATTGGATTAACCATCTGAAATTCCTGTTTTTTCCCCAGTTTGTGTTGCGGTGCAGTGTCAATCGTTGACGAATTAATCTGATAACCTTCTAATAGATTTACAAAATAATTCATTAAAATCAATGAGCTATTGATTCATTAACATCATTTCAGACAACATCAAGTGGGATGGATCTTTCCATCGCAGGCTGGGGCGCATTGTATGGCCCGACCAAAAAACGGGCCTGCGCCAATTAAAATGTATTGGGAGAATTCAAGTATGAGTGACTTCAAGATTACGCGCCGCGGCTTGCTCAAAAGCTCTGCCGCTGCCGGTGTTGCCCTCGCGACCCCGACCATTCTTTCCTCCAAGGCGTTCGCCGCGGGCTATCTGAACGAGCCCAAAGGCAAGACCGTGACCTTCGGCTTCAACGTCCCGCAAACCGGGGCCTATGCCGACGAAGGTGCGGACGAACTGCGCGCCTATCAGCTGGCTGTCGAGCACATCAACGGCGAAGGCGACGGCGGCATGCTGAACACCTTCTCGTCCAAGGCGCTGAAGGGTAACGGCGTCAACGGCAAGAAGGTCGTGTATGTCACCGGCGACACGCAGACCAAGTCCGATGCCGCGCGCGCCAGCGCCAAGCGCATGATCGAAAAAGACGGCGCCATTATGATCACCGGCGGTTCGTCCTCGGGCGTCGCCATCGCCGTCCAGGGCCTGTGCCAGGACGCCGGCGTGATCTTCATGGCCGGTCTGACCCACTCCAACGACACCACCGGGAAGGACAAGCGCGCCAACGGTTTCCGTCACTTCTTCAACACCGAAATGACCGGCGCCGCGCTGGCCCCGGTGCTGAAGAACGCCTTCGGCAGCGACCGCACGGCTTACCACCTGACCGCCGACTACACCTGGGGTTGGTCGCAGGAAGGTTCGATCAAGAAGTACACCGAAGCTCTGGGCTGGAAGACGGCGGCCGCCGTTCGCACCCCGCTGGGCGCCGGTGACTTCTCGCAGTACATCACGCCGGTCCTGAACTCGGGCGCCGACGTGCTGGTCCTGAACCACTACGGCCGCGACATGGTCAACTCGCTGACCCAGGCGGTGCAGTTCGGTCTGCGCGACAAGATGGTCAACGGCAAGCAGTTCGCGATCGTCGTTCCGCTGTACTCGCGTCTGATGGCCCAGGGTGCCGGCGAAAACGTCAAAGGCATCTTCGGGTCCACCAACTGGCACTGGTCGCTGCAGGACGAGGGCTCCAAGGCGTTCGTCAAATCGTTCGGTCAGAAGTACGGCTTCCCGCCGTCCCAGGCCGCGCACACGACCTATTGCCAGGCGATCCTGTACGCCGATGCCTGCCAGCGCGCCGGCACGTTCATGCCGTCCGGCGTGGGTGCTGCTCTGGAAGGCTTCAAGTTCGATGGTCTGGGCAACGGCCCGACCGAATATCGTGCTTCGGATCACCAGTGCTTCAAGGACGTCCTGGTCGTGAAGGGTAAAGAAAACCCGACCTCGAAGTTCGACGTGCTGGAAGTCGTCGAAGTGACGCCGCGCTCTCAGGTCGAATATCCGGCCGAGATGCTGGGCGGTAACCTCGGGCCGTACAACAACGGCTGATCAGTCTTCCCTGACTGGCAACGGCCGCTCCCGGAGCGCTCCCCCGGGGGCGGCCACCTATTTCCGAACGGGGACAATCCATGGATGCAATTCTCCTGCAGATTCTAAATGGCCTAGATAAGGGTGGGGCCTATGCCCTGATCGCCCTGGGTCTGACCATCATCTTCGGTACGCTCGGCGTGGTGAACTTCGCCCATGGCGCCTTGTTCATGCTGGGTGCGTTCTGCGCCGTCAGCGTGAAGGCGCTGTTGAGTATCGAAAAGGTCACGATCGACCCGACCCGGATGACGCCCTGGGGCGCGCCGATGGAGGTCAAGCAACCCTATGTCGAGGTCTGGTTCGGAGATTTCGGCCATACCCTGCTGGATTTGTCGGTCCCCGTATCGATCCTGATCGCGATCCCGATCATGCTGTTGATCGGCATCGCCATGGAGCGCGGCCTGATCCGCTTCTTCTATAAACGGCCGCATGCGGAACAGATCCTGGTCACCTTCGGCCTGGCGATCGTTCTGCAGGAAATCGTCAAAAGTAATTTCGGCGCCAACCCGATCCCCCTGCCGTCGCCGGGCGGCCTCAGCGGTATGATCGATTTCGGCGTGTTGCTGGGCTTCGACGCCGGTAACGTCGTCTATCCCGCTTGGCGTTTGATCTACTTCCTGTTCTCGGTCGCGGTGATCGGCGGGGTCTTCGCGTTCCTGCAGTTCACGACATTCGGCATGGTCGTTCGCGCGGGCATGGCGGACCGTGAGACGGTGGGCCTGCTGGGCATCGATATCGACCGGCGGTTCACCATCGTGTTCGGGATCGCGGCCGTCGTCGCGGGCCTAGCGGGCACCATGTACACCCCGATCCTCAGCCCCGATTACCACATGGGCATGGACTTCCTGGTCCTTAGCTTCGTCGTGGTCGTGGTCGGCGGCATGGGGTCGTTGGGCGGCGCCGTCGCGGCGGGCTTCCTGCTCGGCATTCTGCAGAGCTTCGCCTCGATGAACGAGGTCAAGGCGATCCTGCCCGGTATCGACCAGATCATCATCTATCTGATCGCCGTCGTGGTTCTTTTGGTCCGCCCGCGCGGGCTGATGGGCCGCAAAGGCGTGATGGAGCACTAAGTCATGCATCCTACTTCGATCACCAAAAAAGACATGATCCTGTTCGTGCTGTTTTCGGCGGCGGTGCTGGCCGGTCCGGTCATCCTGGCCCCGATCGGCGCGGGCTATCCCGACCTGTTGCAGAAATTCGCGATCTACGGGATCTTCGCCCTGGGCTTTAACATCCTGTTCGGCCTGACCGGCTATCTGTCGTTCGGTCACGCGGCCTTCCTGGGCGTCGGCTCCTACACCGCCGTCTGGACGTTCAAGCTGTTGAGCATGAACCCGGTCCCGGCGATCATCCTGGCGACCCTGGCGGGCGGCCTGTTCTCGGCCCTGATCGGGTTCATCTCGTTGCGCCGCTCGGGCATCTATTTCTCGATCCTGACGCTGGCCTTCGCACAGATGAGCTACAACCTGGCTTATTCGGTGCTGACGCCGATCACCAACGGCGAGACGGGCCTGCAACTGGCGCAGTCCGACCCGCGCGCGTTGGACGTCGCCTTCGGGCGGGATTACGGCGCGGTGTTGCCGTCGTCCGACTTGTTCGGGATCGAGATGACGGGCTATCCCGGCTTCTACTTCTGCGCGGCGATGTTGATCGTCTGCTTCTTCATCACGATGCGCATTTTCCGCTCTCCCTTCGGGATGATGCTGCGCGCTGTGAAGTCGAACCAGAACCGCCTGAACTACACCGGCATCAACACCCGGCCCTATGCCCTGACGGCGTTCGTCGTTTCCGGCATGTATGCCGGTTTGGCCGGTGGCCTGCTGGCGGTGACCGATCCCTTGGCCGGGGCCGAGCGCATGCAGTGGACGGCTTCGGGCGAAGTCGTGCTGATGACGATCCTGGGCGGGGCAGGGACCCTGCTGGGCCCGGTTATCGGTGCGGGCGCCATCAAATATTTCGAAAATATCTTCTCGGCCTTCAACGAACAGATCCTGGCCAAGATTTTCGATTTCCTGCCGGACTTCCTGCAGCACTTGGCGGTGTCCATCAGCTCGCTGTTCGTCGGCGAAGGCTGGCACCTGACCCTGGGGGCCTTGTTCATGATGATCGTCATCTTCCTGCCCGGCGGGTTGATGGAAGGTCTCGCCAAACTGGGCCGCTTGATCAACAAACGGCCGCCCGATGACGGCAAGGCCGACGGCGCGCCGAAACCGGCGCCGGCGGAATAAGGGAGGACGCAGATGAGCGCGCTATCCGTAAGGAACGTGAACAAGCGGTTCGGTGGCCTGAAGGCGCTGGACAACGTCAACCTGGAGATCGAGGCCGGAACCGTTCATGCCATCATCGGCCCCAATGGGGCGGGTAAGTCGACGTTGCTGAACTGCTTCGTCGGACGGCTGGAGCCGGATTCCGGCAGCGTCACCTTCGACGGTCAGTCGCTGTTGGGCATTGCCCCGCACGAAATCAATCAGGCGGGCGTCAGCCGCGTGTTTCAGACGCCGGAGATTTTCGGCGAGCTGACGTTGCTGGAAAACGTCCTGATCCCGGCCTTCGCACGGCGTGACGGGGCGTTCAAGATCAACGCCTTCGAAACCGTCGCCCACGAGCGGGACCTGTGCGACAAGGCCATGGCCATGCTGGCCGACGTCGGCCTGGACGCCAAAGCCGATCATACCGCCGGGCATCTGTCGCGCGGCGACAAGCGGCGGTTGGAGTTGGCGATGTGTCTGATCCAGGACCCGAAGCTGTTGCTGCTGGACGAGCCGACCGCGGGCATGGCCCGGGCCGATACCAACAACACGATTGACCTGATGAAGCGGATTGCCGAACGTGGTGTGACCATGGTGGTGATCGAACACGATATGCACGTCGTGTTCTCCCTGGCCGAAAAGATTTCCGTGTTGGCGCAGGGAACGGTGATTGCCGAAGATTCCCCGGCCAACATCAAGGGGAACCCGAAGGTGCAGGAAGCCTACCTGGGCGGGGCGCATCTATGAACCAGATGAACGAACGCCAAGGGCATGGGAACGAACGGGAGTTTCAAATGAACGACGCTGCGGACCAACAGGGGACCCTGCTGAACAACGGCGGATTTGGCGACGGCGCGTCCGCGCCCGCGGTCAAGCCGGTCACCGGCAAGGGTGGGCAGCCGGCCTATTTCTCCTGTTGGGACATTCACGCCTATTACGGGGAGAGCTACATCGTCCAAGGGGTGTCGTTCGATATCCGTGAAGGCGAAATCGTCGCGCTCCTGGGCCGGAACGGCGCGGGCAAGACCTCGACCCTGCGGGCCATCGCCCGCTTGGACGACCCGAATCTGACCCATGGGGAAATCTGGCTGGACCACAAGCCCCTGCACACCATGCGGGCGCATGAGGCCTCGCGCAACGGCATCGGCCTGGTGCCCGAGGATCGGCGCATCATCCAGGGCCTGACGGTCGAGGAAAACCTGCAACTGGCGCAGATTGCGCCGCCGTTGGGGTGGTCGATCGAACGTATTTACGAGCTGTTTCCCCGCCTGGGCGAACGTCGCCTGCAGGAAGGCACAACCTTGTCGGGCGGCGAGCAGCAGATGCTGGCGATCAGCCGGACGCTGGCGCGCGACGTCAAATTGCTGCTGCTGGACGAACCCTACGAAGGTCTGGCGCCGGTGATCGTGCAGGAGATCGAACGCACCCTGGAAGAGATCAAGAACCTGGGGATCACCACGATCATCGTCGAACAGAACGCCATTGCTGCCCTGCACCTGGCGGACCGGGCGATCATCCTGGACATGGGGCAGGTGGTGTTCGACGGCTTGGCGCAAGAGGTCCTGGACAACGCGGACCTGCGTCAACAGTACCTGGCGATCTGATCCGCCACGCAAGTTTCAACAGGGAAGGGCAGGGGCGTTCGGATTGGCATCGTCGCCATCCAATCGCCAGTTTGCTGCCGAAAAACGAAAAGGCCCCCGGTTTGGGGCCTTTTCATATTTGGGTATGCGGTTTGGTAAAAGTTGCGAATGGTTCGCAGAATTTACCTTGACTGCAAATGCGAATGATTATTAATGTCGCCCTCATCGCCGTTGGGGCCTCGTGCCGCAACGGGTTGGGCGTATGCCGCCCGTGGGAAATACGGTTGCAAGGGAATGAATCGACAGATGGATGGACAAAGCGACGTGCGCCAAATTCCGCTCGTCGACAACGAAATCCAGAGCAGTGACCTCTTCAAGTACGGCAAGGAGCTTTCCATCGTACACAACAACGAGGTCTACAAGCTGCGACTGACCGGAAACAGCAAACTTATTCTGACCAAATAGGCCAGTAGCTAGCCACCCAGCCACCCACACGTAGGCAGCCAGGCAGCAAGTCACCGCCAAAAAATCCAAAGGGGATTAACATGCGACGTGCCTTGCGTCTGGCGTGCACCGCCGGGCTTTTGTCTACGACCATCCTGACGCCCGCATTCGCGGACGAGGCGACGAAGTCGGCTGCAACGCCGACGACGGATCTGGATGGCGTTACGGTTTACGCGACCCGCTCTCCGCGCTCGACCTTCGATGTGCCGGCGATCGTCAACAAGATCGAATTGGATACGCCGGGCAACGCCCTGGCCGGCGATATGAATGACCTGTTGCAGTTCACGCCGGGGGTCGAGGTCGACAATGGTCCGCGCCGCAACGGCCAAACGGTATCCATTCGCGGGTTCGACGGCGAAGCGATCATCACGATGATCGACGGACGGCGTCAGAACTTCGAAGCGGCCCACGATGGGCGGTTCTATCTGGACCCCTCGTTGCTGAAGTCGGTGGAAATCGTCAAAGGTGCGTCGACCGCGATCTACGGCGGCGGCGCCATCGGCGGCGTCGTGGCATTCGATACCAAGGATGCGGCGGACTTCCTGGCGCCGGGCGAAACCTGGGGCGCGCAGACGACCCTGGGCTTCCAAAGCGCCAGCAAGCAATGGTCCCCGGTTCAGACGGCATACGCGCGGATCGGCGGCTGGGATGTGCTGGGCAGCTTGGCCCTGCGGGCGTCGGGCGATATCGAGCAAGGCGACGGCAACAAGCTGGAAACCAGTGATTTCGTTTCCTCCGGTCTGCTCAAGGCCGGGTATACCTTCGCCGACTTCAACACCATCAAGCTGCAATACCAGGGGCAGCGCAACGACGGCCGCGAGCCGAACAACGGCGCCGGGTCGATTACCACGTCCAACCCGATCGTCGACAAGCTGGTGACGGACAATCAGTACAGCGTAAAGTATCAGTACGAAAATCCGGACAACGCCTGGTTCCAGCCGAAACTGCACCTGTACTACAACGACACCGAAGTCGAAGAGCAGGACATCACCGGCTCCAACGCCGGTCGGGTCCAGGTGCGTGCCATCGAAACCATCGGCTTCAACGCGGACAACCAGACCAAGCTGTCGTTCGGCGACGCCCACTCCCATACGTTTTCTTATGGGGTCGAGGTCTATGGCGACGAACAGACCGGCAGCAGCACGACCACCGGCACACGGTCCGGCGTGCCGGACGCATCGGCCACGACCTACGGCTTCTATGCGCAGGACGAAATCCTGGTTAAGCCAGGCTTTGGCGAGTTGTCGATCATCCCGGCCGCGCGCTGGGACTCGTACTCCAGCGAGGACAACACCGGACAGGAACAGAACGAGGCGAAAATCTCGCCGAAAATCGCCGTCAGCTACAAGCCGATCAAACAGGTCATGTTGTTCGGTAGCTGGGCGAAGGCCTTCCGCGCGCCGAATATGACCGAGCTTTATCCCTCCGGTCAGCATTATCCGGGCAACAACTTCATCTCCAATCCGGGCTTGGAGCCGGAAACGGTGACGACCATCGAAATCGGCGCGGGTCTGAATTTCGACGGTGTTCTGAGCGACAGCGACAAAGCGCAGATCAAGGGCTCGTGGTTCAACAGCGATGGTAAGAACTTCATCACCCAACAGATCACGGGCACGACGACCCAGTATCTGAACATCGCCAATGCGGAACTGGTCGGCTGGGAAGTCGAAGGTACCTACCAGATCAATCCGGTTACGCTGAAGTTGGGTGTGTCCTACGTGACGACCAAAAACGCGGACACGGGCGCCTATCTGGACAGCAGCATTCCGCTGACCTTCGTCGCCGACGCTTCGTACAAGGTCGACATCATCGACAGCGTCATCGGCGTTCGCGCCCGCATGGCCGAGCGGAACCACCGCGTCAGCAGCAGCGCCTCGACGACCGAAGGCTACGGGGTGTTCGATCTGTACTATCGCTGGCGTCCGGACGAGCCGGGCATGGAAAAGCTGACCGTCGACCTGGGTATCGAGAACCTGTTCGACAAGGCGTATTCCAAACGCTACGCGTCCCTTCGTGAACCGGGCCGGAACTACGTGGCCCGCGTCAACTACACATGGTAGCGCAGGCGCTTCCGCGGGCGGCGGGCAGGAAGGGGTGGTCGTTCTACCTCTTCCTTTCCCTGGCCGCGAACGCCTATGCCGCTTATGCGGCCGGGCTGGGCCCCGTGCCCAGCCCGCCCATTGACGTTCCCGTTCTCAAAATCAGTCTTAGCGCCGTTGCCGCCCCGCCGCCTGCCCGGCAGGCGGCATCGGCCATTGCGGCGATGACCCCGGTCGAGGCTCCGCCGATGCCGGTGGAAACCGTCCCCGATGCACCGGTCGGCGTGGCCGCGCCGGTGGAGCCGCAACCCCAAACGCTCGCCAGCCTGGAACCCGCGCCCGTCGAGACGGCTGCCAAGCCGGTCGAGATCGCCGCGGTAACCCCACCTCGCAAGCCTTCGCCGAAGGTCGACGAGCAGATGGACCGCAAGGTTGTGCCGGAGCCTGAAGCGGTCAAAGCGGTTACCGTGCCGCCCAGCCTCGAGGTTTCGCGCAATCCGGATAAGGGGCGTCAGTCGGCGACCGTGATCCACAACGCCAACTATCGCCGCCGCACGCCGCCGGTCTATCCGCGCCGCGCGGTTGAATTGGGCCAGCAAGGCACGGTGTTGCTGCATGCCGAGATTTTGCCCGACGGCCACCCGCGCGACCTGAAGGTCGTCCAATCCTCCGGCCATCGCCTGTTGGACGTGGCCGCGCTGGCCGCCGTCAAGGGTTGGCGGTTCGAACCTACAAACATCGACGGTGCGCCCGTGACCAGTTGGGTCCGGGTTCCCGTCAACTTCGTCATTCAACAATAGCCCCCCAGGGAGAAGGACAAATCCCATGAACCATATGAACACCACGCAGGATCAGGCCGCCGCCCTTTTGGACCGTTACGCGAGCCTGAAATCCGATCAGCCGGACATGCGCATCCGCAACGCAGCCGAGGAACTGGGCGTTTCCGAAGGAGAGCTGATCGCGGCCCAGACCGGGGCGGGCGTAACGCGCCTGATCGACGATGCCGAGGCGATCCTGTCTGCGCTGGAACCTTTGGGCGAGGTCATGGCCCTGACCCGCAACGAGAATTGCGTGCACGAGCGCAAGGGCGTCTACATGAACGGTTCGTTCTCGCGTATGGGGCCGATGGCCATGGGCCTGTTCGTCAATCCGGACATCGACCTGCGCCTGTTCATGAACCATTGGGCGTTCTGCTTCGCGGTGACCGAGGATTCCCGCGTCGGCCCGCGCAAGAGCCTGCAGTTCTTCGACAAGTCCGGTCAGGCCGTGCACAAGGTCTATCTGACGACCAAGTCGGACGAAGCCGCCTATGACGCCTTGGTCGCGGGCAATCCGCACGCCGACCAATCCCCGGCGATCACCGTCGAAGCCTACGATCCGCCCGCAGCCGATAAAGCCGACAGCGAGATCGATTGGGACGGCTTGCGCACCGCCTGGGAAAACCTGAAGGACACCCACGATTTCTTCCCCATGCTGCGCAAGTTCAAGGTCGGGCGCGAGCAATGCTTCCGCAAGGTCGGCGCCGATCTGGCGTATCGCGTCAACAACGATGCCGCGCGTCAGGTGTTGGAGCTGGCCCGCGACAAGAATTGCGAGATCATGGTCTTTGTCGGCAATCGCGGCTGCATCCAGATCCATACCGGACCGGTCAACAAACTGCTGGAGCACGGCCCCTGGTTCAACGTCATGGACCCGATGTTCAATCTGCACCTGCGCGAAGACCGCATCGCCCGCACCTGGGTCACCCGCAAGCCGACCGAAGACGGCGTGGTCACGGCGGTCGAGGTGTTCGACGACACGGGCGAGCTGATCGCCACCTTCTTCGGCAAGCGCAAACCGGGCATTCCGGAACTGGACCTGTGGCGCGAGATCGTTGCCGAGTTGCCGGCGATGGAGGCCGCCCATGCCGCTTGATGTGGCCCTGCCGGATTGGTTCCGCCAGCTCGGGCCGATGGCCTGGCCGCTGGCGGTCTGTTCGGTGATCGTCCTGGCGGTCTGTTTGGAGCGCACGGTGTTTTCCCTGCGCAGCCGCCTGGGTGGCGATGCGGCCTATCGCAAGCTGTCCGACGCGCTGACCCTGCACCGCAGCTTGCCACGGGCATTGCGCGACGATGTCGGAGCCTTGATGCTGCGCGAGTTGGAACGCCCGTACCTGGGCGGGGTAAAGCTGCTGCGGATCGTCGGCACGATCAGCCCGATGCTGGGCCTGCTCGGCACGATCCTGGGAATCATCGGCGCGTTCCGCACCATCGCGGCGCAGACCGGTCCCGTTTCTCCCAACATGATCGCCGAGGGCCTGTGGGAAGCGCTGCTGACCACGGCCGTCGGGATGATCATCGCCTTGCCGGCGTTGTTGGCGGCCCATCTGTTCAAGCATCTGGGTGAGCGTCGGCTGGAAGACCTGGCCCTGCGCCTGAACCGCGTGTCGCTGTCGATCGAGGTCGAAAACCTAGCCGACGGCGGGGGCGACGACGCCAAGCGCTCGGTCAAGGGGATGGCTGCATGATCCTACCCCGTCATCAGGACACGGGCGAAAACGCCCTGGCCGATATGGCGCCGGACCTGACGCCGATGTTGGACGTCCTGTTCATCTTGTTGCTGTTCTTCATGCTGACCGCCGGCGTGGTGTTCCAGTCCTTGAACCTGGAACTACCGACGGGCGCCACCGACGATCAGACCGTGGCCAAGATGCCGAAGAACATCCTGCTGGAGATCCGCGCCGACGGTTACGCCCTGGACGGACAGGCCTATCGCGGGTTTGAGGCGCTGAAAGCGGCCTTGCCCCGGGCGATCAAAGATAAGCCGGGGCACGAGGTCGTCATCGCGGGCGACAAGGACGTTGCCATCGAAACTCTGTTGAAGGTGCTGACCTATCTGCGGTCCCAGAACGTGGTGACCGCCAATATTCTAATGCGTAAGGAGCAAGGCGAATGAAGCCGTTGCGGATTTTCTTGTTGGCCCTGACCTTGTCGGTCGGGATGGGAAGCGGACTACGGGCCGACACGCCGAAGCGCGTGGTCACGGTCGGCGGGGCGGTGACCGAAATCGTCTACGCCCTGGGCGCGGAAGACCTGATCGCCGGAAGCGACACCACCAGCTATTTCCCACCCGCAGCTGAGAAACTGCCGAAAGTCGGTTATATGCGGGCCTTGTCGGCGGAGGGGATCCTGTCCCTGAGACCTGACCTCTTGATCGTCACTGACGACGCCGGACCGCCTGCCGTTTTGAAGCAGATTGAATCGGTCGGAACGAACATCCTTTACCTGAAATCGGGCCGGTCGGTCGCCGATATCGAGGACAGCATCCGCAAGCTTGCCGAGGTATTGGGCCGCGAGCCGCAGGCCAAGGCGCTCATGGCGAAGATGGACCAGGATGCCGCGACATTAGCCGACGAGGTGTCGGAACTGAAAGCGCCGCCCCGGGTCATGTTCATCCTGCAGCACGGCGGTGGTGCCCCGATGGTTGCCGGCGGCGGTACGGCGGCGGATAGCATTATCCGTTTGTCGGGCGGCAAGAACGTGGTCACGGCATATGACGGATATAAGCCGCTGACGCCCGAAGCCGCCGTGGCGATGCGCCCGGATGCGATCCTGATCACTGATCAGGGATTGACGCAGGCGGGCGGCAAGGACGCGCTGTTGAAGGTGCCGGGCGTCGCCGCGACGCCGGCGGCCAAGGCCGGGCGGGTCTATGCCATGGATGCTTTGTTGCTGTTGGGCTTTGGCCCCCGCATGGTCGAGGCCGCGCGGGCGCTCAACAAGATGTACCGCGCGCAATGACCGCCTCGGCGCAGACATCCGCATCGCCGCATCGCCCGGTGGTGCGGCGGCGATCGCCTTTGCCGTTGTTGATCGTCCTATTGGCCGTGGCGGCGGCGGGGGCGGCCTCGATCGGGGCCGTGTCCATTCCCTTTCCCGACATGCTCAGCGGCAACCTGAGCGACCAGCAGGAAGCGGTCCTATTGGGCATTCGTCTGCCGCGCGTGTTGTTGGCGGTGGTGGTGGGGGCGGGGCTCGCCGTGTCCGGCGCGGCGTTGCAGGGATTATTCCGCAATCCCCTGGCCGACCCCGGTTTGATCGGCATCGCCAGTGGTGCTGCCCTGGCGGTGGCCATGGTTATCGTTCTGGCCGGTCCGCTGACTGGGTTGTTCGGTTTGTACGGCTTGGCCGTCGCGGCATTCTGCGGCGGCGTCGGGACCTGCATCCTGATCTTTCGCATCACCCGCATGTCCGGGGCGTTTTCCGTGACCTACATGCTGTTGTCCGGGATCGCTATCAACGCCATCGCCATGGCGGGGACCGGCTTCATGACCTATCTGAGCGACGATCAGCAGTTGCGCGCCCTGACCTTTTGGACGATGGGCAGCCTGGGCGGGGCCTTGTGGCCTGCGGTGATCGTGGTCGCGACGGTGGTCGTGCCCGCGATCCTGGTGCTGATCCGCAATGCGGGCGAAATCAACATCCTGCTGTTGGGCGAAGAAGAAGCCCGCCACCTGGGCGTGGATTCCGACCGGTTGAAGCTGATCATCGTGCTCTGCGCGGCCTTTTCGGTCGGCGCCGCGGTCGCCGTTAGTGGGATCATCGGCTTCGTCGGGTTGGTCGTCCCCCATCTGGTTCGCCTGACGATCGGCCCGGATCATCGGCTGCTGATCCCGGCCTCTGCGGTGCTGGGCGGTATTTTGCTGGTCGTCGCCGATACCTTCGCGCGCATCTTGGTCGCCCCGGCGGAAATGCCGGTCGGTATCCTGACCAGCATGATCGGCGGGCCGTTCTTCCTGTGGCTTTTGTTCAAGCAATATTCCGGGAGGTTCGGGCTGTGATTTCCGCCCATGACATCAGTCGCCGGCTCGGCGACCGCAACATTCCGGACCGGGTCAGCGTCGAGATCGCGCCCGGCGAGGTCACGGCGATCATCGGGCCGAACGGTGCCGGGAAATCGACCCTGTTGAAATGCCTGACCGGGGCGACGCCGGTCGATCGGGGCGAGGTTCGCCTGGACGGTCGACCGCTGGGCGAATTCACCCTGCGCGAATTGGCCTGCCGACGCGCCGTGTTGTCCCAAGGGGCAGCGGTGACCTTTCCCTTCCTCGTGACCGAAGTGGTCGCCATGGGACGTGCGCCGCACGGCGGTAACGGGACCAGCTTCGCCGATGCGGCGATTATTCGACAGGCTTTGGAATACGTCGATGCCTGGCATCTGTGCGACCGGGTGTTCCCGACCCTGTCCGGAGGCGAACGGCAACGGGTGCAGTTGGCCCGGGTGCTGGCGCAGGTCTGGGAAACACAGGGAGCGTACCTGTTCCTGGACGAGCCGACTTCGGAGTTGGATCTGAAGCATCAGCACCAGGTGCTGCAACTGGCCCGGCAATTGGCGATCGAGCAGGGCATGGGGGTTTGCGTTGTGATGCATGACCTGAACCTGGTGCGCCGCTATGCGGATCGGGCGATCGTTCTTCGGGCCGGGGCCTGCGTCGCCGCCGGTTTGGTCGCTGATACGGTGACGGCGGAGACGGTTGCCGAGGTGTTCGAGGTCGCGCCCGAGTTGGTGTTCGGCGGCTGAGGGGGCTTTCAATCCCGCGCCCGACCCGTTAAACGGGTGAAATCCACAACCTAGAGATTTCGCCATGACCACGGAAAACGACCTTCAGGCGCGCAGCGGCGCGGCCTGTGAAATTTGCGCTGCGACTACGGACCTTGCCGTTTACGAGGTGCCGCCCACGTCAGACGGCTCCGCCGATCAGGCGGTCCTGCTTTGCGGGACCTGCCGGGCGCAGATCGGCGGCGAGGCGGAGATCGATCCCAACCATTGGCGGTGCCTGGCCGACAGCATGTGGACGCCGGTCCCGGCGGTGCAAGTCATGGCCTGGCGCATGTTGAACCGTCTGGACGGTCAGGCCTGGGCCGTCGACCTTTTGGATCAGTTGTATTTGGACGAGGAAACCTTGGCTTGGGCGCAGGCGGGGCAGGATGCCGGTGGCGGCGAGGACGCGGTCGAACACCGCGATTGCCACGGCGCGACCTTGGCCGCCGGCGATACGGTAACCTTGATCAAGGACCTGAACGTCAAGGGCGGCGGCTTCACCGCCAAGCGGGGCACGGCGGTGCGCGGCATCTCTCTGGTTCCCGACAACCCCAAACAGATCGAAGGCCGCATCAACGGCCAGGTGATCGTCATCCTGACGGAATTCGTGAAGAAATCGTCCTGACGACCGTCACCTTTTTCCAATTGGTTTGACGCCCGCCGGTCGGGCGATGCAGGCTAGTGCCCAGGACCGCGGCGCGGCAGTCACAGAAACCACAACGGAAAAAAGGTGCGCTCATGCAGGGGTACGAAGGATCGAGCCAGCAATACGACTGGGCTTTCGAGGCGGATATCCCCGTCACCATGGCGGATGGGGTGACCTTGTACCTCGACGTCTATCGCCCGGCCCTGGGTGGCAAGGCGCTGGACGGTGAATGGCCGGTGCTGTTGGAACGCTCTCCTTATGACAAGGGGCGCATGGCCTATTCCGTGACCGGCCGGTACTTCGCCAAGCGCGGTTATATCTATGTGGTGCAGGACGTGCGCGGGCGCTGGTCCTCGGAAGGCAGTTTCGAATTCCTGCGCAACGAAGCCCCTGACGGACGCGACACCATGGCCTGGTTGGCGGCGCAGCCCTGGTGCGGCACGGTCGGCACGGTCGGCATTTCCTACACCACCGCGACGCAGCAGGCCCTGGCGATCCATCATCCCGAAAAGCTGACGACCCAGGTTCTGTACGACGGGGCCTACAACTATTTCCGCCAGACCATGCGCCATGGCGGGGCCTGCGAATACGCCATCGCCTTTCAATACGTCGTCTGGATGGCCCGCAGCAGCCAGCAAGCCCAATCCGATCCGCGCATCCGCAAGCAGTTGGACGAGATGTGGGCCAACCTGCCGAAATGGTTGGTTCATCAGCCGTTGCGCCAGGGGGAATCGCCCCTGCGGCTGGTCCCGGACTACGAACAGTGGTTCTTCGACATGCTGACCAAGTCCGACTACGAGGATTATTGGAAAACGCCGGATTTGTGCATCGAGGAATACATCGATGACTACCCGGACATTCCCCTGTTGTTCGAAACCTCGTGGTACGGCCACCACATCACCGCGACCTTGTGGAAGTACGAGCAACTGAAGAAACGCCACCGCACGCCGAAGCAATTGGTGATCGGTACCTGGCTGCACGGCGGGGACATGTTCATTCAATCCTGGGCCGGGGATGTGGACTTTGGGGCCGAAGCGGCGCTGGAGGACAACAACGCTCTGCGCCTGCGTTGGCTCGACCATCAGATGAAGGGCATGAATACCGGGCTGGACAAGGAAGCCCCGGTGCGCCTGTTCGTGATGGGCGGCGGCAGCGGGCGGCGCGACGGCATGGGGCGGCTGATGCATGGCGGGCGCTGGCGGGACGAGCAGGAATGGCCGATCCAGCGGATGCAGCCGACGACGTTCTATTTCAATCCGGGCGGTGGATTGTCGCCGGAGAAATCATCGGAAGGAACGACGCCGATCCAATACGATTTCGACCCGGCCAATCCGGTGCCGACGGTTGGCGGCAACTTCACCAACTACGGCACCACCGGCTTCCTGGAAGGCGGTGGCTATGACCAGAACAGCGGCACCATGTCCGGCGACAAAAGCCCGCGCCTGCCGTTGGCGGCGCGGTCCGACGTGATCGTGTTCCGAACCCCACCGTTGCAACAGGGGGTGGAGGTTACCGGCGTGGTGATCTGCCGCCTTTGGGTTGCCTCGTCGGCGGTGGATACGGATTTCACGGTCAAGCTGATCGACGAATACCCGCCCAACGAGGATTATCCCAACGGCTACGCCCTGAACCTGGGGGATTCGATCCTGCGCATGCGCTATCGCAACGGGTTCGACAAGGCCGAGATGATGGTCCCGGGCGAGGCCTATGAGGTTGAATTGCAGCTCCAGGCGACCAGCAACTTCTTCGCCGCCGGGCATCGCATCCGCATCGATGTTTCCAGCAGCAATGCCCCGCATTACGACGTCAACCCGAACACGGGCGAGCCGCTGGGCCTGAACCGCTGCACCCAGGTGGCGCGCCAGACCTTGTTCATCGATCCCGCGCGGCCGTCCCAGGTGGTTTTGCCGATTATCCCGGCCAGTTAACCCTGAGTGACGGGATAGGGGTTATTTGTCGGCTTCGCTGTCCAGTTCGAACCACATGGCGTTCAGGACGGCGAAGGCGCAGGCCAGCCCAAGCCCCAATCCCCAAGCGAAATACCACATCGTGTTTCTCCTTCTCGCCGCGCGGCTGCGGCCCGCGGTTTCGTCAGTAGCTGTTTTCTTCGGCGGCGATGCTGTCGCGGCTGAGCTTGCCGCTTAGGACCCGATAGACCCAGGTGGTGTAGATCACCACGATGGGCATGAAGATCAGGGTCGCCACCAGCATGATGAACAGGGTCAGATGGCTCGACGATGCATCCCAGACCGTCAGGCTGGCCTTGGGATTGATCGACGACGGCAAGATGAACGGGAACATAGAAACCCCGACCGTCCCCACCACACCGGCAATGCCCAGGCCGCTGATGAAGGTTGCCAGGCGCGGGCGGTGAAAGGTGCATAGGGTGATCGAGGCCAGAAGCAGCCCGAGCAACCCAACGGCCGGAACAAGCATCGTCAGCGGCCAGCGGGCGTAGTTATCGAACCAAGCGCCGGGCGTGACCGCGACCTCTTTCAACAGCGGGTTCGATGGGCCATCCATGACTGCTGTCCCGGTGATCGCATATCCGTCGACCCCGAAATAAATCCAAACCCCGGCCAGCCCGAACAGGACCGTCGCCGCCAATCCGGCGATACCGCCGAATAGGGCCAGCCGATTGGCGATCGGCCCGTCGGTCTTGGACGCGCCGAAGGCCGCGCCGTGTTGCATCAGCATGGTCAACGAAACCAGGCCGACCAACAGGGCGAAGGGGTTCAACAGGCCCAGCAGCCCGCCGTCGTAATGGGACAGCAGGCGATCATCCAGGGTGAAGGGCACCCCCTGCAGCGCATTGCCGACGGCGACGCCGAACACCAGTGCCGGCACGGCCCCGCCGACGAACAGGGCCCAGTCCCAAACGGTGCGCCAGCGCGGATCGGCGACTTTGGAGCGGAACTTGAAGCCGACCGGTCGCAGGATCAAGGCCGCCAAGACCAGGAACATCGCCCCGTAAAAGCCGGAAAACGCGGTGGCGTAAAGCGGGGGCCAGGCGGCGAAGATCGCCCCGGCACCCAGGATCAACCATACCTGATTGCCTTCCCAGACCGGGCCGATGGCATTGAGCAGCAGGCGGCGGTCTTCGTCCGTTCGCGCGGCGAAGGGCAGCAACGCCGCCAGCCCCAGGTCGAACCCGTCCATCACGGCAAAGCCCGCCAGCAGGATGCCGAGCAGAAGCCACCAAATGACGCGGAGCGTCGGATAATCGAGGAGCAATTCCATCTGTCTAACCCTCCATCATTCCGCCGGTGCCGGGCGGGGTTCGGGTTGGGTGCTGGCCAGCGGTCGTCCGAAGAAGCCTTTCGGGCCCTTGCGCACGTATTTGACCATCAGGAAAAAATCGACCACGGCCAGGGTGCTGTAGAATAGGATGAAGCCCGCCAGCGACATGCCGACATCCGTTGCCGATACAGACGAGACGCCAAGGAACGTCGGCAACACGCCTTCGATCGCCCACGGCTGGCGGCCGTATTCGGCGACGATCCAACCCAATTCGGCCGCGACCCAAGGTAGGGGCAGGCTGAGAAGGGCAATCCATAGGAACCATCGTCGTTTCTCGAACTGTCGGCGCGACGCGATATAGAACGCCGCCGCGAACAACAGGATGAAGAAGAAGCCGAGCGCGACCATGATGCGGAACGCCCAGAACAGCGCCGCGACATGCGGAACCGTGTCCCAGGCGGCCTGTTCGATTTCCTGATCCGTCGCGTTCAGGATGTCGTCGCGGTACTTCTTCAGCAGCAAGGCATAGCCCAGGTAATGGTCGCTGGCCTTGACCAGGGCGCGGGCGGCGGTGTTCTTCGGGTCCTGGCGCAGCCGTTCCAAGGCCTGATAGGCGATCAGGCCGGTGCCGATGCGGCGGCGCGATTCCGCGACCAGATCCTTGATGCCGGTCACTTCCTTGTCCAGGCTGCGGGTCGCGATCAGGCCCAGCAGCCAGGGCACCTTGACCTCGTAATCGTTGCTTTTGGTTTCGCTGTTGGGCAGCGCGAATATGTTGAAGCCCGCCGGGGCCGGGTGGGTTTCCCATTCGGCCTCGATCGAGGCGATCTTCATGCGCTGATGCTGGGTCGCGGTGTATCCGCTTTCGTCGCCCAGCACGACCACCGACAGGGCCGATGCCAGGCCGAAGCTGGCGGCCACGGTCATCGAGCGCTTGGCGAACGGGCGGTAGCGCCCCTTCAACAGATAAAGCGCGCTGATCGCCAGGACGAACACGGCCCCGGTGACGTAGCCCGCCGAAACGGTATGGACGAATTTGGATTGGGCGACCGGGTTGAAAATGACCTCACCGAACGAGGTGATCTCCATCCGCATGGTGTCGGGGTTGAATTCCGATCCCACGGGGTTCTGCATCCAGGCGTTGGCGATCAAAATCCACAACGCCGACATGTTCGATCCGATCGCCACCATCCAGGTCGAAAACAGATGGCCGAGGGGGCTGAGCTTGTTCCAACCGAAAAAGAACAGACCGATGAAGGTCGCTTCCAGGAAGAAAGCCATCAGACCCTCGATCGCCAGGGGGGCACCGAAAATGTCGCCGACGTAATGGGAGTAATAGGCCCAGTTGGTTCCGAACTGGAATTCCATGGTGATGCCCGTGG
>CAXGUG010000053.1:0-26555 GCA_964012715.1 uncultured Rhodospirillaceae bacterium | reverse complement strand
TGGAAGCCGGCCACACGGTCGTTTCCAACGCGTCCTGCACGACCAACTGCCTGGCCCCCGTCGCCGACGTACTGCACAAACTGGTCGGCATCGAAAAGGGCTACATGACGACGATCCACGCCTACACCGGCGACCAGCGTCCGCTCGACACCCTGCACTCCGACCCGCGCCGGGCGCGCGCCTGCGGCGTGTCGATGATCCCGACCTCGACCGGTGCGGCCAAGGCCGTCGGCCTGGTCCTGCCGGAACTGCAGGGCAAGCTGGACGGCACCGCGATCCGCGTGCCGACCCCGAACGTGTCGCTGATCGACCTGACCTTCACGGCGTCGAAGTCGACCACGGCCGAAGAAATCAACGCCGCCATGGAAGAAGCCGCCAACGGCCGCCTCAAGGGCGTGCTCGGCTACAACACGAAGCCGCTGGTCTCGATCGACTTCAACCACAACCCGGCGAGCTCGACCTTCGACGCCTCCCAGACCCAGGTGATCGACGGCAACTTCGTTCGCGTGCTGTCCTGGTACGACAACGAATGGGGCTTCTCCAACCGCATGCCGGACACCGCTCTGGCCATGTTCAACGCGAAGTAAGACCCGGAATGACAGCGACGGCGGCCGCGACCACGGAACCGGCCGCCGTCGTCATTCACGATCTGGCGCAGGCCCGCCGCGTGTTGGCCGCCGCCGAACGAACGCGCCGCCCGGTTCTGCTGGTCAGCCCGCCCGACGCCGGTCCCTACCTGGGCCCGGCGTTTTTCAATTCCATGATCGAACAAGCCCGCATCGACCACCCGTCGGCGCAGGCTACGGCTTGCCTGGATTGCGGGGACGAGCCGGGCACGGCCCTGGCCGCCCTGCGCCACGGCATCGACGCCATTTCATTGACAGCCCCCCCGGCCGTGCAGGACAAGATCGCCGATGTCGCCCGACAATGCGGGGCCAGGCTAGTGCCGCGCCCTGACAAGGCGCTGGACATGGCCCAACCGGCGAGTGACCGACAACTGGCCGATTGGCTGATGGGAGAAACGCAAGATGGCTGACGACGCCGAAAACGACCGTTGCCTGCTGTATCTGGTGACGCCCCCGGCGTTCGAGCCGACGGCCTTCGCCGAAGACCTGAAGGCGGCGCTGGACGCCGGTCCGGTCGGGGCGGTTCAACTGCGCCTCAAGGACGTGGACGACGACGTCATCCGCCGGGCCGCCGAAATCCTGCTGCCGATCTGCCATGACCGCGACGTGCCGTTGATCATGAACGACCGCCCCGATCTGGCGGTCGAGACCGATTGCGACGGCGTCCATGTCGGGCAGAGCGATGCCTCTTACAAACAGGCCCGCAAGGCCCTGGGGCCCGACGGCATCGTCGGCGTGACCTGCCATGATTCGCGCCACTTGGCCATGGAAGCTGGAGAAGCCGGGGCCGACTATGTCGCCTTCGGCGCGTTCTTCCCGACCGGAACCAAGGACGTCGCCCATCATGCCGAGGTCGAGGTATTGGAATGGTGGAGCCAGCTGTTCGTGGTGCCCTGCGTCGCGATCGGCGGGATCACCGTCGCCAATTGTGCGCCACTGGTCACCGCCGGGGCGGATTTCCTGGCCGTGGTTTCCGGCGTTTGGCAATATTCGGACGGCCCGGCGGCGGCGGTTGCGGCCTTCAACAAGATTATCGCCGAGGCGACGCCCGACTGACCGCCCACTCTGACGCCCCACTAGGTCTTTCGTCGGCGTTGCCACACCGCGGACAACCTGCTAGAACCGCGCCGCTTTCAGCCCCCAACCATTTTCAGACAGGCGAACGGATATGAAAATCGACGGCAACGCCATTCGACCCGGTATGGTCATCGAACATCAAGGACGCCTGTGGCGCGCGGTCAAGATCGCCCACACCCAGCCTGGCAAGGGCGGCGCCTATCTTCAGGTGGAACTGCGCGACCTGCGCGACGGCACGAAGCTGAACGAACGCTTCCGCTCGTCGGAAAAGGTTGAACGCGCGACCCTGGAGCAGAAAGACTATCAGTTCCTGTTCGCCGACGGCGACATGTACACTTTCATGGACAATGAAAGTTACGAACAGGTCATGCTCAACGGCGACCAGATCGGCGAAGATCAAACGCCCTATCTGCAGGACGGCATGAGCGTGACCATCGAAAGCCACGACGGCGACCCGATCGGCGTTCAGCTTCCGGACCGCGTGACCCTGACCGTGGTCGAAACCGAAGCCGTGGTGAAAGGCCAGACCGCGGCCTCCAGCTACAAGCCGGCGCTGCTCGACAACGGCGTGAAGACATCGGTCCCGCCGCATATCGAAACCGGGACGCGGATCGTCGTGAACCCGGCCGAAGGCACCTATGTGGAGCGGGCCAAGGACTGATCCTTAAAGCCCCTTCCCGCCGACGCCCATCCGCCGACCCGATACACTGAAGAACAAGGCCCGCTATGCTGCGCACGCCCCTCGTAAACGTCATGACCTCCGCCGCCCAGAAAGCGGCCCGGGGCCTGGTCCGTGATTTCGGCGAGGTCGAACATCTTCAGGTCTCCAAGAAAGGCCCGTCGGACTTCGTCTCGACCGCCGATAAAAAGGCCGAATCCGTTCTGTTCGAAGAACTGCAGAAAGCCCGCCCCAAATACGGCTTCGTGATGGAAGAACGGGGTGAGGTCGAAGGCTCCGACACCTCGAACCGCTGGATCGTCGATCCGCTGGACGGCACCACCAATTTCCTGCACGGCATCCCCCAGTTCGCGATCTCCATTGCCCTGGAGCGTGACGGCCAAATCTTCGCAGGGGTCGTCTACAACCCGGTGACCGACGAAATGTTCGCCGCGGAGAAAGGCCAGGGGGCGTTCCTGAACGGTCGTCGCCTGCGCGTCTCGGCGCGCCGCGATGCGTCGCAGTCGCTGTTTTCCACGGGTATTCCCTTCCTTGGCCGCGGCAATCACGCCGAATTCCTGAAGCAGTTGCAGTCGGTGATGGCGGTTTCCGCCGGAGTGCGCCGGTTCGGCGCGGCCTCGCTCGACCTGGCCTGGGTCGCCGCCGGACGCTACGAAGGGTTCTGGGAACAGAATCTGCAGTCCTGGGACATGGCCGCCGGGATGCTTCTGGTGACCGAAGCCGGCGGTTTCGTCAGCGATCTGGCCGGTGGGCGCGACATCATGGAACGCGGCGACATCGTCGCCGGTAACGACGCCATGCATGCGATGTTGCTCAAGACCTTGTCCGGCAGCGGCCCGACCACGCGCTGAGCCTTCGCGCCGCGCCCCAATCGATCTTGTTCCCGCCCATAAAGCGTCACAATTCCCTGTTTCCCTACAAGGGCTTTACGGTTGTCCAGCGCACCGCCGTTGGTTAAGGTGAGCGCCGTGGTTGACGCCGTAGAGGGGCGCCTGACCGGGCGACCGGACAGGCAATCGACGCAACCGGAACAGAACCATTAGGGAAGATTGGGGAGACGCCGTTCAATGACATCCTCGCGTTTTGTGACCGGATTCCTGGTCTGCGCCTTGGCGCCGATGATGCTGGCTTCGTTTCCCGCCGATGCCCAAGTGAACGATTACGCCGACGGCGCCGTGACCATCGACATGGGCGCGCTGGCCGGCGGCGGATACGGATATACCGAAACCATTTCGCCCGAGCCGTCAGCCGCCCCGTCCTATAGCGGCGCGCTGCGCCTGCCCGGGCCGAATCGCCCCCGCTCCGAATTATATGTCACGCCGCAGAAATCGGGGGCCGCGCCGAAGCTGAAGGTGACCCGCAATACGTCGACCCCGATACCGACGTCGCGCGTCAGCCGCCTGGAGGTCACCCCCCGCCCGGCCGTGACCAAGGAGGCGGTCTCGGCCCCGCCGAAGCCCGTCGCCGTGCCGAAACCGGCCGCCGCCGCCCCCGCGCAGTTGACCGCGGCCCCGCCGCCGCCTGCCGCGCCGGAAGACAAACCGTTGGACATGCAGACTGCCGAAGTGGCGCCGCCCGCGCCGCCGGCCCCTGCCCCCAAATCCAATGCGGCCCCGCCGCCCCCGCCGCCGCCTGCCTCGGCGGCTGGAGTTGCACCGCCGCCGCCCCCGCCGCCGCCCGCCACGGCGACGCCCGTCCCCACGCCCCCCGCACCGAAAGCGGAAAGCGTCGCATCGTTGACGCCGGGTGAAGACGGTCGCCTGATTCGCGTGGTGTTCGACGAAAGCGAATCCAAATTGCCCGACGCCGCCAAAGCCAACCTGCTGAAGCTGGCCGATCAGGTGAAGGACCAGAATGACGTTCGCCTGCAGCTGCTGGCCTATGCCGGTGGCGGCGATCTGAAATCGAACCGCGCCCGTCGGCTGTCGCTGTCGCGCGCCCTGTCGGTTCGCTCGTTCCTGATCGAAAGCGGCATCCGGTCGACACGGATCGATGTCCGCGCCCTGGGCGACAAGACTTCCGACGAACCCAAGAACCGGGTCGATATTACGCTGGGCACACGATAATCGCCCGCTGAGTGCCCGCGGCTTCGGGCCTTGCCCGGGGCTGCTCCCCGAAAGGACGAAGCAACGGCCTAAGTCATGACGCGCCCCAACCGCTACCTCATCCGGATGGTCATCTTCCTCGGCGCCGTGATTGCCGTCTGCGCCCCTTTGTTTTCGCCGCTGCGCGACGCCTTCATGGCCAACGCACCGTTGAACGGCGGCATCCTGGCCGTCTTGGCCCTGGGCATCGCCTACAACTTCCTGCAAGTCGTCCGCCTCAAGCCCGAGGTCGAATGGGTCGATAGCTACCGCCGCGACGGGGCGCAGTTGTCGCAGGCCCAGCCGCCGCGCCTGTTGGGGCCGATGGCGACCATGCTGGGACAGCGCTCGGGCCGCCTGACCCTATCGACCACCTCCATGCGCACCTTGCTGGACGGTTTGTTTTCGCGCCTGGACGAATCCCGCGACATCTCGCGCTATATCATCGGGCTGCTAATCTTCCTCGGTCTGCTCGGCACCTTCTGGGGCCTGTTGGAGACCGTGGGCTCGGTCAAGGACGTGATCGTCGGGTTGACCGTCGATGGCGGTGACATCAACGCCGTGTTCGAAAAGCTCAAGAAGGGCCTGGAAACGCCGCTTTCCGGCATGGGTACGGCGTTTTCGTCCTCCCTGTTCGGTCTGGCCGGATCATTGATCCTGGGCTTTCTCGACCTGCAGGCCGGTCAGGCCCAGAACCGGTTCTACAACGACCTAGAAGAATGGCTGTCCAGCCTGACCCGCCTGTCCTCGGGCGCGCTGTCGGGCGATGGCGATCAATCCATGCCCGCCTATGTTCAGGCGCTGCTGGAACAATCGGCGGAGAACCTCGAAAACCTGCAACGCATCCTGTCGCGTGGTGAGGAGAGCCGGATCGAAGCCAACCAGAGCATCCTGGCCCTGACCGACAAGCTCGACACCCTGACCGAGCACATGCGCACGCAGCAGCTTTTGATGAAGGAAATGGCCCAAGGGTTGAGCGGAGCCGACGGCGGCGGTATCGATGCCGACACCAAGGCCAGCATCCGCAATCTGGACCGGTCCCTCGCCCGCATGGTCGACGACGTCAGTCATGGCCGTGGGGAGATCATCAAAGAGGTCCGCTCCGAGATCAAATTGCTGGCCCGGACCATCGCCAATATCGCCGAAGGCGACTATGAGCGGTGAGCGGGCCCCCGGAGGCCTTTCGCGCGGAGTGATCCGCCATGGCTAGCCTTGCCCGACGCCACGAACGATCGACCAACATCTGGCCCGGCTTCGTCGATGCCCTGGCCACCTTGTTGATGGTCATCATCTTCCTGTTGCTGATCTTCATCATGGCCCAGGTCTTTCTGGGACAGGCCCTGACCGGGCGGGACCAGGCCCTACGCAAGCTCGAGGGCGAGATCAGCGAACTGGCCAACCTGCTGGCGCTGGAGCGCAAGACCACCGATAACCTGCGTGCCGACGTGTCGCGCCTGAATACCGAATTGCAGGCCTCCGTCGCCGAGCGTGACCGCCTGAACGCCAACCTGGCGGAACTGCGCATGCGCGCCGAGTCGGCCGAGCAGCAATTGGTCGATGCCATGGTCACGATGGAGGCCAACCGCCAGACCATCGGCGGCTTGGAAACCTCATTGGCCAACGCCAACAAGGCCGTCGAGGTCAAGGAACAGGAACTGATCGACCGGGCCCAGAAGCTCGCCGCCCTGGCCCGCGAGGTCGAGGCTCTATCCGCGCTGCGCGATGAGTTGACGGCCAAGGTCATGGAACTGGGCGCCCAGGCCAACGAAAAGGGCAAGGCCCTGATCGCCGAGAAGGAAATCTCGGAAAGTGCGCGCGCCCAGGTCGCCCTGATGAACCGGCAATTGGCGGCCTTACGCGAACAACTGGCTACCCTGGAAGCAACCCTTCGCGCCGCCGAGGAAAAGGCCCAAGCCCAGGGCGTTCAGATCGAAAGCCTGGGCAAGCGGCTGAATGCCGCCCTGGCGTCCAAGGTTCAGGAATTGTCGCGCTACCGGTCCGAGTTCTTCGGTCGCCTGCGCGAGGTCTTGGGCAACCGGCCGGGGATTCGCATTGTCGGCGACCGCTTCGTATTTCAGTCCGAGGTTCTGTTCGATGTCGGCTCCGCCGACCTGGGCCCCGCCGGTAAGGAACAGATGCAGGCCCTGGCCCAAACGCTGAACGAACTGATGGCGCGCATTCCCCAGGATATCGACTGGGTCTTGCGGGTCGACGGCCATACGGATAAGACACCCATCTCCAACGCCCGGTTCCCCTCCAATTGGGAATTGTCGGCGGCGCGCGCGATTTCCGTGGTCAAATACCTGATCGACCTGGGGTTGCCGCCGGTGCGCCTGGTCGCCGCCGGGTTCGCCGCGAACCGCCCGATCGACCCCGGACAGGACGAGATCGCCCTGCGGCGTAACCGCCGTATCGAACTGAAACTGACTCAGCGCTGATTGCCGCCTTCCATGAAGCTTTCCCTGTTTCTTATCGTCGTCGTCGACTTGGTCGGTTTCGGGATCATCATTCCGCTGCTGCCGTTCTACGGTGAACATTTCCAGGCCGACCCGCAGACGGTTGGTCTGCTGATGGCGACCTATTCCTTGGCGCAGTTCGTCGCCGCCCCGTTCTGGGGCCGCTTGAGCGACCGCGTGGGCCGTCGCCCGGTGTTGCTGTTGAGTCTTGCCGGGGCGGCAGCGGCCTATATCTGGCTGGCCTTCGCCGACGCGCTGTGGATGCTGTTCGCGGCCCGCGCCCTAGGTGGTCTGATGGCCGGCAACATCGCCGCCGCCTTTGCCTATATGGCCGACATCACGACCAAGGAGAACCGCGCCAAGGGCATGGGCCTGATCGGGGCCGCCTTCGGCATCGGCTTTATCCTGGGCCCGGCGATCGGCGGCATTCTGGCCGGGTCGGACCCGACTACCGCCGATTTCCGCAACCCCGCCCTGGCCGCGGCGGGATTGTCCTTGCTGGCGTTGGTGCTGGGTATCTTCCGGTTGCCGGAATCCCTTTCGGCCGATGTTCGCGCCCGCGCCGCGGCCCTGCCCCGGCAACGGCGGATCGGACAATTCCTGGCCGCATTGCAGCTTCCCGGCGTTGGACGTTTGATGCTGTTGGGTTTCCTCGCGACCTTCGTATTCGCCGGGCTGGAGACGACCTTCGCGATGTGGTCGCGTCGCACTTTCGGCTGGGGCCCGGAACAGAACGGATGGCTGTTTGCCTATGTGGGGCTATTGTCCGCCGCCGTTCAGGGCGGATTGATGGGCCGATTGGCCAAGCGCTTCGGCGAACGCAATCTGCTGATCCAGGGCGCCTTCGCGCTGGCCATTGGGATTGGCGGCCTTCCGTTCTGTACCCAGATTTGGCAGTTGGGCCTGGCCATGGCCGTTGCCGCCTATGGCTTCAGCATCATCAACCCGGCCTACAACAGCCTGATTTCCCAACAGGTCGCCGATACGGATCAAGGTGGCGTGATGGGCGTGACACGCTCGGTCACCACGGCGGCGCGCGTCCTGGGCCCTGCCTGGGGCGGAATGTTGTTCGCGCAGTTCGGCCGCGACTGGCCTTACTTTTCGGGGGCCCTGATCATGGCCGCCGTCATGCTGCTGGCCCTGGCCATTCCCCCGTCACGCCCGGCCGAGCAGGCCTCACAGGCTGACGGTAACGCCGGTTAAGGCCGCCAGCTCCGCAGCCAGGGTTTCGTCCAGACGAACGCCGGACCGGGTGCAGCACCAGGTTTCATCGTCGCCGTTGTAATCGAAATGCGTGGCCCCGCTTTTCGGCGACGACATCCAAATCTGCTTGTTCGGCGCGTGCTTGTTGATGACGTATTGACCGCCGTCATCCAACTCGATCGTCAGAATGCCGCCTTCCAGATCGATGTCCGCCTGATCGCCCAAAGCCTCGTCGATGACGTCCATATAGGATTCCAGGGTTTCATCGGCGATACGGGCGAACGTGCTCTCGTCCAGGGACATTCGAAAACTCCTCGTAAATTCTAGGAAAAATCGGCTGCACGACGAAATACCCATGAAGCCTTGCGCCCGCAGGGGCATGTCTGTATATAGGGCGCCTTGTTTGCCGGAGCCAAGCCCTATGAAAAAAGATATCCACCCGGAATACCACGAAATTACCGTCCAGATGACCGACGGTAGCTCGTTCACCACGCGCAGCACCTGGGGTCAGCCCGGTGACGTGCTGAAGCTGGAAGTCGATCCGAAGAGCCACCCGGCCTGGACCGGTGGCGGCCATCGTCTGCTCGACACCGGCGGCCGTCTGGCGCGCTTCAACAAGCGGTTCGAAAACACCGGCCTCAAGATGTAATTCGCCGCCCGTTTCGGGCGAAGCCGAAGCGGTCACCGCATCGGCGCGCGATCATCGCGATCAAGGGCGCACCCCACACGGGCGCGCCCTTTTCCGTGCCTGCGAGTCAGGCCAGCCCGCAACCGGAAATCTCGCAGAAAAAAGGTTAAATTCACCCTCTCCCGCGAAATTTCCGGCTGTGGTAACTTTTATGACAATGAGTAGGAAAATATTTACTCCTACCGATAATGATAGCTCTTAAGGGAAAGTAGCGTTCCGCCGAACGGGGTACCTGTTCGGGAGGGGCGATGTTTGGGTTGGACCTGAAAACGGTCCAGTTTTCGGGGAGCGGATGAGGGATCGCCCATGGCGAGACATATCCATTTCGAGGTTCACGTGCAGCAGGCAGGGCGTTGGTCGATCCACGCCCAGTTCGGCGCTGCGCAGCGTGAGAAAGCCATCGAAGAAGCCAAAAAGATCGAAAAGACCCCGGGGTTCGATGCGGTCAAGGTCGTCAAAGAGACCTATGACAGCGATGCCGGCAATCACCAGGACACGACCATCTATCGCGGTCCCCGCGACGACAAGGCGGAACATCGCGGCTATCGGGATATTGGCGCGGGGCGTAGCAATCGCGACGACGACGGCGGCGATGACGGCGGCGATTGGGCCTCGGCACGCAGCAGTTTCGACGACGACGATGATTACGACGACGATGACGATTACGACGATGCGCCCAAGAAACGTCGTACCAGCAGCGCCAACAGCATCACCGCTACGGCGACGACCGTCGTTATCCGCATGCTCATGCTGGCCCTGGTCAGCCTGTTGGTTTCAGGCGGGTTCGCGGTCGCCTTCTCCTGGTACTTCAGCGGCAAGATGCTGTTCGGCTATAAAATTTCCGGCGCGATCGAAGCCAATGCCATCTTCCTTGTCTTCGTCGTCAGTTTCCTGCTGACGGCATCGACCCTGGCCATCACCTACCTGAGAAACGTCAAACTGCGCGCCCGACAGGGCCGAGCCGGCGGCATGACCGGACGACCTGTTGCCGGTGGCGGCGCCGTGAACTCTCTGTTGGATAGGGCTGCATCGGCCCTTGGCCAGCCGCCCGCCAACAATATCGACGTCGACGTGACTGCAGAGAAGACGGAAGGCTCCGTCGGAGACTGGCGTGAACAGGCCAAGGCCGAAGACGCGGCCAATGCGCAAAGCGACGATGCGACCAACGACCGCCTGCGTGACGAGTTGGGGAGCTCCAGCGAAGAGAACAAACGCGGCGTGACCCTGGAAGCCGATAAGTACGGCGCCGCCGAACAGCAACCGATGCTGGACGCCGCCGGGGAAAAGCAAAAAGCCTATATGATGCGGTTCCTGGGCCAATTGCTCGAAGTCACCGGCCAGGACAAGAAGAAGCTCGATAACTTCACCAAGTTCGGGATCAACCTGTTCCTGGCGGGGGCCTGCGAATCCCTGTCCTCGAAACGGGATTTGGATGGCTCGACGCGGGCGCGCATCCTGGCTGACAGTGTCCAGGTCATGGGCTTCAAGAAGTCCCATGCCTCGTCCTTCGCCGACCGCTACGAGGAATACCTGCTGCAGGATTCCCGCTACATGAGCATGTTCCAGGCAGGCCGTAACGCGATGGCGACACACCTGAGCGACGGCACCTCCGGCCCCTCGCACCTGAAGACGGCGCTCGAGGATTGGAACAAGCCCAAGCCGAAGGAAGCACAAGCCCGCGTGGTCGCCGTGCTGTTCACCGATATCGCCGGATCGACCGCGCTGACGCAGCAGTTGGGCGACGCCGGGGCCCAGGAAGTCGTCCGCGCGCACAACAAGATCGTCCGCGAAAACCTGACCCGCTTCAAAGGTCGCGAGGTCAAACACACCGGCGACGGCATGATGTGTTCGTTCGACCAGCCGACCAACGCGGTCGAGGCCTCGATCGAAATTCAGAAAGAGACGATCCAGCTTCGGTCCTCGAACCCGAACCTGCCCCTGAAATTGAAGATCGGCATCAACGCGGGCGAGCCCATCGCCGAGGACAACGATCTGTTCGGCACCACGGTCCAGTTGGCAGCCCGTATCGTCGACAAGGCCCAGGCAGACCAGATCTTCGTCTCGGAAACAGTGCGCGGAATTTGCACCGGCAAGGGCATCAGCTTCAAATCCGCCGGCGGTTACGCCATGAAGGGTTTCGACGGCGATGTGCAGCTTTACGAAGTCATGTGGCAATCGGGCGCCGCGGCCAAAGCCTCTTAATTCCCTGAAAAATAACGATATTACCTGGTGATTTTTTTCGCCGGGCAAGACTTGCGCACATTCGGGCGCAGGCCTATCTGTGCTTTGACGGGACGCCCAGATGGGGTCCGCGTCTGTTGAACCGCCCGACCGGCGCGGTTCGTTCGGTCGGCCCTTATGGCGACCGGGAAACGAATACGCACCGCCGGGCACCATATCGCTTCGTCTAGGAGGACTTGGTTATGCGTACCATCGATTTCACCCCCCTTTTCCGTCATTCCGTCGGCTTCGACCGTCTTGAGCGTATGCTCGACAGCGCGATGCGCCACGACGACGGCAATTCCTATCCGCCCTACAACATCGAACAGCTTGGCGACGACAAGTACCGGATTACCATGGCCGTCGCCGGGTTCGGCGAAGACGACCTGGACGTCACCGTCAACGAAGGCACCCTGATCGTCACCGGCAAGCGCGAGGACAAACAGGACGAGAACGTCGTCTTCGTCCACCGCGGCATCGCCGGGCGCGCGTTCGAGCGCCGCTTCCAGCTTGCCGACCATATCGAGGTCAAGGACGGCGCGCTTGAAAACGGCCTTCTGCATATCGAACTGGAACGGGTCGTCCCGGAAGAGAAGAAACCCCGCAAGATCGCGATCGCGGGGAACCAGAAACTCGTCGAAAACAAGGCCGCCTAACCAGGTAATCCACTCTAGGTTAGAACGTCAGACGGAAGGCGCGCCTGGGAGACCGGGCGCGTTTTCTTTTGGGGGACTTCCCCGCCACTCAAGCGACGAGGAGTTTCTCCAACGCGGCACGGATTTGGGCCGGAATAGGCGTCGGGCGGTCTGTCGTACGGTCGACGAAGACATGGACGAAATGCCCGGCGGCAGCCGCCGTATCTTCCCCGTCCTTGAAGATCGCGATCTCGTAACGGACGCTGGAATTCCCCAGCTTCGAAACCCGCAGGCCCGCCGACAACTTCTCCGGATAGGCGACCGGCTTGAAGAACCGGCAAGTCGTCTCGACCGCGAAGCCCACGACCGTTCCGTCCTGAATATCCAGCCCGCCGTTGTCGATCAGGTAGCAATTCACCACCGTGTCGAAATAGGCGTAGTAGGTCACGTTATTGACGTGGCCGTAGATGTCGTTGTCGGCCCAGCGCGTCTGGATCGGCAGGATATGCGGATAGGAATCTCGGGTTTGCGGGGACGTGTCGTCGGCCATGGCGAAGGCTCCTGGGCATCGTGGGTTGGCGGAAATTATGGCCGAAATTAATAAGGCCGCCGGGTTGTTCCCGACGGCCCTTTAATTATTTAAATGCCTCAAACCTGTCAAACTCGCCTGAATGACACGTGAAGCGTATCCAGCCGTAACATAACGGTCAACTACAAAGGTTGGTTGACAAGGGTCTGATTTTTGCCCCGAAAAGATTCCCCCTGCCCTGGCCACGACAAGGCGACCGCCCTCGGGTCGGGAGGGCGATCGCCGTGTGTTTTCATAGGCAATGAAATGAGGACACGTTCGCCGCGTGTCCTGTTTGCAGGCTAGCCCCGGGGTGTTAACGTTCCCCTAAATCAGCACCTAAATCGGGCCAATTTACGGAAAAAAGGCATCCCCAATGTCGCCAGCCGCCGCCTGGGCCGTGATCGTGATCGGCTTCGCCCTGCCGCTCCTTCATGTCGCCCTGTCGAAAGACATCACATCGGCGCCCGTCCCGCATGACGGCGGCACCTGTCCGTTCAGCCCGCGCATCGGCTGGCTGGTGATCGTGCTGTTCCTGGGGCCCATCGGCTGGCTGATGTTCATGGCGTCCCGGCGCAAGAAACGGGCGATCCACGCCGCCCGGGAAAAAGCACAGGCAGCCCAGGAAACCAGGCCGAACGACGCCTCTTAAGTTTTGAAAATGCTGTCGGCGTGGGACCGCGCCGTCTGTTTGCCGTCGATGGCCGCGCGCACGCGGGTGATCTCGGCCTCCAGCTCTTCGATATACTCGTGCAGGGCCTCGATCGACAGGATCTCCAGGTTTTTCAATTCCGGCTTTTTCTTGCGCGGTTCCAGATCGTCCGTGTCCATGATCCCGTTCCTTCCCGAATGCCTTTGGCCCTATTCCTTCGGCAATATCCTTGCCAAGGCGGGATGTAATCTACTAGGTGAAGGGGCATTTGCAAATTCCCACAACGACCCGAAGAGGCCGCCATGTCGATCCCTGAAACCATGACCTGCGTCGAAATCGCCGAACCCGGCGGCCCGGAACAGCTGCGCACCACCACCCGCCCCGTTCCCAGCCCGGAAAAGGGCGAGGTTCTGATCCAGGTCGCGGCTGCAGGCATCAACCGCCCCGACGTGGTCCAACGCCAGGGCCATTACGCCCCGCCGCCGGGTACGACCGACATTCCGGGCCTGGAAGTTTCCGGCACCGTGGTCGCCTTGGGCGACGGCGTGAGCGAATGGTCCGTCGGCGACAAGCTTTGCGCCCTGGTCGCGGGCGGCGGCTACGGCGAATACGTCACCGCGCCGGTCGAACAATGCCTGCCGGTGCCGAAAGGCCTGTCGATGCTGGAAGCGGCGGCCCTGCCGGAAACCTTTTTCACGGTCTGGGGCAACGTGTTCGACCGCGGCAACCTGCAGCCGGGTGAAACCTTCATGGTCCATGGCGGCACGTCCGGCATCGGCACCACCGCCATTCAGTTGGCCCATCAATTGGGCGCCAAGGTCATCGCCACAGCCGGCTCCGAGGAAAAATGCCAGGCTTGCCGCGATCTGGGCGCGGATTTGGCGATCAACTACCGCGAACAGGACTTCGTCGAAGCGGCCAAGGAATTCACCGGCGGCAAGGGCGCCGACGTGATCCTGGACATGGTCGGGGGCGACTACCTTCCCCGCAACCTCAAGGCGCTGAACCGCGACGGCCGTCTGGTCAACATCGCGTTCATGAAGGGGGCCAAGATTGAGGTCAATTTCATGCCCCTGATGCTGAAGCGCCAGACCATCACCGGCTCGACCCTGCGCGCCCAATCCGTCGCCGCGAAAGCCAAGATCGGTAAAGCGGTGAAGGAAACAGCCTGGCCGCTGATCGAAGCCGGCAAGGTCAAGCCCGTGATCTATAAGACCTTTTCCCTGGATCAGGCGAAAGAAGCCCACGAGCTGATGGAATCCAACCAGCACATCGGCAAGATCGTGTTCCAGGTCGCGGAATAAGCCCCCGGAAAACAAAGTGATTCTTTGACCCGGGCGGTCATAGTCATTATATAACATCGCAGTTCCGGTGCGTCCCCCGTACGCGCGGGGGCGTGCTGGTCGACAGAGCAATCCCGAAATCCGACACCAATGGGAAGGTAACCATGGCGCGTCCTTTGATGCCGAAGGCCACTGCCGTTTGGCTTGTGGAAAATACGGCCCTCACGTTCAGGCAGATCGCCGATTTCTGCGGCCTGCATGAGCTTGAAGTTCAGGCCATCGCCGACGACGAGGTCGCCGTCGGAATGCAGGGGCTCGACCCCGTGCAAGCCGGTGAGCTGACGCAGGCGGAATTGGACCGCTGCGAAGGCGACCCCACGGCCAGCCTGAAGGCCGCCAAGCCGAACCTGCCCATGCCCAAGGCCAAGACCAAGGGCGCCCGCTACACCCCGGTCGCCAAGCGGCAGGACCGGCCGGACGCCATCGCCTGGCTGTTGAAGAATTACCCTGAAATGTCGGACGGGCAGATTTCCAAGCTGATCGGCACGACCAAGCCGACCATTACCTCGGTCCGCGATCGCTCCCATTGGAACGCCGCCAACATCAAGCCGCAGAACCCGGTCGGTCTCGGCCTGTGTTCGTCGGACGATCTGGAGAAGGTCATTGCGGTGGCTCGCGCCCGCGCCGGCACCGTGCATGGCCCGGCGGCGACGCCCGCGCCGACCTGGCCGCCGGTCGACAGCGGATCCGAGCCGTCCTAAAATCACGGACAGCGCCAAGAAAGAAACAAGGGGGCCTCGGCCCCCTTTATCTTTGGCAGATCAGCGCCCCTTGAACACCGGCGGGCGCTTTTCCGCAAAAGCCCGTTCGGCCTCGCGGTGATCCTCGGAGAACCATAGTTCCTCAAGAATAGCCTCGCCAGTCCCCTTGCCGTCACCTACGGCAGCGGCACGCAGGGCCCGCTTGGTCGCCGAGACCGCCAAAGGCGCCGCCGGTAGTCCGGCTAGGAAGCCGACGGCCTCATCGACCACGTTCGAGCTCGTCACCGTATCGACCAGTCCTTCGGCCTGAGCTGCCTCGGCGGTCAACTGCTCGCAACTGAGCAGCATCCGCATGGCCTTGGGATAGCCCACGACCTTCATCAACCGTTCGGTCCCGTTCCAGCCGGGAATGATCCCCAGGCGCGCCTGGGGCATGCCGAGCTTGACGCCTGCCTTGGCGAACCGCAGATCGCAGGCGACCGCCAATTCCGCCCCACCGCCCAGGGCATAGCCATTGATGGCGGCGATGATGGGCAGCGGATGGGCCTCGAGCGCGTCCAGCAAACCGCGCACCACGGCAAAGGTTTCCGACAATTCCTTCGGCGTCTCGATGGCGCGATAGGCCTTCAGGTCGCCGCCGCTGCAAAAGAACTTATCCCCCGCCCCGGTGATCACGACGCCGCGCAGGTCGGTCCGCCCGGCGATCCCATCCAAGGCATCGCGCATGGCCTGCGCCGTATCGCGGCAGATCGAATTACCGGCATGCTCCCGGTCGATGGTTAGGATCAAAACGCCATCGCGTTCTTCGCTACGAACAGGCAAGTCAATCACGCTGGACGACATGGAACAGCATTCCTCCCAGGCTTTTCGGATGGATGAAACCGATCAGGGCGCGGCGCGAACCGGGTCGCCCGACCATATCGATCATGGCGCAGCCGGCATCGGCCAGAGCCGCCAGGGTCGCGTTGATATCGGGCGATTTCAGCGCCACATGGTGCAGCCCCTGGCCGCGCGATTGGATATAGCGGGTGATTGCCCCCTGATCCTGGCGCGTCGTCCCAGACGCGCCGTGGTCGATGTCGGCGCCGTGCGACGGGTCGAAGTTCTGCAGGAATTCCAGTTCGCAGTCACCGGCGGTCAGGAACGCGACGCGCAGGCCGCCGACAGGGCGCGGCGGGCGGCTGTGGTAGACCACGCCGTATTTGTCCGAGGTAAAGCTTTCGACGATGGTTTCGACTTCCATGTCCGTCTGCTGGCTTTCAATCGGCAGGCCGATGGCATCGGTAAAGACCGAGATCGCCTGCCGGTTGTCGGAACTGGCGACGCCCAGATGGTCGATCCGCTCGATCCGTGGCGAGGTCGAACGGTCAATCTCCAGCGGCTCGACCAGATAGGTCCGCACGCCGACCGTCGCCGCCGCGTCCAGGCCGATCCGACGGACGCCGCCCAGGCCCGGCTCGGCCTTTCCCGCGCCGATCCCGGCATCGGTCAGGCGCGAGGCCGTGGCGTCGATGTCATCGACGCTCAACCCGATGTGATGCACGCCCGTCTTGTCCGTTCCCCCGACGAAGGGATCGCCCGGCTCGCACAGCGCCAGGGCCGCATCGCCCACCGCGAACACAGGTGCGGTGCCGCCCGACGGCAGGGTGCAATCGGTGGCGGTCAGGCCCAATACCCCGCCCAGAACATCGGCGGCGGCGGGAATATCGCGGGACACCAGGGCGACATACGATAGTTGGGGGGCTTGATGAGGGACTAAGCTCATGTTCCGTCTCTCCTGTTCATACTCTTGCAAACGGCCGATCAGGCAGGGCCCTGGACGCATCCGGCATCCATCAGCGACTTAATTCTGGCTTCGGCAATTCCCCAGTCGGCCAGCACCTCGGCGCTGTGTTCACCCAGGGCCGGGGGCGCGAAGCGCACGGTCTTGGGCCCGATCTCGCCCAGGCGCAGGGGATTGGACAGGACGTTCAAATCGCCGATCACCGGATGGGATACGGTTTCGACCATGCCCGCGTGCTTGACCTGCGGGTCGTTGAACATCTGGCCCAGGTCGTAAACCGGACCGGCGGGGATGCCCGCTTCCATCAATTCGCGCGACCAGTCGATCGCCGTCTTAGCGGCCAGCTTTTCGTTCAACAGATCACGCAGACGATCGCGGTTGCGGTCGCGGGCCGTGTTGTCGACGAAGTCCGGGTCGTCGATCAGATGCGACAGCCCCAAGGTGTCGCAGAGCTTGCGCCACTGGGCCTGATTGGCGGCGGCGATGTTGACCAAGGCGTCCGACGCCCGGAACGCCCCATAGGGATAGATCACCGGATGTTCGTTGCCGACCCGCCCCGGGACTTCGCCCAGGCTCAGGTAACGCTGCCCCTGGACGCAGAGCATGCCGACGACCGAGGCCAGCAACGAGGTATCGACCTTCTGCCCCTTGCCGGTGGCGGTGCGTTGATGGATCGCTGCGGTAATCCCGGTCGACAGCCACATTCCGGACACCAGATCGGCCAGCGGCACGCCCAGGCGCGTCGGCGCGCCATCCGGCTCGCCGGAAATGCTCATCACCCCGGACATGCCCTGCGCGATCTGATCGAAACCCGGCCAGGAACCGTAGGGGCCGTCCGATCCAAAGCCGGTGATCGTGGCATGGATCAGGCCCGGATTGGCGTCCTTCAGGCTGTCATAATCCAGCCCCAGCTTGGCAATGGTGCCGGGTTTGAAGTTCTCGACCAGGACGTCGGCCTTCAGCGCCAAGTCGCGCAGGGCGGCCTGGCCCTCGGGGCTGCGGAAATCGACGGCCAGGGAGCGCTTGTTACGGTTCACGGACAGAAAGAAGCAGCCGATGCCCTGGTCGAACGGGCCCCAGGCGCGGCACATATCGCCCTCGCCCACGGGTTCGGCCTTCAGCACATCGGCTCCCAGGTCGCCCAGAATCATGGTGCAGAACGGCCCCGACAGGGCGCGCGTCAGGTCGAGAACGCGAATTCCCGCAAGGGGCAGCGTCATTCTTTCCTCCGATTTTATCGTTCAATCGCCCGCATCTTTGGCGGCGGGCATGCGGGGACTCTAAGATTGTTATACAATTAGTCAATTGGATTTTATATTATCCTTCCGACATCAACCCCAGCGGGCTATCAAGGTTCCCCATGGATACAGCCGACAGCACCAGCGAATTCCCCCGTCCCGACCTGTTGCCGGAACGGCTTGCGGATTGGATCACCGACGAAATCATCGCCGGCCGGTTCGCACCGGGCGAACGGCTGGTCGAACAGGCCCTGTCTAAGCGCTGCAACGTCAGCCGCGTGCCGCTGCGGGAATCCTTGCGCATCGTCGCATCGCGCGGGCTGTTGGTGCAGGAGCCCCATCGGGGCGCGGTCGTCGCCGCCTTGTCGGAATCGGAATTGCACGACCTGTTCGGCCTGCGCATGGCGCTGGAAGGCTTCGCCGCCGCCGCCGTGGCGGAAAAACAGCCCCGCCCCGACCTATCGACGATGCGCCAGATGAACGCCGATATGGAACGCAGCATCGAAACCGGTGATTTCGATACCTACTTCGCGGTCGCCACGCGGTTTCATGACGCCATCGTCGCCGCGGCGGGCAACGAGCTTTTGAGCGAAGCCTATAACCGGGTGAAAATCCGCTTCCGCCGTTATCAAACCATCCTGTCCAACATCCCCCATCTGCCGCCCCGCTCCGTCGCCGAACACAAACAGATTCTGGCCGCGATGGAACAAGGGGACGCGGGTCAAGCCCGGTCCCTGGTGGAACGGCATATTCGGGATTTGGTGGACGCCTATGGCCAGTCCGACATCGGGCCGGACTTCTTCACCAAGGCATCCTAGAAACGAAAATCGCGCGCCCGCCCACCGCACAGATCAGCGATTGGGCAAACGCGCGAAGATCGTTATTCGGCAGCCAGCTTGTTCAAGCAGGCCAGCTCGACACAGGCGCAGACCACTTCCATCGCCTGTTTGACCTCGTCCAGCGGCGGCAAGGTCGGCGCCAGCCGGATATTGCGGTCGTGCGGATCATTGCCATAGGGGAAGCAGGAACCGGCAGGGGTCAGCTTCACCCCGGCTTCGTCGGCCAAGCGGATGACTTCCTTGGCGCAGCCGTCCAGCACGTCCAGGCTTACGAAATAACCGCCCTTGGGCTTGGTCCAGGTTGCGATGCCCTTGCCCGCCAGATGCTTGCTCAGGGCTTCTTCCACGGCCTGGAACTTCGGCCCGACCAATTCGGCATGGGCGTCCATATGGGCCAGGATGCCCTTCATATCGCCGAAGAATTTGACCTGCCGCAGCTGGCTGATCTTGTCCGGGCCGATGGTTTCGAAGAACAGATGGTCCAGGGCGTCCTTGACGTTGGCCTTCGATCCCGCGAACACGGCGATCCCCGCGCCGGCATAGGTGATTTTGGACGTCGAACCGAAAATGAACGGCCGGTCCGGACAGCCAGCGGCCTCGCAAACCGTGAGGATATCGGCGACGTCGTCCAGTCCCTGACCCAGGTGATGGACGGCATAGGCGTTGTCCCACAGGATGCGGAAATCGGGCGCCGCCGTCTTCATCTTGGCCAGCCGCTCGACCACCGCGTCGGTATAGGTCACGCCGGTCGGGTTGGAATATTTGGGCACGCACCAGATCGCCTTGATCGACGGGTCCGACGCCACCAGCTTTTCGACCGCGTCCATGTCCGGACCTTCGTCCGTCATGTCCACGTTGACCATTTTCAGGCCCAGTTCCTCGCAGATCGCGAAATGCCGGTCATATCCCGGCACGGGGCAGATCACCGTCGGCGCCTGATCGCGCCACGGGCCCGTGCCGCCGACGACACCGAAGGTCATGGCCCGGGCCAACGCGCCATACATCATTTGCAGCGATGAATTGCCGCCGATCACGACCTGCTCGGCCGGAACGCCCAGATATTCGCCGAACAGTTTGCAAGCCGCCGGAATGCCCGACAGACCGCCGTAGTTGCGCAGGTCCGTGCCTTCGAAATTGGCGACGTCTTCATGAGAGACGTTGGTCAGCATCTCGTCGGACAGGTCCAACTGCGCGGCGGACGGCTTACCCCGGGTCATGTCGAGGGCAAGGTTGCGGCCACGGATGTCGTCGTAACGGGTTTTTGCCGTACCGAGGGATTGGGCGACGGCTTCGGCCCCCGCCTGGGTCAGATCAGTCATGCTGCGCTCCGTTCGGAGAAAGAAGGACGGCGGGCCCGAAAGCCCGCCGCCACGGGTCTTCTTACAGGTTCGCCTGGGTCACGAACTTCGGGTTCAGATAGGCTTCGATGGCTTCCGTGCCGCCTTCCGAACCGTAGCCCGAGTCCTTGATGCCGCCGAACGGCGTTTCCGGCAGGGCGATGCCGTGGTGGTTGATGGACAGCATGCCCGATTCCACCGAAGCGGCCAGCGTCTGCGCCGTCTTGCCCGAGCCGGTATAGGCATAGGACGCCAGACCGAACGGCAGGCGGTTGGCTTCGGCGATCACATCGTCCAGGGTGCTGAACGGCGAGATCACGGCGACCGGGCCGAACGGCTCTTCGTTCATGATGCGGGCGTCCATCGGCACGTCGGTCAGGACCGTCGGCTCGAAGAAGTTGCCCTTGTTGCCGATGCGGTTGCCGCCGGTGCGCAGCTTGGCGCCCTTCTTCGTCGCGTCGCCGATGAATTCCTCCATCGCGGTGATGCGGCGGGCGTTGGCCATCGGGCCCATCTTGCTGTCGGCTTCCATGCCGTTACCGACCTTGGTGTTCTTCAGAACTTCGGTGAACTTACCGACGAAGTCTTCATACACGCCTTCCTGGATCAGGAAGCGGGTCGGCGACACGCAGACCTGACCGGCATTGCGCATCTTGTTGGCGGACAAAATCTTGACGGCCAGATCGACGTCGGCGTCATCAAACACCATCGAAGGCGCATGACCACCCAATTCCATGGTGGCGCGCTTCATGTGCTGACCGGCCAGGGCCGCCAGGTGCTTGCCGACCACGGTCGAACCGGTGAACGAGATTTTGCGGATCACCGGGTGCGGGATCAGGTATTCGGAAATCTCGGCCGGAACGCCATAAACCAGGTTGATCACGCCGTTGGGCACGCCCGCGTCGGCGAAGCAGCGGATCAGTTCCGCCGGCGAAGCCGGGGTTTCTTCCGGGGCCTTGACGATGATCGAGCAACCGGCCGCCAGGGCGCAGGCCAGCTTACGGACGATCTGGTTGATCGGGAAGTTCCACGGCGTGAAGGCCGCGACCGGACCAACCGGCTCTTTGATAACCAACTGATAGACGCCCTCGGCACGAGCCGGGATCACACGGCCATAGGTGCGGCGGGCTTCTTCGGCGCACCAATCGGTGACGTCGGCGGCGGCCAGGGTTTCGCCCTTGGCTTCCGGCAGGGTCTTACCCTGTTCCAGGGTCATCAGAGGCGCGATCTTGTCGGCGCGTTCGCGAATCAGGTCCGCGGCCTTGCGCAGGATCTTGGAACGATCGAAGGCCGAAACCTTACGCCAAGTCCGGAAACCTTTTTCAGCGGCTTCAAGCGCGCGGTCCAGATCGCCCTTGTCGGCGTGGGCGACGGTGCCGACGACTTCGTCGGTGGCGGGGTTTTCGACCGGGATCGTCCGGCCCGAAGCCGCCTTGGTCCACTCGCCGTCAATGAACAACAAAACATCAGGATACATTATTGGTTTCCTCACATGGTCTTGGGTAGCCAAGCGGCACGCACCGGTATTTCCGGTTCAGCCACGCGCTTGGCCGTGAACTTGATCTATATGCCGGAACGGCAGGTTCCGCCCGGATGGGACGGTCTTGAAAACTCCTCCCCGCACACGTCGGCGGAACCGCTGGGGCGCCGCCCTGCCCCGACATATCAACTGGCGCGCACTTTAGCCCCAGGATCGCACGTGGCTCAAGCACCAGTGCGGTCACAAGACCCGTGCCAAGGTGGATCAGTCCTTGCGCGCCTTGGCGTAGCCGATGCCTTCCAAGGCGCCTTCGATCTCGTCGAGAATCAGCGGATCATCAATGGTCGCCGGCATCTTCCATTCCTGATTGTCGGCAATCTTCTGCATCGTGCCGCGCAGGATCTTACCCGACCGTGTTTTCGGCAGGCGCGGCACCACCGTCGCCTGTTTGAACGCCGCGACCGGGCCGATCTGATTTCTGACCAATTGCACGATCTCGTTGACGACGTCGTCCTGTTCCTTGGTCACCCCGGCCTTGAGGACCACGAAGCCGACGGGCAACTGCCCCTTCATCTGATCGGCGACGCCGATCACCGCGCATTCCGCGACATCGGGGTGCGACGCCAGAACTTCTTCCATCCCGCCGGTCGACAGGCGGTGCCCGGCGACGTTGATGATGTCGTCGGTGCGACCCATGATCGAGACATAACCGTCTTCGTCGAACAAACCGGCGTCCGAGGTCGAATAATATCCGGGGAATTCCGTCAGATAGGCCTGGCGGAAGCGGTCGGCGGCATTCCACAGGGTCGGCAGGCTGGACGGCGGCATCGGCAGTTTGATGCAGATCGCGCCCACCGTACCCGGGGCCACCGGCTCGTGCGTTTCGGCATCCAGGATTTGCACGTTCCAGCCGGGGCACGGCTTGGTCGGCGACCCGGGTTTGACCGGGAAGCGATGGAGCCCCATGCAGTTGGCGGCGATGGCCCAGCCGGTTTCGGTCTGCCACCAGTGGTCGATGACCGGCACGCCCAGGATTTTCTGCGCCCAGTTCAGGGTGTCCGGATCGGTCCGCTCCCCGGCCAGGAACAACAACTCGAACTTGCTCATATCATAGTTCTTGAGCAGGTCGGCGCCCGGGTCTTCCTTTTTGATCGCGCGGAACGCCGTCGGCGCCGTGAACAGGATTTTCACGCCATGTTCGGCGATCACCCGCCAGAACGCCCCGGCGTCGGGGGTTCCGACCGGCTTGCCTTCGTACATCAGGGTCGTGCAGCCGTGCAGCAGCGGCGCATAGACGATGTAGGAATGGCCGACCACCCAGCCGACGTCCGAGGCCGCCCAATAGACGTCGCCCGGATCGGCGTCGTAGATGTTTTTCATCGACCATTTCAGGGCGACCGCATGGCCGCCGTTGTCGCGAACCACGCCCTTGGGCTGGCCGGTCGTGCCCGAGGTATAGAGGATATAAAGCGGATCGGTCGCCGCCACGGGCACGCAGTCGTGCGCCTGGGCCGAGGCCATTTCCGCCGCCCAATCCAAATAGCCCATGGACGCGACATCGGCCTCGCATTCCGGGCGGCCCAGTACGACGACCGTTTCCGGCTTGTGCTTGGCGGCATCGATGGCCCCCTTGAGCAGCGGCAGGTATTCGATCACGCGGTTGACTTCGATCCCGCAGGTCGCGCTGACGATGGCTTTGGGCGTGGCATCGTCGATACGAACCGCCAACTCGTGCGAAGCGAAGCCGCCGAACACCACGGAATGAATGGCGCCCAAGCGCGCGCAGGCCAGCATGGCGACCGCCGCTTCCGGCACCATCGGCATGTAGATGATGACCCGGTCGCCCTTGCCCACGCCCCGCGCGGCCAGCACGCCGGCGAATTTGGCGACCTCGTCGCGCAGCTGCTCATAGGTGTAGGAGCGCTTGGTCCCGCCGGTGACCGGGCTGTCGTAAATCAGCGCCGTACGACCGCCATTGCCTTCGTCCACATGGCGATCCAGGCAGTTGTAGCAGGTGTTCATTTCACCGCCGGAAAACCAGCGATAAACCGGGGCGGCGCTGTCATCCAGCACCTTGTCCCATTTCTTGGTCCAAACGATGGCCTCGGCAGCTTCTCCCCAAAAGCCCTCCGGGTCGTCGATCGAGCGCGCATAGGCGATATCGTATGGATTGGTCATATCGGTTGAATCTCCCAACTTCTCGGCGTTTCCGCCGTTTTCGTTACCCACCCGAAGGCTAATTCCAGGGTCGGGCCGTTAAAAGGCAGTTTGGTCCAAAACGGCGTTTTTTGCCAAGGTGCTTTGTGGCAAGCTGCAGGTATTCCCGCGGTCAACGAATAGGCCGATCGTAACGGTTTTCGCCGGAGGCTGATTTGAGCGAAATCAATATGTATGACCTTGCGCTCGAAGCGGTGCGCGCCAACTACACCCCCCTGACGCCGAGCACCTTTCTGAAGCGCGCGGCCCTGGTTTACCCCGACCATCCGTCGGTGATCCACGGCAGCAAGCGATTTACCTGGAAAGAGACCTATACCCGGGCGCGGCAATTGGCGTCGGCCCTGCGCAAACGCGGCGTCAAGCGCATGGAAACGGTCGCGATCATGGGCTCCAACACGCCCGAGATGTACGAGGCGACCTTCGCCGTGCCGATGATGGGCGCGGTGATCAACACCCTGAACGTGCGCCTGGACGCCGAGGCCATCGCCTTCTGCCTCAATCATGGCGAAGCCAAGCTGCTGCTGACCGATACGGAATTCGCGCCGACCGTGCGCGCCGCCTTGGCCATGACCGGGCGCCGGGACATCACGGTGATCGACATCGTCGATTCCGAGGCCGACCACGAACACGTCCGTCTGGGTGAAACCCATTACGAAAGCCTGTTGGCCGAGGGCGATCCCGATTTCGAATGGGAACTGCCCAAGGACGAATGGCAGGCGATCTCGCTCAACTATACCTCGGGCACCACGGGCGATCCGAAGGGCGTGGTCTACCACCATCGCGGGGCCTATCTGAACGCGCTGGGAAACGCCGTCGGCTGGAGCATGCCGCATCACCCGGTCTATCTCTGGACCCTGCCGATGTTCCATTGCAACGGCTGGTGCTTCCCCTGGACCATCGCCGCCCTGGCCGGAACCAACATCTGCCTGCGCCGGGTCAACGCGGCGACGATCTACGACGCCATCGCCAATCACAAGGCGACCCATTTCTGCGGCGCGCCGATCGTCCTTAACTTCGTGGTCAACGCCACCGACGAAGAACGCAAACCCTTCGACCACAAGGTTCATGCCATGGTCGCCGCTGCCCCGCCGCCCGCCGCGACCCTGGAAGCGATGCAGCGCCAGGGCTTCGACGTGACCCATGTCTACGGCCTGACGGAAACCTACGGCCCGGCGGTGATGTGCGCCTGGCATCCGGAATGGAACGACCTGCCGATCGAGGAACAGGCGCGCCTGAAATCGCGCCAGGGCGTGCCCTATCACGTGCTCAACGACCTGCAGATCATCGACCCGGAAACCATGCAGCCCGTGCCCGCCGACGGCGAAACCATGGGCGAGGCCATGTTCCAGGGCAATATCGTCATGAAGGGTTACCTGAAGAACCCGGACACCTCGGCCAAATCGCTATCCGACGGCTGGTTCCATTCGGGTGACCTGGGGGTCATGCATCCCGACGGCTATATCCAGCTCAAGGACCGGTCGAAGGACATCATCATCTCGGGCGGCGAGAACATCTCGTCGATCGAGGTCGAGGGCGTTTTGTACAAACACCCGGCGGTCCTGACCGCCGCCGTCGTCGCCAAGCCAGACGACAAATGGGGCGAAACCCCCTGCGCGTTCATCGAGCTGAAATCCGGCGTCCCCGCGCCCACGGCGGAAGACATCATCAAGTTCTGCCGCGACAACCTGGCCCACTACAAATGCCCGAAACACGTGGTGTTCTGCGACCTGCCGAAGACCAGCACGGGCAAAATCCAGAAGTTCCGGCTGCGGGAAATGGCGAACGACGGCTGAGCTAGGGGGCGGCGCGGGGCCAGCCCGGCCATCCCTTCGCACCGCATTTCAACCCCACGCAATTTAAACAAAAAACGCGGCAGCCCTCGCAGGCTGCCGCGTCTTTGTTTCCCCGAGTTTTCAAGTCGCTTCGCAGCGACCGCGGCCCGACGCCCTAACGCCTGCGGGCCGTTCGCGCTGAAGCGCCGCCATCCCTAATGTCGGGTGGCGATACCTGCCATTTCATCTTTGATCTTAAGCTTCTGCTTTTTGAGTGCGAGTAACTCGATCTCGTCGGGGAGGGGTCTTGAGAGTTCCTGGTCGATCATGTCTTCCAGCGATGAATGACGCGCCTTAAGGGCTACCAACCGTTCTTCAAGACTCATGGTGACGAACTCCTTCCTCGATGGTGGGCCGCCGGACCTAGACGGCCCTCATAAGCACGATTGTCACAACACTGTCATGCTAGCTGAAATTGGAACAAAAAGAAATCCTGGGTCTGGAAAACGAAAGAATATTACCCACCAACAACCAGCTGTTTTTATTAGATTTCCGTCACTTTCGGCGGATATTCCTAGGGATAACCGTGCAAAAATGACGGCTGGAGCGACCGACGCTGTGAATGTGTGAAAGCCGGCCTAGCGGTCGCCCAGGCAAATGCCCAATCCGCGCGCGGTTCGGGCCTGCGATCCGTTCAAATCGACACAACGCGGACCGTCGCCCAGGTCTTCCAGGGCCGTATCCGTGGTGTCCCCGTCGCGCCAACCGACCATACGACCGGTGCGTCCGGCAGCGGCCAGATCGACCGCATGCACGCCAAAGGCCGAGGCCAGCATCCGATCGACGCTGGTCGGCATGCCGCCGCGCTGCACATGGCCCAACACGGTGACCCGCACATCCGCGCCCGTGGCTTGGGCAATCTCTGCCCCGACCACCTGCCCCGCCCCGCCGTAATGC
>CAXGUG010000052.1:0-27143 GCA_964012715.1 uncultured Rhodospirillaceae bacterium | reverse complement strand
TTATGGCCGTGGCGGCGATAACAGATCATGTCGATCACCACGTCCTTCTTGAACTTCTGGCGGTATTCCGTGGCGATACGGGCGCAATGCACCACCGCTTCGACGTCGTCGGCATTGACGTGGAAGATCGGCGCCGAGACGATTTTGGCCGCGTCCGAACAATAGGGCGTGGCGCGGTGCTGGCGCGGATTGGTGGTGAAGCCGATCTGGTTGTTGATGATGATGTGGATCGTGCCGCCGGTCTGATAGCCGTGCAGGTTCGACAGGTCCAAGGTCTCCTGGATGATGCCCTGGCCCATGAAGGCCGCGTCACCATGCAGCAGGATGGTCATCACCTTTTCCATCTGGGTGTCGTTGCGCTGGCGCTGTTTGGCCAGGGTCTTGCCGAGGCAAACCGTGTTGACGCATTCCAGGTGCGACGGGTTGGCCGTCAGGCTGAGGTGTACCGACTTGCCGTCGAACACGCGGTCGGCCGAAGCGCCCAGGTGGTATTTGACGTCGCCGGAGCCGCCGACGTCCTCGGGCTTCGAGGCCCCACCCTGGAATTCGTTGAGAATCGCCTGGAACGGCTTGCCCATGACGTTGGCCAGCACGTTGAGACGGCCGCGGTGGGCCATGCCGAGGACGATTTCCTCGATCCCTAACTGGCTGCCGCGCTTGAAGATCTGCTCCATGGCGGGGACCAGGCTTTCGCCGCCGTCCAGGCCGAAGCGCTTAGTGCCGGTGAATTTCTTGTCCAGATAGCGCTCGAAGCCTTCCGTCTCGATCAGCCGGTTGAGGATCGCGCGCTTGCCTTCCTTGGTGAAGGAGGTCTGGTTGCGGATACGCTCGATGCGTTCCTGCAGCCACGACTTTTCGTCCGGGTCCTGAATGTGCATGAATTCGATCCCGATGGAGCCGCAATAGGTCTCCTTCAAGATCTGCATGATCGTGCGCAGGGTCGCCGTTTCCAGGCCCAGGACGTAGTTGATGAAGATTTCCCGGTCCCAGTCCTTTTCGGTGAACCCATAGCTTGCGGGGTCCAACTCGGAATGGGGCGGCGGCTCGCTCAGGCCGAGCGGGTCGAGGTTCGCATGCAGGTGGCCGCGCACGCGATAGGCGCGGATCAGCATCAAAGCGCGCAGCGAATCGAGCGTCGCTTCGCGGACCTTGGGCGAACTCATGCGGTCGCGCGCCGATTCAACTTCCGCGTCCTTGTCGTCGCGGCGACGGCTGTGCGACGCGGTCAGATGATCGGTCAGCGGAACGATGTCGCCGTGACCGAGAATTTTATCGGATCGGGGGGCCCAACTGGCGCCGTCCTGCTCCTTTACGAAGCCGCGGGCGTCATCTTCCAGGCCTTTGAAGAAATCCTGCCATCGCAGGTCGACGGAACCCGGATCGTCCAGATAGCGCTCGTAAAGCTCTGCTACGTAGACCGAATTTCCGGAATAGAGAAATTGTGTCGGATCGAGATCGATTTCCGTCATGCCGTATTTAAAGGCGCGAACCCGGCGCGCCCTCCCTTCTTTGGGGGCCGCGCCGGGTCAATCCCAGGCGTCGGTTACCCCTTGAACACCTTCATCATCGTTTCGCCCAGCTCGGCCGGAGAATCCGAAACATGGATACCGGCGGCCTTCATGGCGTCGATCTTATCTTCCGCACCACCTTTACCGCCAGAGATAATCGCACCGGCGTGGCCCATTCTGCGACCCGGAGGAGCAGTACGGCCGGCGATGAAGCCGACGACCGGCTTTTTAGTACCGGAAGCCTTAAGAAATTCTGCACCATCCTCTTCTGCAGAGCCGCCGATTTCACCGATCATGACGATCGCTTCGGTTTGATCGTCTTTGACGAACATTTCAAGGCAATCGACGAAGTTGGTGCCGTTGATCGGGTCGCCGCCGATGCCGATGCAGGTCGTCTGACCCAGGCCGGCCTTAGTCGTCTGAGCGACGGCTTCGTAGGTCAGCGTGCCCGAACGGGACACGATGCCGACCTTGCCCGGCAGGTGAATGTGGCCCGGCATGATGCCGATCTTGCATTCGCCCGGCGTGATCACGCCCGGGCAGTTCGGGCCGATCAGGCGCGACTTGGAATTCTGCAGGGCGCGCTTAACCGGGATCATGTCGGCGACCGGGATGCCTTCGGTGATGCAGATGATCAGCGGGATCTCGGCGTCGATGGCTTCCAGGATCGCGTCGGCCGCGAACGGCGGCGGCACGTAGATCACCGAGGCGTTGGCTTCGGTCTTGGCGACCGCGTCCTTGACCGTGTCGAACACGGGCAGGTCGAGGTGCTTGGAGCCGCCCTTGCCGGGGGTCACGCCGCCGACCATGTTGGTGCCGTAGGCGATGGCCTGTTCCGAATGGAACGTACCCTGCGCGCCGGTGAAGCCCTGACAGATGACGCGGGTGTTCTTGTTAACCAGAACGGACATGGTTACGCGGCCTCCTTCACGGCTTGCACGATCTTGCGGGCGGCATCGCCCAGGTCGTCGGCGGATTTGATGGGCAGGCCCGAGTCGGCCAGAATCTGTTTGCCCTGTTCGACGTTGGTGCCTTCCAGGCGCACCACCAGGGGCACGCTCAAGGATACTTCCTTGGCCGCCGCGACCACGCCTTCGGCGATGATGTCACAGCGCATGATGCCGCCGAAGATGTTGACCAGGATGCCTTCGACGTTGGGGTCGGACAGGATGATCTTGAAGGCTTCGGTGACGCGCTCCTTGGTGGCGCCGCCGCCGACGTCCAGGAAGTTGGCGGGCGAGCCGCCTTCCAACTGGATGATGTCCATGGTTGCCATGGCCAGGCCCGCGCCGTTGACCATGCAGCCGATCGAGCCATCGAGCTTGATGTAGTTCAACTCGTGCTTTGCGGCTTCCAGTTCGGTCGGGTCTTCTTCGTCGACGTCGCGCATTTCGGCCACGTCCTTGTGGCGATACAGCGCGTTGTCATCGAAATTGACCTTGGAATCCAAGGCGATGACGTCGCCCGAGCCGGTCACGACCAGCGGGTTGATTTCGACCATCGAGCAGTCGAGGTCGAGGAACGCCTTGTACAGCGCCATCACGAACTTGACGCCCGATTTGACCTGCGCGCCTTCCAGGCCCAGGCCGAAGGCGACTTCGCGGGCGTGGAACGCCTGAATGCCCATGACCGGGTCGATGAAGACCTTGATGATTTTTTCCGGCGTGCGCTCGGCGACTTCTTCGATCTCCATGCCGCCCTCGGTGGACGCCATGATCACGATCCGCGAGCTTTCACGGTCGAGCAGCACGGACAGGTACAGCTCACGGGCGATGTCGCAGCCTTCTTCGATGTAGAGGCGCTTGACTTCCTTGCCCTCGGGGCCGGTCTGCTTGGTGACCAGAACCTGGCCCAGCATTTCGGCGGCGTTCGATTTGACTTCGTCGACGGATTTGACGACGCGCACGCCGCCCTTGCCGTCTTCGTTGCCTTTGAAGCGCCCGGCGCCACGGCCACCGGCATGAATTTGGGACTTGACCACGAACACCGGCCCGCCCAGTTCCTGGGCAGCGGCGACGGCTTCGTCGACGGTATAGGCGACCTTGCCCTGCGGCACGGCGACGCCGTATTTGGCGAGCAACTGCTTGCCTTGGTATTCATGGATATTCATCGCGTCCCCTCAAACTCCTAACGCTTCGGTTACGTATCCTGAAAAACAACCGGCCCGCGCCCGGGGAGGGCGCGGGCCGATCGGTCCAACTTACTTCGTTTCGGCGGTTGCCGGAGCCGCGGGCGCCGCTGCTGCGGGCGCTGCGGCCTTGGCCGGGGCCTTGCGGGCGGCCGGCTTGCGGGCCGGAGCCTTTTTCTTGGCCGGGGCCTTCTTGGCCGCCGTCTTCTTGGCCGGAGCCTTCTTGGCGGGCGCCGCCTTGCCGGCAGCTTCCTTCATCAGGCGCTGGGTCACATCGACCAGACCCTTCACCGCGGCGACGGACTTTTTGAACATCGCGCGCTCGGAGGCGTCCAGCTGAATTTCGACGATCTTTTCGACGCCCTTGGCGCCGATCACGACCGGCACGCCGACATACATGCCTTTGACGCCGTATTCGCCGTTCAGATAAGCGGCGCAGGGCAGGACGCGCTTTTTATCCTTCAGGTAGGCTTCGGCCATCTGAATGGCGGAAGAAGCCGGGGCATAGAAGGCGGAGCCGGACTTCAGCAGCGCGACGATTTCGCCGCCGCCCATGCGGGTGCGGTCGACGATGGCGTCGATCTTGGCCTGGGTCGTCCACTTCATCTTGATCAGGTCGGGCACCGGGATGCCGGCAACCGTGGAATAGCGGATCGACGGCACCATGGTGTCGCCGTGACCACCCAGGACGAAGGCGGTGACGTCTTCGACCGAAACCTTGAATTCTTCGGACAGGAAGTAGCGGAAGCGGGCCGAGTCCAGAACGCCCGCCATGCCGACGACCTTGCGGTGAGGCAGGCCGGAAGCATCGCGCAGAACCTGCACCATGGCGTCCAGCGGGTTGGTGATGCAGATCACGAAGGCGTTCGGGGCATACTTCTTAATGCCTGCGCCGACGGATTGCATGACCGAGGTGTTGATGCCGATCAGGTCGTCCCGGCTCATGCCCGGCTTGCGGGCTACGCCGGCGGTGACGATGCAGACGTCCGCGCCGCGAATGGCGGCGTAGCTCTTGGCGCCTTTCATATCGGAATCGAAGCCTTCAACCGGGCTGGATTCCGCGATGTCCAGAGCCTTACCCTGGGGGATGCCGTCGATGATATCGAACAGCACCACGTCGCCGAGTTCCTTGAGGCCGACCAGGTGAGCCAGCGTGCCGCCGATGTTGCCGGCGCCGATCAGCGCGATTTTGTTGCGTGCCATGTTTGTTTCCCTTGCCGCGAGTCGATTGTCGTGAACGAATTCCGGAATCCGGACCGGAACAAGGGGCAAAGCCCGGACGTTCCCGAGAACTCCAAGAATCTCAATCTGTTCCTAGCGCGAAACGACCCCCAGGGCAACCGGGACTGGCTGCCCACCCTGATGTTTGATTTGTTGGTATACAATATCCCACAGAGGCGCGGCATTCTGCAAGCGCATTCCCGCCGGGTTGTGTCTTTTTTTTACGCCACAACCTGCGGATCAGCCTGTTTTCAGCCTGGGACAAGCGTATAAGTGGCGTATGACATCAACCGATCCAAGCGCTGGCTCGGAGCGGCAGGGCGCCGACAATACCGGGCGCTTTACCGGCTTGGCCGAGGCCTATCAGAAATACCGCCCGGACTATCCGGCGGCGGCGCTGGCGATGGTCCGGGAATATTGGGCGGTGACGCCAGGAGTGCCGCGCATCCTGGCTGATGTCGGCGCCGGAACCGGGATATCCACCCGGGCGATGCTGACCGCGTTGAGCGACCCGGCCGAACGACCTTGGTCGGCGCGGGTGGTCGAGCCGAATGACGACATGCGGGCGCAGGCCGAACTCGCCTTGAAGGATCGGCGCGACGTCTCGGTCGTGAAAGGCGCGGCGGAAGAGTTGCCGTTCGGCGACGGCGAGATCGGGTTGCTGATGGCGGCGCAGGCGGCTCATTGGTTCGATCGGCCGCGGTTTTATGCCGAGGCGCGCCGCGTTCTGGCGCCCGGCGGGGTGCTGCTGGTGCTCTACAACAACCGCGATCTTTTCAACGATCCCTTGATCGCCGCCTTCGAAAGTGAGATCGAAGGATCGGTCGAGGGATATCGGCGGACCTATCGCAGTTGGGACCTGATGGCCGAGTTGAACGCCCTGGAATGGGCCCGCGATGTGCGCGAGTTCATTCACGATTGGGTTTGGCGCCTGACCCCGGAGGAATTCACGGGCCTGATGTTGTCCCGTTCGAAAATGTCCGGATACAAGGAATTGCATGGCGAGGCCGCAGCCGAGGCCGCCCTGCTGAGTCTTGCCCAGCGGTTCGTCGCCGCCGATGGCCGTGTTGACGTGCGCTATAAAACCCAGGCCGCATGCCTAAGAGTATAACAATTTTCTTATATTCTCATACACTTGCAAGGTTGTGAATGTATGTTGTCCGTCAATCGGGGGGGTCCGTTTCTACGGATTAAAGGAGTTTAAGTAGTGAACGAGATGACTGTAGCCGCGCCGGAAACGTCTGGCGTGGATGATGCCGATTCAGCCGAAATTGCGATCTCGAAATTGCAGGCTGGTGCCTATGACCAAGTCCCCGATGTCTCCTCCGGCCTGATCGCCAAGATCAAATCCGCGGCCCGTGCGTTTCAAAAACGCGGCCTGGAAAGCCTTAGGGGCATGGTTTCCATGTCCGTCAATCTGAACGAAGCGGTGTCCAGCTCGGCCGAGATGATCCGCGATACCCGCGAAGTCGACAACCGGTCGCAGGCGATTGCCGCCGCCGCCGAGGAATTGGTCGCATCGGTCGCCGAGATCGCCCGTAACACCGAAGGAGCGGCGGGCGAGGCCTTGACGGCGCGCCATACCGCCGACCAGGGCGTGGCCTCCGCCGACCGGGCCATTGCGGCGATGGAACGCATTGCCGTTGCGGTCGAGGCGGCGTCTGCGCGGGTCGAAACCCTGGCCGAAGCTTCGTCCCAGATCGGCAACATCGTGGGTCAGATCAACGACATCGCCAAGCAGACCAACCTGCTGGCCTTGAACGCCACCATTGAAGCCGCCCGTGCCGGCGAGGCCGGTAAGGGCTTCGCGGTCGTCGCGTCCGAGGTCAAGAACCTGTCGAACCAGACGGCCAAGGCGACGGAAGACATTCGCACGCGTATCGACAACCTGCGCAATGGAATGGATGGGATCGTGTCTTCCATGCGCGATGGCGCCGAGGCCGTGTCCGAAGGCCGCGACGTGATCGGCACCGCCGGGGACGAGATGCGCCGCATGTCGGAACAGGTGATCGGCATTTCACAGAAGATGGAAGAAATCGCCAGCATCCTCACCCAGCAGACCGCCGCCAGTAATGAAGTGGCCGGCGGGATTACCGCGATCGCCGGGATGACGGCCAACAACGTGGCGCAAATTGAATCCATCGTCGACTTCCTGGCGGCGACTGACGAAGAACTGGCGTCGGGCCTGGATGCCTTGTTGGGGCAGGAAATCCCCGACATGACGATTTACCGGGCCAAGTCGGATCACATCATCTGGAAGAAAAAACTGGCGGAAATGGTCGTGGGCCGCGTCCGTTTGGATCCGGATGAGCTGGCCGATCACCACTCCTGCCGCCTGGGCAAATGGTACGACAAGATCGACGATCCGGAAGTTCGCGCCCATCCGGCCTATGCCGCCATGGCCGTCCCGCACAAGGCCGTCCATGACCACGGCATTCAGGCCGCCCGCCTGTATAAGGAAGGGGATCTGGATGGCGCCCTGGTCGAAATCGCCCAGGTCGCGGAAGCGTCCAAGGACGTCCTGAAGTACCTCGACGAATTGATCGCCCGCTAAGAGCGGTTCCAAAACGTAAAAAGGCGGCCCTTGGGGCCGCCTTTTTTGTACCCGAAACTCTGTCGGTTATTCGGCCAAGTCGAGGCCGATATCCACGGCGGGCGCACTCTGCGTGATTGCGCCGGACGAAATGTAATTCACGCCCGTCTCGGCGATGGCGCGGATGGTGTCCAGTTTGACACCACCCGAGGCTTCCAACGGCACCCGGCCGCCAACGATCGCGACCGCTTCGCGCAGCACCGGCGGCGGCATGTTGTCGAGCAGCAGCGAGTCCGCCCCCGCCTCGATGGCTTCGCGGACCTGATCCAGGGTGTCGCATTCGGCGCGCACTTCCAGGCCGGTATCGGATGCCTTGGCCCGGCGTACGGCTTCACCGACCGAACCGCCGCAGACGGCGACGTGGTTGTCCTTGATCAAGATGCCGTCGTCCAGGCGCATGCGGTGGTTGGTGCCGCCCCCGGCGCGCACGGCGTATTTGGACAGGCCGCGCAGGCCCGGAATGGTCTTGCGGGTATCGAGCAGTACCGCGCCGGTGCCCGCGATCTCGTCCACGTACTGGCGGGTGACCGTGGCGATCCCGGACAGGATCTGCAACAGGTTCAGCGCCGTGCGCTCGGCCGACAACAGGCCCTGGGCCGTGCCGGTCAGGCGCGCCAGCCGGGTGCCTTTGGGGGCCTTGTCGCCGTCCTTGGCGAATACCGTGATTTCGGCCTCCGGGGCCAGCCGTTGGAAGACTTCCAATGCGACCGGCATGCCGCAGACGACGATGTCCTGACGGGTGTTGAGGTCCAGCGTCAGCAGCGTTTCGGGCGGCACGGTGGCGCGGGTGGTGGCGTCGCCCCGACCGATGTCTTCGGTCAAGGCGGCATTGACGACGGCCTGGATGTCGGCCGGATCGGGGGGCGCGAAAGTCATGCGGATTCCTGCTAACGGGGCGGGCGAACGGAGTGGGCGAAGGTGGCTCAGGCCGCGGCCTTGGAGCCACCCTTGGGGTTCTTGCCGTCCTTGGCGGGCGGCGACAGTTCCAGCATCCGTTCCAGCGGCTTCAGTGCCTTAAGACGCAGCTCTTCGTCGATCTCCACCCGCGGGGCCTCGTTGAGCATGGACAGGTACAGCTTCTCCAGCGTGTTCAGTTCCATGTACGGACAGTTCGCGCAGTTGCAGGTGCCGTCGGCGCCGGGCGCGGCCAGGAAGGTCTTGCCCGGGGCGGATTTCTGCATCTGGTGGAAGATGTGCTGTTCCGTGGCCACGATCACCGTATCGGCGGGATGGGCGATCACGTAATCCAGGATCGAGCGCGTCGAGCCGACATGATCGGCGTGCTTCAGGATGCCGTCGTGGCATTCCGGGTGCGCGGCGACCGGGGCGTCGGGGTGGCGGGCCTTGAGCTTGACCAGTTCCCGTTCGGAGAAGCGGTCGTGCACGATGCAGGCACCGTCCCAGAACACCATCTCGCGGCCGGTCTGACGCTGGATATAGGCACCCAGGTGCTTGTCCGGCGCGAACAGGATCGGCTTGTCGGCGGGCAGGTTGCGCACGATGTGCTCGGCGTTGGACGAGGTCACGATCACGTCCGACAGCGCCTTCACCCGGGCCGAGGAATTGATATAGGTGACCACGATGTGGTCGGGGTGCTGGGCCACGAATTTGGCGAAGTCGTCGGGCGGGCAGCTTTCTTCAAGCGAGCAGCCGGCATTCAGATCCGGCAGCACGACCGTCTTGGTCGGGCTTAGGGTCTTCGCGACCTCGGCCATGAAGCGCACGCCGCAGAACACGATCATGTCCGCGTCGGTCGCTGCTGCCTTGCGCGACAAATCCAGGGAGTCGCCGACGAAATCCGCCAGGTCCTGAATTTCCGGGTCCTGGTAATAGTGGGCCAGGATCACGGCATTCTTTTCTTTGCGCAGGCGGTCGATCTCCGCCCAGAGGTCAAGGCCGGGGTCCAGATCGGACCATGCGGTGGCCTCGGGGCCCGCCGGGATCACCGTATCGGGCACGATCGTTTGAGTCATGTCGGCGGCCATTGCCTGAAAGCTCCTCGAAAGTCTACCCCGGGCGGGCCGCGTTGGGTCCGGCCTCAGAGGGTGTCTCTGGCCTCTAATATAGAGCCAGATTTTAAGAAAACCACAACAACGCCGCCCGTCAACGGGATTTTTTCCATGACCGAACCGCAGATCGGCACAGAAAAATAGGGTTAATCGGCTTCTCCGTGGGGGAGGGCGATGTATTCCGGGGACTGCATCTCAATCAAACGGGACACCGTGCGCTCGAATTCGAACGCCCCGTCGCCCTGGGTATAAAGCTCTGTCGGCGGGGCGTCGGCGGCGCAGATGAAATTGACCTTGGCGTCGTATAAGGCGTCGATCAGGGTCACGAACCGCTTGGCCTGATCACGTTTTTCCGGGCCCAATTTGGGCACGCCGGTCATCACCAGTGAATGGAATTTGTCGGCGATGGCCAGATAGTCCCCGGCCCCCAGAGGCTTGGCGCATAGGTCGGGAAAGGTCGTATAGGCCACGCCCTCGGCGGCCATGGGAATGTCGATGGTCCGGCCGTTGACGTTCAGCGACACGGGACGCGGCTCCATCCCGATGGTCAATTCCTGGAACGCCTTCTTCAGCTTGCCGTCGGCTTCGTCGGAATTGGGGGTGATGTAGATATCCAGTTCCTGCAACCGTTGCAGGCGGTAATCCGTGCCGGAATCGAGTTGGATGATCTCCATCTTGTCGATGAACAGATCGATGAACGGCAGGAAGCGTTCGCGTTGCAGGCCGTCCTTATACAAATCCTTGGGATGGCGGTTCGAGGTCGCGACCACGACGACACCCTGTTCGAACAAGGTTTCGAACAGGCGGCCCAGGATCATCGCGTCGGCGATGTCGGTGACGTGGAATTCGTCGAACGCCAGCAACCAGGCCTGATCGACGATGACCCGGGCAAGAGCGGGCAGGGGGTCTTTTTCCTCGCCGACCTTTCCGGCCTTCTGCGCTTCGCGGAAGGCATGGATGCGGCGGTGGACCTCCTGCATGAAGGAATGGAAGTGGACGTGCTTCTTAGCCTCGATCGGGGTGTGATCGAAAAACAGGTCCATCAGCATCGTTTTGCCGCGCCCAACGCCGCCCCACATGTACAGCCCCTTGGGCGGCGGCTGTTTCCGCCCGCCCAGGCCCAGGCGCGCTTTCCAACCGGTCCGGCCCATCTGTTTGCCGTAGTCCTGCAATTCCTGGGACAAGGCTTGCAGGCGCTTGATGGTCTCGGCCTGTTGCGCATCGGGGCGCACGTCGCCCTTGGCGAGAAGGGCGTTATAAGCTTCGAGGGGCGAGCTGGTGGTCGACACCTGCGGGGTGACTCTTCTTCTTCGAATAGGCCGGGCCCTGACGGGCGCGCGGCGGATTGGCGAAAGGCGCGAAAACGCCGTGCGGATGCCCTTGTGCCGGGCGTCTCGCGGGTGCGGGATAGTCTACCATTTTCCGCCCCGCGTCCACCCCCGGAGCGGCGGAAATCAGCCCCGCAGCGCCGCTGCCGGTTGTTGCTTGGGAGGTTCTGCCGCGGTCGTGGCCGCAGGCTTTGACAGGCTTGGCGGCCCGAACAGGGTCTCCATCTCGCGCCGGAACAGATAGGTTTCGTCGTCGCGGTTTTGCTCGACATCGTCCCAGCCGATGATCGCCCCTTCCTTGACCGGGCGGGTCAGCTTGATTTTCTGCGCCAGGCCGATGGGCACGGCGCGGCTGCGCAGGCTGTCGGCGGCGGGCATCAACTTGCCCCAGACGGTAAAGCCGCCTTCGCCGTCCAGTTCCTCGCCCGCCTTCAGGTCGCGCTTGGCGCAGGCCACGACATCGCCCAGGAACTGGGTCGATGCCCCGGTCGGCTGGTTTAGAATCGCCGCCTGGGCGACCGAGACTCCCAGCTCCAACCCGATCAGGTGATAGGGCCGCCACAGCGCCGAATATCCGCCGCCTTCGTCGGTGATCATGCCGTAATCGGAAAAGCAGCGTTTGACGTAATCGGTCGGCGCTTCGAACACCACATAGACGCCCCAGCGCAGATCGTTCTCCAAGTCGTCGCCGGTGCGCTGGCGCGAGGACACGACTTCGACCTGGCCTTTGTGGTGCAGGACCCCGCCCGCGTCCTTGGGGATCAGGGTCGATGCCAGTTCATTGACCGGAACCGCCGGGAAATCGAGGCCGTGCGGGGCCGGGGTCAGGCCGGTGGCGTTGGCCACGGCGGCCATCTCGATGCCAGATTTGGTGCCGTCCAGGAACGAATTGAACATCTTGGCGTTCATGCCGCTTTCCTTGGCCCGCTCGGCGGTCAGGCCGTAATGCGACCACACCGTATCGGGGGTCGAGGCATGGAATTCCGGCATGTACAGCGTGCCCTTACCCGCGGCCACGACCTCGAGCCCGATGGTCCGGGCCCAATCGACCTGCTGGCAGATCAGCGCCGGTTGGTCGCCGTAAGCCATAGAATAGACGACTTCCATCTCGGCCGCGCGGCGGGCCAATAGCGGCCCGGCCAGGACATCGGCCTCGACGTTGACCATCACCACGTGGCGTCCGCGCGCGAAGGCGGCCAGGGCGTGTTTGATCCCGATCTCGGGAATGCCGGTCGCTTCGACGACGACTTCAAGCCCGCCGTATTCGATCAGCGACAGGGCGTCGTCGGTCACGAAGGTTTGACCGTTGGCCAGGGCCTTGGCCGCGGAATGGCGGGTGATCCGTTCCTGCGGCCAGCCTGTGTTCAACAGGGCCTTTTCCGCCGTCGCGGGGTTCAGATCGGCCACGCCGACAACGTGAAAGCCCGGATGGTGGAGGGCTTGGCTCAGGAACATGGAGCCGAATTTCCCCGCGCCGATGACGCCGACGCGCACCGGGTTGCCCGCTTCCGCACGGCTGTGCAGCAACGCATTCAAATTCATGGTTTCGATGTCCCGCGCTTGGCCAATTTCCTCTCCCCGGTCACATTTTCGTGGCCTGACTGGTTGCCTTGGGGAAAAGAAACCATACTACAGGGACGGGCCCCTGCGGAACGGGAATCAAGGAACACCCCATCGTGGCGAATTTCAGCCAATTCATCGCCGACAATGAACCGGCCCTGCGGCTCGGTGTGTTTTTGGCCATGCTGGCGGCGATGGCCGGGGCCGAAGCTCTGTGGCCGCGCCGCGCCGATATGACGCGGGCCGTGCGCTGGCCGCGCAATTTGGGGCTGGTCCTAATCGACACCCTGACGGTGCGCGTCCTGGCCTGGGCCTTGCCTGCGGTGCTGCCGGTGGCGGCGGCAGCCATGGCGGCGGAGCGGGGCTGGGGATTGTTCCCGGCCTTGGGGCTGGACGGCTGGCCCGCCTTCTGGGCGACGCTGATCCTGTTCGATCTTGCGATCTATGCCCAGCATGTCGCCGTGCATCACATCCCCGTTCTGTGGCGGCTGCATCGGGTTCATCATACGGATACGGCGCTGGATGCAAGCTCGGGCCTTCGATTCCACCCGTTGGAAATCGTCCTGTCGATCGGGATCAAGGTCGCGCTGGTCGTGGCCCTTGGGGCGCCGGCGGCGGGGGTGGTCGCGTTCGAAATCGTGTTGAACGCGACGGCCCTGTTCAACCACGCCAATCTGGCTTTGCCCGGCTGGCTTGACGGCCTATTGCGCCGGGCCCTGGTGACCCCCGACATGCACCGTGTTCATCATTCCGTGCATCGGGACGAGACGGACAGTAACTTCGGCTTCAACCTGTCGGTCTGGGACCGGTTGTTCGGCACCTACCGCGCCCAGCCGCGCGACGGCCATGCGGCGATGACCATCGGTCAGCCCGATTTCCGCGACGCGGGTCGCCTTGGATTGGCGCGGCTGCTGGTTCAGCCGTTCCGCAAGGGCGGTCCCGGCTAGATCCGGTCCTTGTTGGCCTGGGTCATGATCGCCGCGACCTGGGCGTCGTCCGCGCGACCGCTGGCGCTCAGACCGTTGATCGCACCCTTAACGTCCTCGGGCTTGCGGTTCTGGCTCATCTTGCGTTTGCCCTCCAGGCGTTCGATCCGCATTTCAAAGGCGACGATGCCCTTCAACTGCGACGCGACGTAGTCGGCGGGCAGATTGCGAGGCGTCCAGGCGGTGGGACCGTCGCCTTCGTATTGGGCGCTCAGGTCCGCCAGGCGGGTGAGGACCCGATCCGGGTCTTCGATCACTTGCGGGCGGCCATAGGCATGGACGGCTTCGTAGTTCCAGGTCGGCACGGATTTTTCCGACGCGTACCAGGTCGGGGAAATATAGGTATGCGGCCCGCCGAAGATCGCCAGGGCCTCGGCCTTGCCGTCGAACGCCCGCCATTGGCCGTTGGCCTTGGCCAGATGCCCCCACAGCAGGCCGTATTCGCCGTCGTCCGTCAGGTGCAGGGGAACGTGGCTGGCCTCCATCCCCGTCGCCCCTTCTGTTGCGCCGGTGGTCACCAGGGCGGCGAAGCCGTTGGCGCGAATCAGGCGATGCATGTCCTGGATGTCGTCGATGGTGAAATGCGGCGGTCGGTACATGGCGTTTATCCTTGAAGAGGCTTTGGTTCGCCTGATGTAGGCTTCTCCATGGGGCGGGCAAAGGGCCATTTCCGGCCAATGGAAAGGGCCGTGGGAAGACGCCCTGTTCGCCTTGCCCCGATACGGGCGGCAGCCTAGGTTGGATCATATATCCGAAAGGCCCAAACGCGGAGGATGCCATGGACGAAGAACACTTCAACATGCAGATCAGGAAATTCCTGAAGCAGGTCGGCGTGACCAGCCAGCGCGAGATCGAGGCCGCTGTGCGCGCCGCCGTGGCGTCGGGCAAACTGGCCCCGGACGGTGAATTCACGGCCAAGGTGACCCTGGCCATTCCCGAACTGGGCCTGAGCCACGACATCGTCAGCGACCTGACGCTGGAACAGCCCGAGGACGAGCCGTCCTACGACTGAGCTTCCGGAGCCTAGAGTAAAAAAAGCCCGCCGAAACGGCGGGCTTTTTGTTTGTTCGAACTGCGGAGCGGTTACTGCCGCGCGGCGATCGCTTTCTTGATTTCGGCGATGGCCTTGCCCGGGTTCAGGTGCTTCGGGCAGGTGTTGGTGCAGTTCATGATCGTGTGGCAGCGGTACAGCCGGAACGGATCGTTCAAGGCGTCCAGGCGCTTGCCGGTGGCTTCGTCGCGGCTGTCGGCGATCCAGCGATAGGACTGCAGCAGGATGGCCGGGCCCATGTAGCGGTCGCCGTTCCACCAATAGCTGGGGCAGGACGTTTGACAGCAGAAGCACAGGATGCATTCCCACAGACCGTCCAGCTTTTCCCGTTCTTCCGGGCTTTGCAGGCGTTCGCGGGTCGGGGCCGGGGTGTCGGCCTGAAGCCAGGGTTCGATCGACTTCAACTGCGCATAGGGCGTGTTGAGGTCGGGCACCAAGTCCTTGATCACCGGCATGTGGGGCAGCGGGTAGATTTTGACGTCGCCCTTGATGTCGTCGATGGCCTTGATGCAGGCCAGGGTGTTGGTGCCGTCGATGTTGAACGCGCAGGACCCGCAGACCCCTTCGCGGCAGGACCGCCGGAAGGTCAGGGTCGGGTCCATCTCGTTCTTGATCTTGATCAGGGCGTCCAAAACCATCGGCCCGCAGCGGTCCAGGTCGACCTCGTAGGTGTCGACACGCGGCAGGTCGTCGGTATCCGGATCCCAGCGGTAGATCTTGAACTTGCGGATCTTGGTGGCGTCGGGCGCGGCCTTGTGGGTCTTGCCTTCGGTCACGCGCGAATTGGCGGGAAGGTTGAATTCGACCATCTTCGTCTTCCTTCTCTTAGTACACGCGGGCTTTGGGCTCGATGTACTCGACCTCGTCCGTCAGCGTCCAGGTATGGACCGGGCGGTAGTCGAGTTTCACGGAGCCGTCTTCGTTGACCCAAGCCAGCGTGTGCTTCATCCAGGTTTCGTCGTCGCGATCGGGGAAATCCTCGTGGGCCTGGGCGCCGCGGCTTTCGTGGCGGGCTTCGGCCGAATAGATCGTCGCCTTGGCGCAGATCAGCAGGTTTTCCAGTTCGAGGGCTTCGACCAGGTCCGAGTTCCAGATCAGCGAGCGGTCGGAAACCTGGACGTCGTCCTTGGAGTTCCAGACCTTGTCGATCTGTTCGCAGCCTTCCTTCATGGTCTTGGAGGTGCGATAGACCGCGGCGTCGTTCTGCATGCAGCGCTGCATGGCGTCGCGGATTTCCGAGACCTTGGTGCTGCCGTTGGCGTGACGCAGCTTGTCCAACCGGCCGAGCGCGTAGTCGGTGCAGCCCTTGCGATAGGGGCGCAGCGGCGTACCCGGCTTGATCAGCTCGGCGGCGCGGATACCGGCGGCGCGACCGAACACGATCAGGTCGAGCAGCGAGTTGGTGCCCAGACGGTTGGCCCCATGGACCGAGGCGCAGGCGCATTCGCCGACGGCCATCAGGCCGGGGCTGACCGCATCCGGGTCCTCGTCGGTCGGGTTCAGGGCTTCGGTCATGTAGTTGGTCGGAATGCCGCCCATGTTGTAGTGCACGGTCGGCAGCACGGGGATCGGCTCCTTGGTGGCGTCGACACCGGCGAAGATCTTCGCCGTTTCGGTGATGCCCGGCAGGCGCTTCATCAGCGTGTCCGCGCCCAGGTGTTCGAGGTGCAGAAGGATGTGATCCTTATGCTCGCCGACGCCCCGGCCTTCGCGGATTTCCATGGTCATGGCGCGCGACACGACGTCGCGGGACGCTAGGTCCTTGGCCGTCGGGGCATAGCGTTCCATGAAGCGCTCGCCTTCCGAGTTGGTCAGATAACCGCCTTCGCCGCGCGCACCCTCGGTGATCAGGCAGCCCGAACCGTAGATGCCGGTCGGGTGGAACTGCACGAATTCGTGGTCTTCCAGCGGCAGGCCCGCGCGGGCCACCATGGCGTTGCCGTCGCCCGTGCAGGTATGGGCCGAGGTGCAGGAGAAGTAGGACCGGCCGTAGCCGCCCGTGGCCATCACGGTCTGATGCCCGCGGAAGGTATGGATGGTGCCGTCGTCCAGGTTCCAGGCGACGACGCCTTCGCAAACCCCGTCGTCGCTCATGATCAGGTCGATGGCGAAGTATTCGACGAAGAATTCGGCGTTATGGGCCAGGGACTGCTGATACAGGGTATGCAGCATGGCGTGGCCCGTGCGGTCGGCGGCAGCGCAGGCGCGGCGCACCGGGGCTTCGCCGAAGTTACGCATGTGGCCGCCGAACGGGCGCTGGTAGATGCGTCCGTCGTCGGTGCGCGAAAACGGCATGCCGAAGTGTTCCATTTCGATAACCGAGGGAACGGCTTCGCGGCACATGTATTCGATCGCGTCCTGGTCGCCGAGCCAGTCGGCGCCCTTCACCGTGTCGTACATGTGCCATTCCCAATGGTCTTCATCCAGGTTGCCCAGCGCGGCGGAAACGCCACCCTGCGCCGCCACGGTATGGGACCGGGTCGGGAACACCTTGGTGATGCAGGCGGTCTTCAAGCCAGCCGCCGCCATGCCCAAAGTCGCGCGCAGACCGGCGCCACCGGCGCCCAGCACGACGACGTCGTATTTGTGATCGATCAGTTCATAGGCTTTCGGCATTTCGGATCAGCTCCCGAAGGTCAGCTTAAGGACGGCGAAGACATTGATGACGCCGACGAATACGGCGCCAAGCTTGATAAGGACGATGCCGACCGTCTTGGCGGTCTTGCAATGGACATAGTCCTCGATCACGACCTGAAGGCCGAGTTGGGCGTGATGCACGCCGGAAACGATCAAAAGGATCATCAGAACCGCGTTCTGTCCGGTCGCGAGCCAAGCCTTGAAGGTTGCAAGGTCGGCGCCCAGAAGGCCCGAGACGGCCCAGATGAACCACAGGCAGAGCGGAACCAGGGCGATGCCGGTCAGGCGCTGGCCCCACCAGTGGTGGGCGCCTTCGTGCGCGGCGCCAAGGCCGCGTACCCGTGCGAGGGGGGATCGCATTTCCATGGAATTAGCCTCCGATCACGAAATAGACGCAACCGAGCGTCGCCGCCGTCGCGATGACGGGGAAGGCAATGACCATGTAATCCGACCGGTGGACCGTCGGCAGGTCGAAACCCGCGCCAGAGTCCCACACCATGTGCCGGATGCCGTTGCCCAGATGATAATAAAGCGAGAACAAAACGCCCCACAGGACGACTTGACCGATCCAGGATCCCATCACCGCCTGGGCCCAGGCGAAGCAATCGGCGCTATAGGTCGCCGAGGTCAGCCAGAAGGTCAGGATCAGGATACCGCCCGAGAGCGCAACGCCCGTGATGCGGTGAGTGATGGACAGGATTGCAGTGATCGGCAGCCGATAGACCTGCAGGTGGGGCGACAGGGGTCGTTCACGACGCGCCATGGCGTAACCTCGTCATTTTTTTTTGAATCCGCGGCAAACCTAAACCGTATTTCGCAATTGCGCAAACGTCTGATGGCGTTTGGTTATGCCCAAAATTCAGATACTTAATGGTATGTGGTCTTTTGTATACCAACTGGTCCATGTGACCATCTCAGGTTGCGGTGCAGCATGAATTCGACGAAAAATCGTCATTTGATGCGGCCAGCGGGCGTGAATCGCGGGGTTCCGCCGATTTTCTTTAGGAGTCTCCTCTAATCAACGGGTTAGCGAAGATGTCCCAAGGCAATTGTGGAAAACGTGTGGACCGCCTGTGGGTAGGATCGGGAGTTATGCACAACTTTCGCCCCTAATCCCCAGGTTTCCGCGTTGCCGCCTGGATGGTGCGACGCTCATGATGAAGGGCGCTTTGAAAGGTGCCGCCTTGGTCCCAGCCGTCCGGTTCGGGGCCGACCGGAGGCCGCGGGGCATGTCCCCGCCGTCCGACGGAAGGAATAGCCGGTAACAGCCGCAGTCCGGCTACCGCCGACGGGCTTTGCCCGAAGACCCGACGTCCCGAGGTTCGATCTCTGCCCAGGGTGCGGCCACGGGAAGACGGTGTTCAAAAGGCGGATTGGCAGCTTTCAATTGCGTGGAGCCTGGCCGGCTCCAAAGAGAGGCGTCAGGTGCACCGTTTACGGTGCTAGATGTGGGTGTCCCAGGACTCGCATCCCTGACGCCTCTTCTTTATCTCGGGTCCTTGTCTCCGGCTGCTCACAACCCATCCTTGTGATTTGGCGTTTTGCGCCTGCCGCTAAATTGGATTAGACAAATATTTGTCTAAACAAAAAGGCGCGCGCCGGAATCTGGCCAGAACCTAGTTCAGAGCCCGCACCGGCACCGTCCGCGCAAGGAAACGATCCGTGATCTCGACCCAACAATTTCGTCGCGTCGTCTGGCCGCTTGCCGCGGCGGAGACCCTGCTATGGGCAGGCTTCTATTATCTGTTCCCGGCATTGCTGGCCGTGTGGGAACGGGATTTTCCCTGGTCCAAGGTCGAAATCGCCGGGGCCTTGACGGTCGCGTTGATGTTCTCCGCCGTCCTGGCTCCGTTGGCCGGCCGCCTGATCGATCATGGTCACGGGCGGTTGCTGTTCATCAGCTCCGCCCTGGCCGGGGCGGTGATGCTGGTCCTGCTGTCGCGGGTCGAAACCCTTTGGCAGTTCTATGCGGTCTGGGCCGGGTTGGGCATCTGCATGGCCGGTTGCCTGTACGAACCCTGCTTCGCCGTGTTGACGCGCACCATGGGGGATCGCGCCCGGCAGGCGATCACCGTGGTCACCTTGGTCGCCGGGTTCGCCGGGACGGTCGCGTTTCCGACCGTCCATACGCTGGAATCGATGATCGGCTGGCGCAACGTCGTCTTGGTGTTCGCGGCGCTGGCGGCGTTCGTTTGTGTGCCGTTGCTGATCTTCAGCCTGTCCGGGCGCACGCCAGAAGCACAGGTCGCCCCCGAACCAGCCGCTGAAAACACCGGCAAACCGCTGCGCCTGACCCGCTCGCCGGTGTTCTGGTCACTGGTCCTGGCCAACGCAATGATGGCCTTGAACCACGCGGCGGTGATCTCGCACCTGTTGCCGATGTTGGCCGAACGCGGCGTCGGCGAGGAAGCGGCGGTGCTCGCCGCCTCGATGATCGGCCCGCTTCAGGTCGCGGGGCGCCTGGCCGTTCTGGCGGTGCAGCGCCATGTCACGACCACGCCGCCGATCACGGCGGTCAGCCTTTTGGCCATGGCGACGGCTTCGGCGGCGTTGCTCGGAACATCGGCCATTCCAGGTTTGCTGGTGGTGTTCGTGTTGTTCCACGGCGCGGGCAACGGGGTGATGAGCATCACCCGCCCGGTGATCGTGGCCGAGCTTCTGGGGCGGCGGAAATTCGGCGTGATCGCAGGGTTGTTGGCCATGCCCTATTTGGCGCTGTCGGCATTGGCGCCGGGCCTGGCTGGTCTGGTGTGGCTGGGGGCGGGGTATGACGGGGTGCTCATGATGACCTGTTCGGCGGGCATCCTAGGTGCGATGGCCCTGATGCTGGCGGTCCGGTTCCGCCGCCACCATCCACCACCCGACGGGGCTTGAGCGCGCCACATAAAAGAAAACGGGCCCCGCAAGCGGGGCCCGTCTCTTTTCAAGGAATATCCTTGGCGCCTTAGAAGGCGATGTAAGCGCCGGTCATGACGGAGTGAATCGCGTCAAAGTCGGAGCCGGTGCGGTCGAGCGAGTGGTAGCGATAGGCCACATACACGCTGGAGCCGGTGCCTTCGAGTTCCTGAACGGCCTGCAGGCCGACGGTGTCGAGGCTGTCACCGTTCTGAGCGGCGTCTTCATAACGACCGAAGTCGACGGCAAAGGCCGAGGCGCCCAAGGTGTTGAGCTTCGCCTGATAGCCGAGCTTGCCGTAGAAGAACATCGGGTCGTCGCGGCCCTGGGTCGCGGCGGACTTGGTGCCCGCAGCCAGGGTGACGCTGAAGCCGCCCGAGGTCAGAGCCGAAACCGAACCGGAGAAGCCGTCTTCGAAGGCGTCGTCGTTGTTCGGATTGGACGAGTTGTTGTACCAACCGGCAGCCGCCTGAACGGTCACGCCGGAGACGTTGGCGCTGTAGTTCAACGTGGCGTCGACGGCACCGCCGGCCAGCAAGCTGGTCGACAGGCTGAAGCCGTTGATCGACGGCGAGTCGTAGCGGATGCGATCGGCGGTATCCAAACCGTCCAGGTTGTTGGCCGCGTCACCGATGGTGGCGGTCGACCGGGTGCCGGTCCCGAGTTGACGAAGGCGAAGCCGCCGGCAACGTCACCGATGGACGAATAACCCGCGACGCCGGTACCGGACAGGTCCACTTCGGAAATGCCGTTGGTCGCGGTGTCGCCCTGACCCAGGCGCAGGGTGCCGAACTGGCTATGCGTGAAGAAAATTTCCGCGACTTCTTCTTCGAAGTTGCCGGTGCCGGAATTTTCCGTCGTCGCACTCATGTTGTTCGACGGGTTGGAGCGCATCTTCATAACCAACGAAGAACCCAGGGACCAGGTTTCGTTGACCTTGCCGGAAGCGTCCAGGAAGATCCGCGTCGAGTTGTTTTCGTTGTCGACATGGCGGTACATGCCTTCTTCGCCGTCGTTGACGTAAAGGAATGCCCGGTTCACTTGCCCGCCGATGGTCAGTTCCACCGGCTTGCTGTTTTTGATCGAACCCGCAACGGCCGGCGCGGCCGAAAAGCCCAAGCTACCGACGGTAAGAGCCGTGGCAGAGAGCAACGCGAGAGCGAAGCGTTGATTGGTCTTAATCATGATTTCCCCTTAATGGTGTTCAGGCCTTGGTAGTCAGTCCCCAACCGGGTCATGTTTACACGAACGCTTTTGTGAAATTAAGAATTATTTTCACTTATAGGCGTCCCAGTCGAATCCGGACATTCCGAGCGCGTTGTTGGAATGTTATAACATTACATATGCGTCGATCCGATTCAATCCCCCACTGAAGGTGGTTCGTGACTGGTCTGATTCGTTAATTCTCCCGAATTTCCTCGAGGAAGCTGGTAACCGATTGACGAAGGGATTGGGCCTGGTCGTTCAAGTCCGCGGCAGCCTGTTGAATTTCCCGCGCAACGTCCGCCGTCTCCGACACGGCGGCGGTGACGCCCTGGATGTTCGACGAAACTTCCTGGGTCCCTGCCGAAGCCTGTTCGACGTTGCGGGCAATCTCGGCGGTGGCCGCACCTTGTTCTTCGACCGCGGCGGCGACGTTGGCGGTGATTTCGTTCATCCGCCCAATGGTTGCACTGATACCCGAAATCGCATCCGCCGACGATTGCGTCGCGGTTTGGATGCCGTTGATTTGCGAGCTGATTTCGTCCGTCGCCCGGGCGGTCTGACTGGCCAGGTTCTTAACCTCGGCCGCGACCACGGCAAATCCTTTGCCGGCTTCGCCCGCGCGGGCTGCTTCAATGGTTGCGTTCAGGGCCAGCAGGTTGGTCTGTTCGGCGATGTCGGTGATCAGGTTGACCACCTCGCCGATCCGCACGGCGGCTTCGGTCAGGCTCTGCACCATTTGCGTCGTCTGCTCGATCTCGGCCACGGCTTCCGAGGAAATGCGGGTGGAATCGGCCACCTGTCGTGAAATTTCCTGGATCGACGAGGACAGTTCTTCCGCTGCCGAGGCAACGGTCTGCACGTTGGCTGCGGCTTCCTCGGATGCCGCCGCAACGGTCGAGGCTTGGTTCCCGGCCTGATCCGCCGCCGCCGACATGGTGGTGGATGACCGACCCAAACCGCCGACGGCTTGTGCGACGTGTCCGACAATGCCGCCGACGCGGGAGTCGAAGTCGTCGGCTAGGCTGTTTAGGGTGGCCCGGCGCTGTTCGTCGGCCCGTTCTTCCTGGGCAAGGCGGTCTTCATTCAGCTTGCGGACCTCGACGGCGTTTTCCTTGAACACCTGGACGGCATCGGCCATTTCGCCGATTTCGTCATGGCGTCCCACACCGGGCACTTCGATGGTCTCGTTGCCGCTGGCCAACTCACGCATCGTCCGCGCCATCGTGCCGATGCCGCCGATAATGCCTTTGCCGATCACAAGCAGGATCAGGGACAGCACCGCCACGGCCACTGCATATGCGGCGAGCCCACCTTTGAATGAGGTGTCGAGGGCGGTGTGAACGTCTGAAATCGACCGGGCGAACTCGGACTTCAGGTGCTCGCTGAACTTGGCCAGGGCCTCGGACATGCCTTCGCCATAGGTATCGATCACGTCATCGATCTTGGCGAATTCGCTGACCGGAGCCTTTGACTCGATCAATTGGCTGAGGTCGACTTGGATGCCCTGCGCCAGAGGGTCGATCTTGGTGATGATGTCGGTGAGGGCTTTCTTGGCGGGCGCGTCGGTTTCAAGGTCGAGCAGCGCTTTCCCTTTTTCGCGCAACGCCGTCAAGCTTTCGGCGATGACCGTCTTGCGCTCGGGTTGGATCTGGCCTTCGTCCTTGTCGATGATGGAATCCATCGCTGCCAGGATCAGCTCCAGATTGGCCCGCTTCATGTCTTCGACAAGGGTCAGCTTCTTATTCGTCAGGTCGCTGACGCCGACGGCGGAACTAATCTCTTTGTTGACGTAAAGGGAAATACCCTGCAATGCGGTTAGTGCGATTGCAGACAAAAGCCCGATTAAAATCAGTTTATTTCGAATGCTCCAGTTCATAGCCCCCTCCCCGAGGATTAACTCGTTGAGGCGCACCCTGTCGGGCAAAGGAGCAGCATTGCAACACCCTGGACGTGCGCCGTGTCAGCGCACATTTACATATGCATTATCGAAAGGGAATATGCCCAAAGATGTAGGGCAAATCCCTACATTTTTGTAGAGGGGGCGGGGCAGTTCCAGCAACTGCCCTGCGGAACGATCTTATCCGTTGCGGACTTCGCCCAGGAAGTCGTTAACGGACTGCCGCAGGGTGTGCGCCTCAGCGTTGAGTTCCGATGAGGCCTGTTGGATCTCGCGCGCCACGTTCGAGGTTTCCGAAACAGCGGCGGTGACGCCCTGAATGTTCAGCGACACTTCCTGCGTTCCGGCGGCCGCTTGTTCGACGTTGCGGGCGATCTCGGCGGTGGCGGCACCCTGTTCTTCGACCGCGGCGGCGACGTTGGCGGTGATTTCGTTCATCCGCCCGATGGTCGCGCTGATGCCGGAAATTGCTTCCGCCGAGGATTTCGTCGCTGTTTGGATGCCGTTGATCTGGGTGCTGATTTCATCCGTCGCCCGGGCCGTCTGGCTGGCCAGGTTCTTGACCTCGCTCGCGACCACGGCAAAGCCTTTACCGGCTTCGCCCGCACGGGCGGCTTCGATGGTTGCATTCAAGGCCAGCAGGTTTGTCTGCTCGGCGATATCGGTGATCAGGTTGACGACCTCGCCGATCCGCACGGCGGCTTCGGTCAGGCTTTGGACCATGGCGGTCGTTTGTTCGATCTCGGCAACAGCTTCGGAAGAGATGCGGGTGGAATCGGCGACCTGGCGCGAAATTTCCTGGATCGACGACGACAGTTCCTCAGCCGCCGAGGCGACGGTTTGCACGTTCGCCGCCGCTTGTTCCGAGGCCGCGGCCACGGCAGCGGCCTGATTCCCGGCCTGATCCGCCGCCGCCGACATGGTGCTGGAAGAAGCCCCCAGGTTTTCCGCCGCTTCGCCGACATGGCCGACGACGCCGCCGACCTTGGATTCGAACTGCGCCGCCAGATTGAACATCGTTTCGGTGCGTTCTTTCTTGTGCGCGGCTTCCATTTCTTTCTGGCGTGCGGCCATTTCGGCGGCTTCGTCCAAACCAGCCCGAAGTTCGCTCAGGGATTTACCGACCGGGCCGAATTCGTCCTTGCGCGCGGGCGACAGGCTCAGCGCCTTGGTGTTGGTGCGGTCGGCAACGGCATCGAGGTCCGCCAGCAGCTTGTCGATCGGTTCCCGAATGACGCGGGACAGATAGATCGCCAACAGAATGGCGATGCCGGTGGCGATCCCGGCGGCGATCAGAAATACGTCGACGCTTCCCGATGTGTTGGTGTGGATCTGTTCCATCATACGGTTGGCGTCGGCGGCGGTTTGCGCCGCGAGCGTATTGATCTGCTCGCTGATCTTGTCCACGGCGTCGGTCATCGTCTTCGCGGCGGCATCAAACTCGCCCATACGCTTGTTGCCGGCTTCAGCCCCGCCTTCGATGTAGGTCTTCGCCATGGCGACGCCTTGGTCGTAATAGGCGGGCATGGCGGCTTCCGCGGCCTGAATTGCCGTGACGACGTTGCCTAGGTTCAATTCCTTTGCGAGCGCCTTAGCTGCGGCTGCCGATTGTTCAAACTCGGCACGGTGCGCCTTGGCTGTGTCGAAGCCATCGTTCAACCCGTCCATGCCCCGGGTCGCGGAGATATCGGTCAGCCATTGCTGAACCTGAACGGCATGGAAGCGGATATCCTTAACGACCAACTCCAGGGGCATCACTTTGTTGAAGCCTTTTGCGATGTCTCCCTTGGCTTTTTCCAAAGTGACAAGCTCGTCCTTCAAAGTGACGACCTCATAACCGCCGGTAAGAATGAAAACGGCGAGGATACCGGCCAAACAGGCGGCCAGTTTCTGGCGAATGGTCAGGGACATGGGGGGAGTCCTTAGAGTGTGATCTTTGTCAAAATGCGAAATGCATAGAGAATTGTGCAAGACACATGCCATCAGCGCGTGACAGCAACCTGACAATCACGCTGATTTACGTCAAAATTATGGAATTTATTTTTGCGCTAATAACTTAGCCGCGCGGCATCAAGGTCCAGATATCGAAATCCAGGACGACGGCGGGATGATCCTTGCCGTCCTCGCCCTTCAGCGGGAAGCCGTTGCAGGGGTGATCCTTGGCCGCGACCAGGCGCAGGCGCAGGGCGCCGACGTCGTCCCGGCCTGGGATTTCGGCCTTATCCAGCACTTCGGACCAGGCATAGATCGTATCGCCCGCGAACGACGGCGCGACATGCCGCCCGCCGTTGATGGCGGCGACGTGGAAGGTATTGGCCAAGCCGTTGAAGCTGAGGCCGCGGGCCAGGGAAATGATATGGCCGCCGTAGATCAGGCGCTTTCCGAACCGGCCGTCCTTTTGGGCATGCAGGTCGAAATGGACCTTGGCCGTGTTCTGGTACAGCCGCGTCGCCAGCATATGTTCGGCTTCTTCCAGGGTCATGCCGTCGACATGGTCGATCTTTTCGCCGACCGCGTAATCGTCCCAGAAATAGGGGCTTCCGGCGCCGACTTCGTCATAGGCGGACAGGTTCAGGCTGTCGGGAACGACCAGGTCGCTCGCCGCGACCGCGCCCGGCAGGTCCGGGACCACGGCTTCGGGGGCGGCGGCGCTTTCGTCGCGTTTACGGACCATGACCCAGCGGACATAGGACAACACTTCCTCGCCCCGCTGATTGGTGCCGGTGGTCCGGACCCAGACCACGCCGGTCTTGCCGCTGGAGTTCTCGCGTACGCCGATCACTTCGGATTCCGAGGACAGGGTGTCACCGGGGTAAACCGGTTCGCCGAACCGTCCGTCGGCATAGCCCAGGTTGGCGACGGCGTTGAGCGACACGTCGGGCACCGTCTTGCCGAACACGATATGGAACACCAGCATGTCGTCGACCGGCATGCCTTCATAGCCCAGCGCCATGGCGAACATGTCGGACGAATGCAGGGCGAAGCGGTTGCCGTATAGCCCGGTGTAGAGCGCGACCTCGCCCTCGGTCACCGTGCGCGGGGTGGCGTGGCGGATGATCTGGCCCGGGGTGAAGTCTTCGAAGAAATTGCCCCGATTGGTCTTGTCGCTCATGGCCGTCGGCTTTCCGCTGCTTGTTGTTGGTGTTGAGTTAGGCCGAGGCCTGTTCCATGGCGGCGATGGCATCGGCCATGGCGACCATCTGCTTAGCACCTTCGACGTGCAGGTTCTCGATCAACTTGCCGTCGACCAGAACCACGCCCTTGCCTTCCTTTTCGGCCTCGGCATGGGCTTCGATAATCCGCTTGGACCAGGCCACTTCGTCTTCGGACGGTGAGAATGCCTCGTTGGCCATGGCGATGGTCTTGGGGTGGATCAGGGTCTTGCCGTCCATGCCCAGTTCGCGGCCCTGTACGCAGGATGCCTTGAACCCGTCGTCATCGGCCAAGTCCAGGTGGACGCCGTCGAGGATCGCGATCTTGGCCGCGCGGGCGGCCAGCAGGCACAGGCCCAGCGAGGTGATGAACGGAATGCGGTCCGGCGTATGCTGGGCGCGCAGGTCCTTGGCCAAGTCCGAGGTGCCCATCACCAGACATTGCAGGCGCGGGCTGGAAAAGGCGATTTCCTCGGCGTGCAGCATGCCCAGCGGCGTTTCCATCATGGCCCAGATCGGCAGGTCCTTGGGCGCGCCGGCGGCGTCCAGGATGGCGATCGCCTGATCGACCATGGCCTTGCTTTCGACCTTGGGTAGCAGAACCGCATGGGCGCCCATCTTGGCGGCGGCCTTCAGGTCGTCCTCGCCCCAGGGGGTGTCCAGGCCGTTGGTCCGCACGATCAGTTCGCGCATGCCGTATCCGCCCTCGGCGATGGCGGCGGTGATCTGGTCACGCGCGGTCTGTTTCGCATCCGGCGCGACCGCGTCTTCCATATCCAGAATCAGGCCGTCGGCGGCCAGCGTGCGGCCCTTTTCCAGGGCGCGGGCGTTGGAACCGGGCATGTACAGGATCGAACGGCGGGGCCGGACGGAAGTGGCCATGGGCTTGGGTCTCCATTTTGATTGAAATGCGCACCGAAAAAGGCGGCGTTTGTTGCGGCGCACCCTAGCAAGTTCCCTCAACCGGTGGCA